>VSPM01000004.1 GCA_009775365.1 Muribaculaceae bacterium
GGAAATTTACCCGATTCTCAACAAACCGGGTAAGGGAAAATATGTCTTTATTTTTATCTTAAATGAAAGAGCCGTGGATAACTATGAACTTGCGTTGGCTATCACTGACGCCGGGACTCCTGTAAAAAAACTTGCGATAGGTATAAAAAAATAATTGATTGTCTCCCGACAACCAATCTTCAGTTAACCTTAAAATCTAATACCATGAAAAACTCGATGCAAAATTATAAAATATTTTTCAAAGTATGTTATTAAACATATAAATTTATTAAAATTTTAACATTATTTTAATAATTCTTGTTTAATTGCATTAATTTTAACATATATTTAATCACATTCGCCTAATCTGAAACAAATATCGCATAAAAAGATTAGCTCCTCAGCTAATCATCGCATGTGCTTAATCGGGGAATATACCCATATCAATTAATTTTACGTTAATTTCATAAGAATTAGTGCCGCCGGAATGCAGACGGCTCAATTCTCATCTTGCCGGGGGTATGTTTTCACGCTACGGAAGCATCCACCCCCTTATGGCACGCTCCTTAATAACCCTATATTAAACCTAAACCATAAACACTAAACAACTTTTATGAACCGATTCCTAAAACTATCGCTCATGACCACTTTAGCTGGTGTTGTAGGCGCATGCAACTCTACAAAGATGGAGTATCCCGCCGCACCAACCGACGAATCAGTCACCGATGAATATTTCGGCACAACCGTGGCCGACCCTTATCGCCCTCTTGAAAATGACACAGCTCCCGCCACTCTCGAATGGGTGAAAGCAGAAAATGCCTTGACTGAAGCATACCTCTCAGAAATTCCGTTCCGCGAAAAAATTCGCGAGCGCCTCACAGCCCTCAACAATTATAAGAAAACCGGGCTTCCTTCAAAAGAGAAAGACGGTAAATATTATTTCTATGAAAACAACGGACTACAAAACCAGAGCGTTCTCTATCGCTCTGACTCAATTGGAGGCAAACCTGAAGTCTTTCTCGACCCCAACACTCTTTCCGACGACGGCACCGTGGCCCTTCAAGGTCTGTCGATCTCAAACGACGGGAAATATACTGCCTATATAATTTCAAGAAGCGGTTCTGACTGGAATGAAATCTTTGTAATGGACACCGAGTCGAAAAAACTCCTCGACGACCATATCGAATGGGCTAAATTCACCGGAGCAGACTGGAATGGCGACGGATTTTACTACAGTTCTTACCCACGTCCGGAAAAGGGTAAAGAGTTTTCAAACGCCAATGAGAACCACCAGATTTACTATCACAAAATCGGCACTCCTCAAAGCAGCGACCGCCTTGTGTATGAAGACAAAGCACACCCTCTTCATTTCCACTCGGCATATGTGCCCGAATCTGAAGACCTGCTGTTTGTGATTGGCGGCGGAGAAGGCTCCGGCAACTCCCTTATGTTCAAAAATCTCAAAAAGGGTGGCGACTGGGTAGTGATGGAGCCCTCTCAAAACAATGAAATAAACGTGATGGGAGTAGAAAATGGGAAAATCTACCTGATTACTGACTGGAATGCCCCTAGAAAACGCCTTATGGTGGCAGATGTTGCCGCTCCTCAGCGTGAAAACTGGAAAGCCCTTATTCCGGAAGGAGAAGGCGTGATGAAGGGTGTGCAGTTCGCTGCCGACAAAATGATCGTCACTGTCGAAAAAGATGCAACAGACCACGCTTACGTCTATTCAAAAGACGGCAAACTCTTGAAAGAAATGCAATTCCCCACTTATGGCACCGTTGGCATTTCTTCTGACAAAGACAGCAACGAAGTGTATTACGCGCTCTCTTCTTTCACTTCACCCTCAACAAGATACTCCTATAACCTCGAAACCGGTGAAAGCACTGTCATCGGCACCACCGATGTCAATGGCGTCAACATGGATGATTATGTTACAGAGCAGGTGTTCTACCCCTCTGCCGACGGAACAAAAGTCCCAATGTTTATCACTTACAAGAAAGGTCTCGAAAAGAACGGCAAGAACCCTGTTTACCTGTATGGCTACGGCGGCTTCAACGTGTCGCTTACGCCCGGATTCTCACCTAATCGTATGCTTTGGCTCGAAAACGGAGGAATATACGCACAGACAAATCTTCGCGGCGGCTCGGAATATGGTGAAGAATGGCACCAGGCCGGCACAAAGATGAATAAGCTTAACGTATTTAACGACTTCATAGCCGCTGCGGAATATATGATAAATGAAGGCTGGACATCACCTGACTATCTCACTATTGAGGGCGGTAGCAATGGAGGCCTCCTCGTAGGTGCAACAGTGAATATGCGCCCCGACCTCTTTAAAGTGGCCATTCCACGTGTAGGCGTTATGGACATGATGCGCTATCACCTCTTCACAATCGGATGGAACTGGGCTTCCGACTATGGCACAAGCGCCGACTCAAAAGAGATGGCCGACTATCTGCTGGCTTACTCTCCGATTCATAATATCAAAAATGACGGCACTCCCTACCCTGCCATACTCGTGACCACTGCCGATCATGACGACAGAGTGGTTCCGGCACACTCATTCAAGTATGCCGCCACTCTTCAGGCATCAAACACCGGCAATGCTCCCAAACTCATCCGCATAGACAGCAAGGCCGGACACGGTGGCGGAAAGCCAATGACGAAAGTGATAGACGAATACACTGACCTCTACTCTTTCATCTATCATAACCTGGGCATAGATCCGACCAAGAAATAAGAGACCAAGAAATAAGATTTATATTAAGGCAAAGTTCTTTAACTCACGCGGAGCCGGGAATCCTTACGAATTCCCGGCTCTGTTTACACTCTATTCCTCAACATCATTAAACATGACAACCGAAACCTTGGGAAACCCTCTCATAAAGAATAGCTAACCGTAGCTTTCAAGAAGAACGAAGGCTTTTCATGAAATTCAAGATAACTGTGAGAACGCGTCGCGCTCGTTACATGCCCCGACATTTTAAAGGCAACTCCAGCTTGCGCCTCTCCATAAAAATACTTACCGAAACGGTGTTTATAACGCAGCGAAGGGCGCAATAGCGTCATTGTGAATCGACACTTATCAGGCCATCCCTCCTTATGAGGCTTGAAATAAAAACTGCGGGCATCCAGGTCTGCGCCAAGCACTATAAGATTATTGGGCGTTGGATTATACTCCAACCCGAAAATGCCCCCATATATATTCAATGCGAACCTGTCATTAAACCGGTGTCGACATAAAATGGCCGGAAAAACAGGAATCTTTGATGCGGTGTGGATAATTGCAATAGCGCCAAGACCAATCTGCGTGCGCTCTGTCATCTTAAATATATAAGCTCCGCCTGCCAGTCCGGAAATACGGCCGAAACAATGATTCGACCATTCCGCATTACCTATTGCAATTAAAGCCAAGGGCTTGCCGAAAACCGGCAAAAATCCTAACGCCGTGAATCCGAAACTGCCGTATGAGTGATTTCCGTTCAGCCCTATCCCCCAGGCATCGACCGGCTCAGAGAGCCGGTTGTCTTCAAAATTAGCCCATAGCATATTCAATTTTGCATTAGCCGTGAATTTAAGATAAGGCTTATTGACAAACTGGTAAGACACCTGGCCCGTGAGGTTGTCAGGGACTGACCCGAAAACATGGTCATAGCTGAACGTCAGATTCGTTTTCACCAAACCATAGCCTGATTCACTCACCGGTCCGCCAAAATCAAATTGGGCAAACGAAGGGAAAACGCACAACGCCAACAACAATATGGCTATAATTCTTATCTTCATGCAATTCGTGGAATCTTCATAAACAAAACACTTATAACTCCCTTAACAACATCCCCTGCAAAAAGGTTTTTAGTCACTATGTTTGCATTTGAGCGGCGTTCCGGCTTTTCAAATGCAAACATAGTAACTTATGTCACTCCCGCCACACCTTCATATTCCCATATTCCGGCTCCCCAATCTATGCAAAAAAACATATAATTTATAAAAAAGTGATTTGCACTTATTCATTGTCGTGTTTTTTATATATAACCATCCAATATTTTATAAATTTTCACTACATTTGCACAATTATTCTACAGGCCGGTCTCACTACATTGGGTTTTGCTACAATATCCTAACATATTAGAGACCATTATTTTTGATTCACAGCATATGAAGGTAATGAAATTTGGAGGCACATCCGTAGGGAGTGCCCAAAGAATGAAAAACATGGTCAGTCTTGTGGCCGCTGCAGGGAATGTCACAGTGGTGCTTAGCGCCATGTCTGGCACAACAAACAGCCTTATCGGCATCTCACAGTGCATCTGCGATGGAGAATTGGCAAACGCTGCCAAACAAATCGACGATCTTGAGCAGAAATACATCACCACTGCCGACGAGCTTCTCGACAATAAAGAACTGAGAGACATCGCGCAATCAGCTCTGAATAAATATTTTGCCGCACTGCGAACCTATCTCGACAAGCCTCACGGCATAAAGGAGAGCAAGGAAACAGTTGCCTATGGAGAAAAACTGTCGACAATGCTTGTTGATCTCTATATGAAACAGTGCGGACTAAACTCCATTCTCCTTGACGCCACTCGGTTTATGAAAATAAACAAACATGGCGAACCCGACCTCGACTATATCCGTGAGAATCTTAAAGCCGTGATTAAAAAGAACCCGGGGTTCGACATCTATCTTACACAAGGATTCATATGCCGCAATGATGAAGGAGAAATCGACAATCTCCAGCGCGGCGGCAGCGACTATACAGCCTCGCTTATAGGCGCAGCAATCAATGCTGACGAAATCCAGATATGGACTGACATCGACGGCATGCACAACAACGACCCTCGATTTGTGGAAGGCACAAGCCCGGTAAGCGAACTCCATTTTGAAGAGGCGGCAGAACTTGCATATTTCGGTGCCAAGATTCTGCACCCCACATGCGTGCTGCCGGCAAAACATGCCAACATTCCGGTGCGCCTCCTCAACACAATGAAACCCGAGGCAACAGGCACCACTATTTTCAATGCGCCCTCCACTCAGTCAATAAAGGCCGTGGCTGCAAAAGACAACATCACTGCAATCAAAATCAAAAGCAGCCATATGCTTCTGGCCTACGGTTTCTTGCGCAAGGTGTTTGAGATATTTGAAAAATACCACACCCCTATCGACATGATTACCACATCTGAAGTGGGTGTGTCTGTCACAATCGACAACGAGTGCTGCCTTTCGGAGATAGTCTCCGAACTCTCAGAACTTGGCGACGTCACAGTTGACCGCGACATGGTGATTATTTGCGTAGTGGGCGACCTTCAATGGCAAAACAGAGGTTTTGAGGCTGAAGTTGTGAACGCTTTGAAAGATATTCCCGTTAGAATGATATCGTATGGAGGCAGCAACTACAATATTTCCATATTGATTCAAAAAGCCGATAAAACCGACGCTCTCAAATTATTGAGCCAACATTTGTTCTAAACACAATCTTATATGCCTATGGACACCACGAATTTCCCAATCGAGAGTTTACGTGCAGAAAGCACACCTTTTTATTATTATGACCTTCACCTTCTCGACGCAACACTCGACAAGATGAAGGAGTCATCCTCTTTCCCGGGATTTCACATTCACTATGCAGTGAAAGCCAATTCCAATCCGGAAATTCTTAAAAGAATAGCCGCGTCAGGAATAGGTGCCGACACTGTAAGCCTGGGCGAGATACGGGCGGCCATAGCAGCCGGCTTCCCCGCTGCCAAGATTGTGTTTGCCGGGGTGGGCAAAACCGATGAAGAGATTGCAGCTGCCATTGAATATGAAATTGGATGCTTCAATGCCGAATCGGATGAAGAGGTGGGGGTGATTGAAGAGATTGCCAAGTCACTGGGGAAAAAAGCCCCTGTGGCTCTTCGCATAAATCCGGAAATAGACGCCCACACTCACCATTACATAACCACCGGCCTTGCCGAGAATAAATTCGGAATAGCAATGTCGCTTATGCCTGACGTTGTGGAGCATTGCGTCAATTCAGAATGGATAGAATTCAAAGGGTTTCATTTCCATATCGGGTCGCAGATAACTGACATGACACCTTACCGCATACTTTGCGAGAAAATAAATATCCTGCAAGAAGAATACCCCGATCTTGCAATCCCCACAATCAATGTTGGCGGCGGACTCGGAATAGACTACGACAATCCTGAAGATCACCCCATTCCTGATTTTGATGAGTTTTTCAACATCTTTAAGAATAATCTTCATCTAAGGCCGTCGCAGCAACTCCATTTTGAACTTGGAAGGGCTTTAGTTGCACAATGCGGCACCCTAATCACACGGGTTACATTCGTAAAAAAAGGTGTAAACAAGCAATTTGTGATTGTCGACGGTGGCATGAACGCGCTTCTACGCCCCGCCCTATATCAGGCACACCACAAAATCGAGAATATAACCTCTGAATCTGAAAAAACTGAAGTTTATGATGTAGCCGGGCCAATATGCGAATCTTCCGATGTGTTTGGAGAAAACGTGCAGCTGCCTGTAACTCACAGAGGCGACCTGATTGCCATTCGTTCTGCGGGGGCATATGGGGAGGCCATGGCGTCTTCCTATAATTCGCGCCCAATTCCAGTTTCAAAATTCAGCAGATAGAATGTCTTTGCAATCTTAATCAATGCTTAGCATAACATACTTCGGCAGACATTGTTTCCATACAATAGCCGGGATAAATTTGCTAAAATAAAAAGAATGGAATATCGCCGCCATAAAATTTTTTGTAACTTTGCCCCTATCACTGGGCTACGTTGCCTTCGGGCTACGCCCTCAGTCAACTCCGCCCAGTGATAGGTCCCGGTCAGTCAACCTTCTCCAAAGATAGGGTAAACAAATATCAATAAACATACCAAACCGAGTCAAACATTTTCAGGAACGGACACTCTCATTTATTTTTAAACTTACTTCAATTAAAATGAGCCACCTTATTTCGGATTTTATTGTATCTTTGCAACATATTCTACAAATCAAAATAATTTTACATTAATATCATGAAACTGACCCGAGTTTTAGCAACTACATTGGCCTTATGCAGTGCAGCTTTATCTTTTTCGGCCACTCCGGTCTATCTTGACGAAAGCAAGACTCTTGAAGAGCGAGTAGAGGATGCTCTGTCAAGAATGACACTTGAAGAGAAGATCGGCATCATACATGCCCAATCTAAATTCAGTGCCCCGGGGGTGCCTCGACTTGGAATATCTGAGATTTGGTGTACAGATGGCCCTATGGGAGTTCGTCCGGAAGTGCTGTGGGATGAATGGGAGCAGGCTCAATGGACCAACGATTCCTGCACGGCATTCCCCTCTCTCACATGCCTTGCAGCCACATGGGACCCCGAAATGGCGGCTCTTTATGGCAAAAGCATCGGCGAGGAGGCCCGTTTCCGCAACAAAGCCGTGATTCTCGGCCCCGGTGTCAACATTTACAGGACTCCTCTATGCGGACGCAACTTTGAATATATGGGCGAAGACCCTTATCTCTCCGGAAAAATGGCTATAGATTATGTAAAAGGCGTGCAAGGCAACGGAGTTGCGGTCTGCGTAAAGCATTTCGCCCTCAACAACAATGAAATCAACCGCCACACATCAAACCCTATTGTAGACGACCGCACACTTTATGAAATATACCTCCCCGCTTTCAAGGCAGCCGCCATTGACGGCGGAGCATGGAGTTTCATGGGTGGCTACAACCTGTTTCGTGGAGAACATGCGAGCTACAACCCTATCCTGATGAACGACATCCTTAAAGGAGAATGGAATTGGGACGGAGCCGTGATTTCAGACTGGGGGGCGGTGCACGACACTGAAACTGCCGTGACCGGTGGCCTCGACATGGAGTTCGGAAGCTGGACCAACGGGCTAACCAACGGCGTTTCGAACGCCTACGACAATTATTGGCTCGCAAATCCTTATCTCAACGGAATAAAAGAGGGTAAATTCTCTGAAAAGGAACTCGACGACAAGGTGCGCAGAGTGTTGCGACTAACATTCCGCACAGCCATGAACAGAAACCGCCCCTGGGGCTCTATGGGCAGCGACGAGCATCGAGATGCCTGCCGCAAAATAGGCGCAGAGGGAATCGTGCTTCTTAAAAACCAAGGCAATCTGCTCCCTTTAGACCCCGCAAAAGTTAAGAAAATAGCAGTCATCGGCGAGAATGCTATAAAGATGATGACGGTAGGCGGAGGAAGTTCTTCTCTAAAGGCAAGATATGAAGTCACTCCTCTTGAAGGATTGAAAAGACGATTCGGTAAAGACTTTGACATTGTGTACGAACGCGGATACGTTGGCGACACTCTCGGAGAATACAACGGGGTGAAGACAAATCAAGACCTGCGCGACTTCAGAACTGTGGAACAACTCACTTCCGATGCCGTGAAAGCGGCAAAAGAAGCCGACATAGTGCTCTACTTTGGAGGTCTCAACAAGTCTGACCATCAGGATGCAGAAGATTCCGACCGACTCTCTATGGTGCTTCCCTACGGACAGGACGAACTCATTGAGGCTATCTGCAAAGCTAATAAAAACACTGTCGTGGTCAACATCAGCGGAACCGGAGTGGCTATGCCATGGGCAGACAAAGTCCAGGCTATTCTCCAGGCTTGGTATCTGGGCAACGAAACCGGAAATGCCATCGCCGACGTGTTAAGCGGTGATGTGAACCCAAGCGGCAAACTCCCCTACACTTATTATGCTGACCTCATGCAATGTGGCGCACATAAACTTGGAGAATATCCCGGAACACCCGCAAAAGATAAATTCGGCAACGACATTTTCGACATCCCTTACAATGAAGGAATATATGTAGGCTATCGTTTCATCGACAAAAACAATCTCAAGCCCACATTCCCATTCGGACACGGACTCAGTTACACCACTTTCAAATATGGAAAGGCCACAGTCGATAAAACCGAAGGTGTGAAAGGCGACTCCTTCACAGTGTCTGTGCCGGTCACAAACACCGGCAATAGAGAAGGCAAAGAAACTGTGGAACTTTTCATATCAGACCTCAAATCGTCGGTAGACCGTCCGGTGAAAGAATTGAAAGGTTTCTCCAAAGTGTCGCTCGCTCCCGGGGAGACAAAGACTGTGACTTTCTCCGTAAATGAATACGACCTCAGTTTCTTCGATGCCGACAAACACGAATGGGTTTGCGAACCGGGAGATTTTGAAGCCCTCATTGGCGCATCATCTGCCGACATAAGAAGCAAAGTAAAATTCTCCGTAAGATAATCAAAAAAAGAAAGCGGCCGATTCACATCGACCGCTTTCTTAATTTTTGAACTAACCTAACATCATGAAACGATTTTCTGATATTATAACAAAGCATCGCCATGAAAGGTTCTCTATTTTTTTAATTTTCTCAAAAAAATCAGCATCAGCAACTACAGGGCTTGTTGCCGGAAATTCACCTGATGAAAAATTTTTCACAAACCGATCACGTCAGATCAATAACAGTGATTCCGGCTCCACCGAAACGCACATCCTCATCGCGATAGTCTGCAACATTCGGATTAGCCTTCAGCTGCTGGCGTATGAGAGTCTTTAAAATTCCGTGTCCGGTGCCATGAAGAATGCGCAGCCTGCTTGCATTAAACTGCACTGCATCGTCAAGAAAATATGTCACAGCCTGCAGGGCCTCGTCAGCTCTCATGCCTCTCACGTCTATTTCATTTTTGAAATTTAACTGACGCTGACGGCTTTCGTCGCTTGTTGACGACGACACCGTGAGCACAGCAGACGTTGCAGCCTGTTTGGGTTTCTGCGCAGCCTGGAGTTTATCAATCTCCACGATAGTGCGAAGCGCCCCGAAAGCAACTTCCGCCTTCTTGCCGCTCACACTGAGAATCTTTCCGACCACTCCCCCGCTCGACATCCTCACATAGTCACCTGCGACAAGAGATTTGGCCACATTTGGCTTTGTTTGCTTCTGTGCCCTCTTCTCGGCGTCGCTTTTCTTGCTCTTATGTCGCAACGGCTTCAACACCTCCGGCACTTTCTCATTTTCGCCATCTTGCTCAAGGCTCTGCTTATACTCCTCAAGCTCTCTTCTAATCTGGCGCGTGCGTTCCTTCTCCGCCTCTGCCTTGCGTATCTCATGAATGGATCGCTCTATCTGGGCATTGGCTCCGGCAAGAATCTCCTTCGCCTCCTCCTTGGCGGCACGTATAATGGCGGCACGCTGCGATTTAAGGTCTGACGAATTTGACTCATACGTTTCAAGCAGCTTGTCGAGTTTATGTTCCTTCTCCTTGATTCCAAGACGCTTGTTGGCCCAGTAACGCCTGTCGCGCTGAATCTCCAGCAGATACTTGTCCATATTAACATAGTCACTCCCCACAATCTCTCTCGCCCTGTCAATGACATCGGCAGGGAGGCCGGTGTTGCGGGCAATCTCCAAGGCAAATGAACTTCCGGGATTCCCTATCGACAACTGGAAAGTGGGACGCAGATGCTGGCGGTCATAAAGCATGGCCCCATTCACGAAACCAGGCTCCGACTCTGCGAATGTCTTCAGATTCTGATAGTGAGTGGTCACAACTCCCATGCAGCCCGATTTACCCAAATCAGTAAGGATAGACTGCGCCAGTGCGCCGCCAATCTGAGGCTCGGTGCCGGAACCCATCTCATCGGCAAGAATCATGGTAGAAGAATTGGCGTGCATCAGGAAGTATTTCATATTCGACAGATGCGAGGAATATGTGCTCAAATCATTTTCTATCGATTGCTCGTCGCCTATGTCGATAAATATGCCGGAAAACACTCCCATGTGCGAATTTGAATACAAAGTTGGCAAGATTCCGCACTGCATCATGTATTGCACCACTGCCACTGTCTTCAGACACACCGACTTGCCTCCGGCATTAGGCCCGGAAATTATCAATATACGCTTTTCAGAATCAAGCCTTATGTCAAGAGGCACAGGTGTTCTACCCTGCTGCCTGAGATTCAGAAGCAGCCCCGGATGAACGGCATGAAACCAGTCAAGCTCCGGCTTCTTCTCGATAAGCGGCATCTCGCCGCCGGTGTCAGCGGCAAATCTCGATTTTGCCTTTATGAAATCAAGACGCGCAAGAATCTTGCAGCCATCCACAATCTCATCCACGCGCGGCCTTACCATATCTGTTATTGAAGTGAGAATCACAGCAATCTCTCTGCGCTCCTCCATTTCGAGTTCGCGCAGCCTGTTTCCGGCCTCCACCACTTCGGCAGGCTCAATAAAAACAGTCTTTCCGGTGGCGCTTTCATCATGCACAATGCCGTTTATGCTCCTTTTCACTGCAGCCGAAACCGGTATGACCATGCGCCCGTCGCGAATAGACGGCGCGGCATCCTTATCGACAAGGCCCTCCTGAACTGCCCTGTCGAGCACGCGCCTCATGGCCCTCTGCATCGATCCGGAAGCGGCAGACATTGCCCTTCTCACATCCGACAGTCCCGGCGAAGCATTGTCTTTGACATCGCCGAACCGTCCTATACACCTGTCAATCTCTTTCACTATCTCTGGAAAACCAGGCAACATGCTGAATTCATCAGCAAGATAAGGATAGAGAGACTTTCCGCTCTCCTCCTTTTTCATAAAAAATTGCCCTACACTCCACATTGTCTGGAGCGTGGCCGACAATTTCTGAAGTCTGTCGGCCGACATGAACGAGCCTGCCGCCCTTATTTCTGAAAGCCACGGCACAACGTCATACACTCTTTCGTCGGGCATATCTGCTGATGATGACAGCAGCGCCATCATCTCCGACACACACCTAAGCCTGCGATTAATCTCATCATAGGTGGTGGAAAAACTCATCTTCTGCGCCTCTTCTCTGCCGAGACGTGTCTCACATTTTTCGGTCAGCATCTGTCGCAAAGATGCGAAACCTACTTTTGATTCAAAATCTTTTGGAAATATCATATTATGCGCTTCCCGCACAATTGGTTATTATTATTAGATTAAACCGGCAGCGACAGCAACGGCATATCCCTCTCGAAAAGGATTTTATGCGCTATCCCGGGATTGAAGAGACGGCTCAGTATGTTGCGCTTCTTATTCGGCACAATCAACATCTGAACGCCTCGCTGACCGGCAAAATTAGCAAAATCTTCCATAAAAGTCTTGGCCGGGAACACTTCCGAATAAAAATGTGCGGCCGGATAACTCTTATTGAAATAATCTCGCAATGTCTCTACTTTTACTTTTACATCCACACCTGCACGCTCGTTGACCGGCACAAGAGTGACATCCACATCCGGATAATTAAACAAGCGCATGAGGGTGTCGATCGACATTATGTCATGCTGATCAAGGTTGCAGAAAAACACAAGACGCTTTATGTCTTTCACGTCTGTGAGTTTCCAGTTCTCCGGCACTGCAAAAACCGGCACCCTGCATGAATCAAGCACCTCTGCCGTTACACTCCCTATCAAATCCGACTCCTTCCTGTCTTTGCCGCGAGTGGCCATAACCACAAGCGCCGGCGACGACAATCGGCAATATTCCTTAATCACATCTTCAGCCACACCTTCGTTGAGCATGGTTGTGAACTGCACTTTTTCAATTGTGCCGGACTCCTGCTCCCTCTCTATCTCTTTCCGCAAAGAACGCATCATCCTGTCGGCCTGTTTTCTTATGCCTGAAGCTGCCTCCATGTCGGCAAGTTCTTCTCCAGGCACAGAGTCAACACCACCGTCGAACGTATCGTCAAACGCAAGACTCCCGGTGAAATAAGGTGTGGCATAAGCATAGAGAATCACAGGATGCAGGTTCAGTCTCCTTGCAAGGGCAAAACCCAGACGGCAAGCCATCATTGTGTAGGGGGAGAAATCCACCGGCATCAGTATCTTGCCCGATGAGCCGGCCATCTGCATTTCCATCTGCGGAGACACAATCGACTCGGCGCTTTCCGTCAGTTTCAAGGCGAGAGGCAAGTCGCGCTCATTGATTTTCACCCTCACTCCGGAGGCGATTCCCGCCCCTGTAATCACAAGCTTCTCGAATTTCACTTCCAATCCGTGACTTTCAAGGATGCTTCTCAATGTCACAGCCCTGTCATAAGTGTGGATGGCAAGTGTTATATATTTTTCTCCGCCCATACCAATTGATTTTAATTTGACTATAATAAATCTGCTGAAACCCTTATATTTTCATCGGCGCCCCAGGTAACTGAAGCGCCGATGAAATGAATCGGTTCTCTTTGAGAAAACAAATCAAGCCTCAGCCTGGTTCTGCTCCTCAAGAATCTTAACAGCCATGTCATAGATTGTGGTGTCGTCAAGAACCACGAGGCCGCCGTCGGGACCCGGCTCTATATGCATGCCGACGTTCTTTCCAAACTGGTAGTTGACACCGCCGAAATAGTTGCGCACTGTCTGCACAGTAAGGTTAAGTTCGTCGGCTATTCTATGTGTGGAGCCGTCGGGCAAACTGTCTTTGAGTCTGCGGAGTTCGTTGAACGTGATTGTCTTGCTCATAGCAGATGGTATTTTGAGGTTATACTTAAACGATTGACTATAAGTAACCGTCGATTATTATTATTGAAAGAAAATCAGATTAACCTGTTTTCGAATGCTAATTTAGACATTTTTTTGCATTCCACCAAGTAATTTGAATTTTTCTCATGTGTTATACAACATATTCTGTCAGATTATCTCCAAATCCGACGCCGCCACCCATCCTATATAATCGGAATTTAGGCGTATCTTATACCAGGTTACGTTTCCCTCGGCGTCAGCTTCTTCTGAAAGAATCTGAACTTGCGTGCCTCTTGTCAGCACAAGCTCCTTCCCTTCAGCCGCCTCTTTGCCCGGCTCTGTCAGCAACGTTGTCTTGAATGCCGTCAGAACTCCTTCCGACGAAGAATGGTAGGCCCTGACCCCCATGAATGCAAACATCACAAACACAAACGACATGGCCAGGAATATCAGTCCGCCGAAAAAGCCTGTCTTTCTGGCAAGAACCACACGCGAAAAAATATAGAGAGCCACACATCCCAGAAAACAGATAAAGCACACGGCTCCCCACACTCCCCATGTGTCTGAAGAGATGTCTTTCGCCACAGAGGCATGTACCGACTGAAAAAACGACGGTTCGTCTGTGCCTGCTTTCAGGTGTTTCCCCTTCTGTTCCGCCTTGTTGGCATCCTCCACACGGCTTTGAAGGTATCGCAGATTTGCGTTTATCTCTTCATTTCCCGGGTCGAGGCGACGCGCACGCAGATAATTCAGCATCGCCTGCCCGTAGTCGCCCGCCTGATAATAGGCGCTGCCAAGATTAAAAAGCACCGGGGCAGATGTGCCGTTCTCCTCTATCAGTTCATTGTATATGGATATCGCCTTGGCATATTCCTTGGCATTATATGCGGAATCGGCGTCTGCCACATTCGCGCCTCTCACTATTCCCGGAATCACCGAAAATATGAATAGAATCAGGATTGTTATCTTATTTTTCATCTCCGGCAGTTTTTGTTTGTTTGAAAGCATCCTCAAGACTGTTTATCACATTCACACCCTCGTCATAAACCGGCTGCATGTCGCCCTTGGCGGAAGCCGGAGAGTATTTAGAGAATTCGCACTCATCTATGAGGTCGATTATCTGCTTCACTTCTTTCTCCCCTATGCCTCGCTCGCTAAGTTTTCCGCTCACATTCTCGCGGTTAAGTTCGGATGTAGGCATCTTGAGTTTATCGCTCACATATCCCCACAAGGCAGCAAGCATCTCGTCATAGAAGTTGTCTACGTCATTGTTCCGTATGCAAATCCCGGCTTTCTTCAGGCGCATACGAGCCATTTTGCTGGCTCTCCTGCTCTTCACGGCAAGATAGTCGGCATTAGCTTTAAGATAGGAACGATAATACACCACTGCTCCGAGCAGAATCAAGACAGGCAATATGTAGAAGAGCCAGTAGCTGAATCTTTCCACATAAGGGGTATGTGTCTTTTTCAAATCCCCTTTCACCGGAAGGAGATTCGGATTGAACGACATCTTGCCTCTTGTCTGCGACTTTTCAGAGCCTTTACCTTTTCCTACAGTAACGTTATATCCTCTGGCTGTTGATGTCTCATACCTGCCGGTCTGGGGATTGAAATATGACAATGTGACCTCGGGGATTGTAAATGTGCCTGACTCAAGGGGCATAAACGAATAGTCGAAGCGTGCAGTGCCGCTCACATTGTTTCTTCCAACATTGGCATTCACCTCCGGATTCGGGCTGTAAACCTCAAGTTCTGCCGGATACAGTGCATTGAGGTCAGGCAGTTTCACATATTTGAGGTTGCCTGTGCCGGTCACTGCATAAACTATCGACGCAGCCTGATTGCTCATAAGGTTCTGTGCCGGAAGTGTAGACGTGATCTTAAACTGTCCCACGCCTCCCGAGAAATTAGCGGGCACCGGTTTCGGCAGACTCTTAACATTCACTGTCAAATCATTCGGCTTGACATTGAGCTGCAACGGCTTGGCCACAGACATGCTCCCCCAGAACGGGTCGTGATAATACTCTCTCTCATCCACGCTCACGGTGTAGGTGTTGCCGAGCACTTTCAACTGCCCTTCCATTTGCGGGAATATGATGTAGCGTGCAATCACTGCCGTGGCATAAGTCTTACCCTGATATGTTTCATATGACAGCGAGGTGGATATGTCTTTCGACTCCTCTACCACAAACCCCTCAAATTTAGGAGCGGCAGTAGCCCCTATGAACTTGATGGCATCATATGTGGTATAGAGTTTTACGGTATAGACAAGTGCCTCCTGCTCATATGCCGTAGCCCGCGACACGTCTGCTTTCAAAAAGAGATTGCCGTCACCTTTCCCAATAAACTTAGGGCCGTCTGCACTGTTATGCCTCCCTTGTGCAGCCCGGGCGTTGCCGGAATTTTGTTGAGCGCCTTGAGATGAAGAGGCCGCGCTCGCCCCTATGGCATAATTCACGGCATTACTTTTCACACCCCCGACTGTGACAGGGCCGAAAGAATATTGCCCCTCTTTTTGCGCCCTGAGTGTGAGCGTATAGGTGTAGCTGAAACTTTGGGTCGTTTTGCCGTTCACACTCGAAAAACGCGAACTTTGGCCGGTGCGTTCAAAATACATCACTTTTGCTCCCGGCACCGTGGCCGGCTTCTCGGGCGTGGCGTCGAGATTTGTCACCTCATAAGAGATATAAAACAGGTCGCCCACACCTATCTCCCGGCGCCCTCTGCCGGACTGCACAGTGAGTCTTACTGAGGCTGCAAAGCATGAAGCCCCGCTCAGCAGCATCACCAGCAACAGCAAAATATGTCTTGTCTTAAATTTCATAGTCTAAATTCAGGACTGTTATGTTTTAGTTTAATCGTAGGGAGAGAAAAGAAAATCTATGTTCCTGTCATTCCGGAACCTATATTTCGATATACACCGGAGGAGAACTCTTAGATGCGCTTCCGCTCTCAACCTCAATTGTCACCGGAGTTGACTCCGCCTGCTCATATCTTCTTGTGCGCGGATTGAAATATGAGAACGAGATTGGACCGATCGTGAATGTCCCCTCTTTTTCAGCCACAAACACACACTCCATCTCAAGTTCGGAGCCAAGCTCCCCCTTCGAGATATATTCGTTTCTGTTTTCTGTCATTGACTTGAACTGAAGCGGTTTTGCGAATGCTTGCCTCACATCGGGAGGCGCCACGCCCGACAAGTCGCCGTCGCCCGACAGCGTAACCACCAGATAAGCCTCTTCTCCGGCAATGATTTCACCCGAAGGCACACTCACCGTGACATTGAAATTCCCTACTGCTCCCGAAAAGTTGTCCGGCCTCCCTTTTTCCGGCAGAGGTGAAGCCTTTACCGTCACATCAGGAGCCGACAATTCCTCAACTTCCACACGGTTTACATATCCCGGACCCCAGAAAGGGTCGTTAACGGCCACTTGCCGGTTATAGCCTATTCTATAACATCCCCCCTTGAGAGTATGTTTACCCTCTTCTTCAAGACCGAGGAAAAAGCGGTCTATCACTACAGAATAATACTTCTCTCCGTTTCGTTCGGTTTCAGAGAGACGTATGTCGGCAGCCGACCTGCGACGGGCCAATTTCCCGAAATCGGGTTCCGAAACGAGCTCTATTCCGGCTATAGAGGCATCGGGAGTGAAAAGAGTCACCTCATAGATAAGCCGCTCGCCCTCCACTGCTTTCTCATGATTAACTGAAGCTTCAATGAAGGGCACTGTTTTCTTGCCCCTTGATTTGCCCGAGGCAAAACATGGAGCAAGAAAAACAATTATCGTCAATATGCGTAAGGCCACGCTTTTCATCACTTGCTGTTTTTACTACACTGTCACTCTTTTTACTACACAGTCACACTGCAAAACGTCACCAGTTCTTTCTCGACTTGTTTCTGCCGGTGCTCTTGTCGCCTTGATTGCCGGCAGCAACCCTCGCGCGCGTCTGATTCTCCTTGTTTTCCATAGCCTTCAGAATCTGGTCGGCAGTCTGCTGGTTTATGTCAGGCTGCTGCTGTTGATTCTGGTCGCGGTTTTGGTTCTGGTCGCGGTTTTGGTTCTGGTCTTGATTATTCTGATTCTTGTCTTGATTCTGGTTCTGATCCTGCTTATCCTGGTCCTTGTTCTGGTTCTGGTCTTTGTTTTGATCCTGGTTCTGGTCCTGGTTCTGGTTCTGAAGTTTCAGCTGCGTGATTCTCAGATTTCTCCTTGCTGCCTCGTCATCAGGATTAAGGCGCAATGACTGCTTGTAATAATTCAACGCGCCGGAATAATCTTCAGAATTGAAAGCCACATTTCCGAGGTTATAATTGGCACGTGCGGCAAGCTGAGGTTTCTCTCTCCCCATCTGCGCCACTTGCTCCATTGTCTTGCATCCGCTCTGAAGCATGTCCTTCGCGGCCTGCGTAGTGTCAGAAGGGTTGGATCCAAGCCTTATTTGCGACAATCCGAGATTATATCTTCCGGCCGCCGACGACGGATTCGCTTTCAAAGCATCCTGATATTTCAGAAGCGCGGCCCTGTAGCGCCCCTCGTTATAAAGTTTGTTCCCCTCTGTAATGAAATTACGCTCTTGCCTGTTCGACTCCGCCTGGGCAAATGACTCCGGCGCGCCGGCTATGATGGCGGCAAGCAAAGCGAAAAATATGATAGCTGTTCTTTTCATGCCTTCTCCTCCTTTTTGAAAAAAGTGATTTTATCGAGCCAGCCGATTTTGCGGTCGAGCACAAAAATATCAACCACAAGGAAAGCCAGGGCAAACCATGCGAAGATTCCGAACAATTCATCATGAATGGCAGAGAAACTCGATTCGAGAGCCGACTTCTTTACGGTGTCGAGCTGCTTGTCAAGCTCGTTAAGAGCCTCTTTGTTTGATGCGTTCACATATATTCCCTTTCCGGCCGATGCTATCTCTGTGGCAAGGTCTTCATTCAGAGCAGTGCTCACAGGCTCGCCGGTCTCCGGATTAATCAGATAGCCACCTCTTTTCTGGGGAATTCTCACAGGCGTTGTGCTTCCGAGCCCCACCACGTCAAGCTGAATGCCGTTTCTTGCGGCTGTCTTGGCCGCATCCATCACGCTGTTGGGGTCTTCAAGGTCTTCCGCATCCGTGATAAGGATAATTGCCTTCCCTATTTTCTTATCGTCGCTGAAAGATTTTGCGGCCATATCAATTGCGGCCGTGATATTGGTGCCCTGATTGTCTATCTGCGAAGGATCTATTGAATTAAGAAACATCTTCGCCGACACATAATCGCTTGTCACAGGTATCAGCGTGTAAGCGTCGCCGGCATACACAATCAGTCCCACCCGGTCGTTGTCAAGTCGGTTTATAAGTTTCTCAAGAATGAGTTTTGCCGTGCGCATTCTGTCTATGCCGTTCTCATCAGGAGTAGACGATGCGAGCATAGAGTTGCTGGCATCCACTGCAATCACCACCTCAATACCCTCTTTCACGGTTTTCTCATCTTTCACGCCACCCCAGGGGCGGGCAAAAGCGATTACTATCAAAGCAAGCGCCATCATTTCAAGGGTGATTTTAATAGGAGGCTTGTATGGCGAAACCTCAGGCATAAGAGGCGCGAGCACCTTCAAATGGCCAAACTTTTTAAGATTCCGGCTCCGGGCATATCTTGCCCAGGCATAAAGCGCCACGAAAACAGGCACCAGCAGGAGCAGGAGCAGAAGTTTGGGATATGCGAAACTAAACATTGATTCTTAGTGTTTTAAATTCCACTTCTTGGTCTTTATAATCATTCACGTCACGGAATCCTGCGCAACACTGTGTAGCGCAAAAGAAGGTAAGCGCAAAACGCACACAACGACAGCATCACCCATGGCATGAAGTTCTCATCCGTGAGCGTGAACTTGTCAACGTCAAGCACAGTCTTCTCAAGGCTGTCTATCTCATCAAACACTCGGCTGAGCATTTTTTCATCAGTAGCCCTGAAATATTTACCTTTCGTTGCCTCGGCTATCTCTTTCAGCGACTGCTCATCGATTTTGGTCTCAAGAGTGGTCGTGGAGAATCCATAAGGGTCGGTTATCTGGATAGTTCCGTTCGTGCCCACGCCTATGGTGTAGATCTTAATACCCTTCTGCTTTGCAATCTGCGCTGCAGTCGAAGGGGGCACATCGCCGGCATTGTTGGTTCCGTCAGTGAGAAGGATAATGCTTTTCGACTTCGCTTTTCCGGAAGTGATACGGTTTATGGCGCTCACAAGGCCGTCGCCAATGGCGGTGCCGTCATTGAGTTCACCCATCTCAATCTGCTTTATGGCATTGATAAGGGCGGCCCTGTCGTTGGTGAGCGGCATAAGCGAAAGGCTCTCCCCGGCAAACACAACAAGACCCATATTGTCGTTTGCACGCTGGTTCACGAATTTTGACGCCACATCTTTTGCGGCTGCAAATCGTGAAGGCTCGAAATCGCGGGATGTCATACTCCCCGATATGTCAAGCGCAAGCACAATGTCGGTTCCTTCTATTCTTGAAGTGCGCAGATGGTCATGTGTCTGAGGGCGGCACAATGCCACAATGAGTCCGCCTATAGCCACAAGCTGCAGCCCGAACGCCACGTGCATGGCTATTGTCTTCCACGACACCGGCAATTTTGCCACTGGCGACACCGTAGATATCCCAAGCGAAGGATTTGCATTGCGATGCTTCCAGACATACCACGCTATCAGCGGCACATAGATTAGAAACAGCCATAACAAGGCCGGATGTTTAAGCATCATTTCTCACCCCCTTTCTTATTGTCGGGCACAGGTTTTTCCGAATCGCCGCTCCCTTCGCCGTCGGCATTCTCTGCCACAGGAGCCGGCTTGGTTTCCTCCACAAATTTAACAGCGTTTTCAAATGCCGCTATGTTGTCGGCAGGAAGCGGGCGCACTTTTGCAAACTTCACAAAATCGGCCACACTCAGAATCTGGCGCACATAATCTCTCTTGTCTCTCACATCGCTTTGATAGAGATGATCCATAATCTCGCGGCTCGTCATCTCCATGGCGTTGATGCCGAATCTTCTGTCGAGATACACACGCAAAATTTCAGTGAGGTCTGTGAAATATTCCTTCTCCATGCCCTGTTCCCAGAGATTCTTGGCCTTGAGTTCTTTGAGTCGCGACATCGCCACTTCATAAGGTGTAGGCTCAGGCTTCTTCTTGAGCACAGTCCCCTCCTTGCGATACCTCTTCATCGCCCATATGCCTGCAGCTGCGGCAAGAATCACAGCCAGAATTATCCACCAGTAATTCACAATCCAGTCGGGCACGGCGTCAAACACGCTTTTCCCTTCCGGCTCCGCCACCGGGGCAAAGCCGGCTATAGGGTCGTCGGCAGTCACGTTCATAGGCACCACATTGAGTGTAAGGGCGTTTGAACGCGCTGAATCGCTTTCAGAAACATACACGAACTCCGGCAGACGATATGTGCCGGAATCGAATGCCTGCAACGGCACGGCATAATTGATCTGGATTCTGCCGGAGCCAAGCTCCACGGTGTCGGCCTTATACGACGTGCGGAGCTCTATGCTGTCGCCGCAAACGCCCACATAGCCCTTTGAGGGGTCGGCGCTGCCGAACATCGGGAACCCGCCGGGCTTGCCTGCGTCTTGAACCACCTCAAGGTTGAGAGTGGTGAGCTTGCCCATGAGAAGGTTCACGGAATCAAGACTTGCCTTCACCGTCACTTTCGCTTCGGCGCTTAAAAATGAGGCAATACATGCAAAAGCCAAAAATATGAGTTTAATCTTTTGGTTCATTTTGTCTGAATTTAATCACAAACCGCTTATCTCCTTACCGACGACCTGTTGCGGAACAGGGCGAGAAGCGCCTTCACATAGTCTTCGTCGGTGGTGATCGAGGCAAGGTCTACGCCACATTTACCCACTGTCGACGACAGTTTCTGCTGCCGTTCATACCATGCCTTGTCAAACGCCTTGCGCACTCTTGCCGACGATGTGTCTATCCAGCGGTCGGCGCCGGTCTCCATGTCTCTCACCCTCACAAGGCCCACGTCAGGAAGCTTGGCGTCGCGCTTGTCATAAACCTGTATGGCCGCGAGGTCATGCTTGCGGTTGGCAATCGACATGCTTGAGAAATAATCGTGGCTGTCGATAAAGTCGCTAAGCAGAAATGCCGTGCACCTCTTCTTCAGTGCGTTTGTCATGAATTTCAGCGCGGCGTCGATATCAGTGCCCCGGCTCTCCGGCTTAAAGTCTATTATCTCGCGTATGATGAGAAGAATATGTTTTTTTCCCTTCTTGGGAGGTATGAACTTCTCCACCTTGTCGCTGAAGAATATGACGCCCACCTTATCGTTGTTCTGAATCGACGAAAACGCAAGTGTGGCGGCAATCTCGGCAATCACCTCTTTCTTTTCTTCTCCGGCGGCCCCGAAGTCGCTGCTGCCGCTCACGTCTATGAGAAGCATCATTGTGAGCTCGCGCTCCTCCTCATACACCTTCACGAAAGGCTTGTTCTGCCGCGCTGTCACATTCCAGTCTATATCCCTGATGTCGTCGCCCGGCTGATACTCTCTCACTTCCGAAAAAATCACGCCGCGCCCTTTGAAAGCCGTGTGATACTCTCCGGCAAAGATGTTCTGGCTCAGACCTCGGGTCTTTATTTCTATCTTTCTGACTTTCTGAAGAAGTTCTTTTGCGTCCATATTCTTTGCATTCTCGACTTAATAATCCTTAATCCGGCCTCTCCTGCCCGCCGCGTCAAGGCACAACCACCTTGTCGAGGATAGCGGTGATCACCTCGTCGGCCCCGATATTGTTAGCCTCCGCCTCATACGAAAGACCTATGCGGTGGCGTATAACATCATGGCAGACCGCCCTGACATCCTCCGGAATCACATAGCCTCTCCCTTGAAGGAACGCGTAGGCACGCGACGCAAGCGCAAGGCTGATCGAGGCACGCGGCGAAGCACCGTATGAAATGATGCTGTCAAGGTCGGAAAGTCCGAACTTGCCGGGCTCGCGGGTAGCGAAAACTATGTCTACAATATAGTTCTCTATCTTCTCGTCAATATAGATTTTCTCAACTATCTTCTGCACCTCCAGAATCTCCTCGGGGCGAACCACGGCACGAATCGGGTCGAGGGCTCCGTGAATATTCTGACGGATGATGGCCTTCTCCTCCTCCTTAGTAGGATACCCTATCACAACCTTGAGAAGGAATCGGTCGGTCTGGGCTTCGGGAAGCGGATAAGTGCCCTCCTGCTCGATGGGGTTCTGGGTTGCCATCACAAGGAAAGGTCTGTCGAGCGGGAAAGTTTCTTCGCCGATAGTCACCTGGCGCTCCTGCATGGCCTCAAGAAGGGCACTCTGCACCTTTGCCGGAGCACGGTTGATTTCATCTGCAAGAACAAAGTTGGCAAAAATCGGGCCCTTCTTCACCTCGAAGCTCTCATTCTTTATGCTGTAGATGAGTGTGCCTATCACGTCGGCCGGAAGAAGGTCGGGAGTGAACTGGATTCTGTTGTATTTGGCGTCTACAAGGCTCGCAAGCGTCTTTATGGCCAAAGTCTTCGCAAGTCCGGGCACACCTTCAAGAAGCACATGCCCGTTGCAGAGCAAAGCTATCAATAAAGAGTCAACAAGATGTTTCTGGCCTACGATTCTGCGGTCCATGCCGTTGCGAATCATGCTTAGAAAACTGCTCTTTGAGGCAATCAGATCATTCAACTCTCTGATATTCACTGTTTCGTTCATATAGTGGATGTGTATTTATATTATATTCTATTGATATGGAATTTTCAAATGCAAAAATAGCATTTATTAACTTAAAAAATTCCATTATCTCTGTTAAATAATCTTGCAGGGATTTAAACCTTATTAAAAGCGTTCCATCCCTGCGCCTTTATTTCCATTTCATTGCCGTCGCGGCTCACAAGGGCGGCTCCGAGCTCCGGCTTGGTGATGTAGCCTATCATGTTCACGCCCTTCATTTTCTCAATCTTCTCATGATCGGTGAGAGGAACTGTAAATAATAGCTCGTAATCTTCTCCGCCGTTCATGGCGGCTGTCACAAGATTCATGTTGAACTCTTCAGCCATGAGCGCGGTCTGATAGTCGATAGGTATCTTGTCTTCATAGACTCTGCATCCCACTCCCGACTCCTTGCATATGTGAAGAAGCTCCGACGAAAGGCCGTCGCTCACGTCAATCATCGAAGTGGGCTTTATTCCCTCCTTGCGAAGAGCCTCCACGATGTCGCGACGAGCCTCCGGCTTGAGCTGGCGCTCCAATATATACTCCTTGCCGGCAAAGTCAGGCTGGAAGTCTTTTTGCCCGGCAGAGATTCGGTTCTCTCTTTCAAGAAGCTGAAGACCCATGAATGCGGCACCGAGGTCGCCGCTCACGCAGATGATGTCGGTGGGCTTCGCGCCTGTGCGGGTCACGACATCCTCCTTGTTGGCATCGCCTATGCAGGTTATGCTGATCACAAGACCTGTCACCGATGCGCTTGTGTCTCCGCCCACAAGATCCACGCCATAAGATTCGCAGGCAAGCCTTATGCCTGAATAAAGGGCTTCAAGATGCTCCACCGTGAAACGGCTCGAGACTCCGAGGCTAACAGTGATCTGCCTTGGGGTGCCGTTCATTGCATAGACGTCGCTGAAGTTGACAATGGCTGCCTTGTAGCCAAGATGCTTCAACGGAACGTAGCGCAAATCAAAATGTATCCCCTCCAGCAGAAGGTCGGTTGTCACGAGCACATCTTTATCTCCGAAATTCAGAATGGCGGCATCGTCGCCCACCCCTTTTTTTGTTTCGGCATTTTTGAGAGGAAAATCCCTGGTTAAATAAGAGATTAACCCAAACTCCCCAAGTTCAGAGATTTCTGTCTGATTCTGCTCCGATACGTTTTCGGAAGCCGCTCCCTCCCCCTTGCCGTTTATATCTTTCTGATTATTGTCCATGTCTGTTTTTCATCATATTGGGAATACGCCGGGCCCGAGATGTATATTCGAGTCCGGCGCGTTGTGTGTGCAAAATATTATCCGATGCGTTCAAGCATAGCCTTGATAAGTTCCGTCATTACCGGCTGCGCTTTCAGAGCGGCTTTCTGAACCTCTTCGTGGGTTGGCACCTCAAGAACATCTTTGCCGCCGAGATCGGTGATCACCGACACGCCAAACACCAGCATGCCCGCATGGTTGGCCACAATCACCTCAGGCACTGTCGACATTCCCACGGCATCGCCGCCGATAACCCTGAAATATTCATATTCTGCCGGAGTCTCGAAAGTGGGGCCTTGCGTGCCTACATACACTCCGTGCATAAGTCTTATCTTCTTTTCGCATGCAATATCATCTGCCATTTTCACAAGCCCCCTGTCATAAGCCTCTGTCATGGCCGGGAAGCGCGGGCCGAGTTCTTCATAGTTCTTCCCTCTGAGAGGATGCTCGGGGAAAAGGTTGATGTGGTCTGTGATCACCATCACGTCGCCCACTCTGAACTCCTTGTTCATGCCTCCCGCTGCGTTGCTCACAAACAGCTTGCGCACACCGAGCTGCTGCATCACCCTCACCGGGAACGTCACCTGCTTCATGTCGTAACCTTCATAATAGTGGAAACGACCCTGCATGGCCATCACATATTTGCCGCCGAGAATGCCGAAAATGAGCTTCCCGCTGTGTCCCTCCACAGTCGACACCGGGAAGTTCGGGATGTCTTTATATGCAAGTTCTTTCTTTATTTCAATATGGTCCACAAGTTCTCCGAGTCCTGTGCCAAGAATTATGGCTGTGTCGGGAGCTGTGCCGACCTCTTTAATAATATATTCCGCTGTCTCACGGATTGAGTCTAACATTGTTTTTTCCATTTATGTCTGAATTTAGGGCTAATCTTTAAACGTTTATAACCACACATTAGTTCTCCATTCCGTGTCTATCCCCTCGCTTATAACTCCTTTTACGCCTGAAAACCCTTCCGCGCTACTGTATTCCCGCCCTGAGTTCCTCGATAAAGTCTTTATCGTCGAGCACATTTATCATCTTCACTGTCACAGGGAGATAGAACGTAAACGGTTTGAGGTTTTTAGGGAAATAAGGGTTGAACATGAGCCTCACGGCGTCTTTCTCCGTAGTCACGATTATCTTTCTTTCTCCGGGCATAGACTTGAACCGCTCTAAAATCCCCTCTATGTCGGCGCGGGTGAAATCATGATGGTCGGGGAAATGGTCAACTTTCACTTTAAACGGATAGTTTCGGAAATGACGCACAAAATAGCGGGGATGCGCAATGCCGGTGAGCAGCAGCACCCCGTCGTTTACGGTAAAAGACCCCAGCGACGCCTGATACGGAGCCTCGTCTGAAAACACAGGCATAAGCTGGCCATATTCATAGCGGGAGAAGAAAAGTTTCTGGAATTTCATCAGGTCGAGGTCTTTCGTTGCTATCCTGAAGTTGATAGGCATAAGGTCGTCGGGACACTTCGTAACCACCACCATGTCGGCCCTGTTCACCTGCGCGGGGCTCTCGCGAAGCCTGCCGAGCGGAAGAAGCCTGTCTTTATAGAATGGTCGGCTATAATCTGTGAGAAGAACCGACACTTTAGGCTTCACCCAACGGTGCTGGAATGAGTCGTCGAGCACAATCAACTGCAAGTCAGGGAATATTCGCATAAGTTCAGTGATTCCCTTGCGCCTGTTCTCACACACCGCCACCTGCACTTTCACACCGAATTTCTGATATATCTGATAAGGCTCGTCGCCAATCAGGTCGGGCGTGCTTTTTGCGTTGGCGAGCACAAAGCCCTTTGTCTTGCGCTTGTATCCCCGGCTCAAGACAGCCAAATTGTAGTCTGAGGCAAGATTGCTGACTATGTATTCCACATGTGGGGTCTTGCCGGTGCCACCCACAGTGATATTCCCAACCCCGATGATAGGGATGTCGTATACTTGCTCTTTAAGAAACTTCGAGTCAAAAAGCCAGTTTCTCAACCCTGTTGCCAGGCCATAAAGCCATGACAACGGGGTGAGTATATAGACCATTAATTTATCTTTGGTGTTTTTTGCTGATTTTTGACTCATTATCTTACACGTTCAGATGAAAATGTTAATAATCTTTGGCTCTAACACGGGTCACAGAGGTGAGTCCGAGAATCTTACATCAATCATGGGCATACGCGCCTGAACCGGTTTCTGACGAAGCACAGACATGGCGAATTTCACCATAAGCTTGTCATAATCGCCCGAAAGGGCAGCTTCTAAAGCCTCCGAGGCTTTCATGTTTTCAAGTTCCGGAATCATATCCCACATGGTTGATTCGATTGTGGGGTAAGCGGCCACTCCGTAGTCGCTTATTCCGGCCTTGCCGGCCACCCATTTCACTGCATCCTCAAGGCTGCCGAGCGAATCTACAAGACCGATCTCCATAGCCTTCTTGGCGCTCCACACTCTTCCCTCGCCAATCACTCGCACTTTCGACTCAGGCATTTTGCGACCCTTGGCCACACGGGCCACAAACTTGTCATACCCGCGCTCCACCATCTTCTGCATGGCTGCGAGCTGCGTCTCGTTCATAGGTTTCCACAAACTCGGGAACTGCGCGTGCGGATTGGTCGACACAAACTGAGGATGAACCCCCAGTTTCCCGGCCAATTCAGAAGCATTGGGAATTAGCCCGAAAATACCTATAGAACCGGTGATGGTGAGAGGATCGGCAAAAATGCGGTCGGCGCAACAGGATATCCAGTATCCTCCCGACGCGGCATAATCACCCATCGACACAGCGAGCGTCTTCCCTTTTGACTGGAAATAATCCAGAGCCTCACCTATCTGCTCGCTGCCAAACACAGCACCGCCGGGTGAGTTGACTCTCAACACCATGCCCTTCACCTTGTCGTTGTCGGCAAGATCGGTTATTACCGGCACAAGCTTTTCATAATTAATTGTTGACGACGAGCCTCCGTCTACAATCTCTCCTGTGGCATACACAACAGCCACCTGATTTTTCGATGAATACTCGCTGCCCCAGTCAGATTGTCCCACAAGCAGAGAAGGCGACACAAAATTCAGTTTCTCCTTATCCTTTCCGAGTGTCTTGGCAATCACGCTGTCCATGCTGCGCTCGTAATACATCTTGTCTACAAGCCCTGCTTTCAAGCTTGTTATCGCCGGCTCCAGGAAGATGAAGTCGCGGCCCACCAGCGAGTCAATGCCGGCGGCTGTCACATTCTTGCGGGAATCGGCTATGCCGCTTCTTACCACGTCCCACATATAGCCGTAGAGCGTGTCGAGCTGCGCACGGGCCGGCTCGCTCATCTCGTTCATTATAAACGGCTCTACCGCCGATTTGAATGTGCCGACTTTCACCACCTGATAGCTTACGCCAATCTTGTCGAAAAGCCCTTTCAAATACATCGACGAGCTTCCGATTCCCTGAATTGCCACGCTTCCTCCTGGATTTAGATAAACATCGTCGGCCACAGATGCCACATAATAGTCGCCCATGCCGTAGCTGTCGCCATATGCTATCACCTTCTTGCCGCTCTTGCGGAATTCGGCCACCGCGTCACGCAGGCGGTTGAGCGTGGCAAGCGATGCCGACACCCCCTTACACTTCAGATAGATAGCATCTATATTCTTATTGTTCTTGGCCTCGCCTATGGCCTTCACGAGCCCCGAAAGAGTCTGAGGGCGCGAGATGTCGCCTCTCAGCATCGAGAAATAGTCAAAGTCGAGAGGGGTTTCACGCTCTTCTATGGGGCCGCTGAGTTCTATGGTGAGAATGCTGCCTTTCGACACAGATTTAGATTCTGCGCCCGACACTCCAAGCTTGGCCACAATGCCGATACAGACCAACGTGGCCACAACGCCAAAAAGCACCAATGCCAGCCATGCCCCCACAAATGAGGAGAGCATGTTCATAAAAAACTTTTTCAGCATCACTATGCGTCTTTAAAGCGAAGCTATCACATTCTTTATCTCCTCGGCAAGACGGTCGGCCTTCTCCATGGTCTCCGCCTCGCTGTAGATGCGAATGATAGGCTCCGTGTTCGACTTGCGAAGGTGAACCCAACTGTCGGCGAAATCAATCTTGACGCCATCAATGTCGGTGATTCTTTCATTTGAGAATTTTTTCTTCACAGCCTCAAGAATTGCGTCTACATCTATATCCGGCGTGAGCTGAATTTTATTCTTGGCTATGGCATATTTCGGATACCCGGCCTTGAGTTCGCTCACCTTTTTCCCCTCCTTTGCAAGCAGAGTGAGGAAAAGAGCCACGCCCACAAGAGCGTCGCGCCCGTAGTGAAGTTCCGGATAGATCACGCCGCCATTACCTTCGCCGCCAATCACGGCCCCGGTCTCCTTCATCTTGGTCACGACGTTCACCTCGCCTACAGACGCAGCCGAATAGCTGCATCCGTGCTTCTCTGTCACATCACGGAGCGCACGTGAGCTGCTGAGGTTCGACACTGTTGAGCCGGGAGTCTTTGAAAGCACATAGTCGGCCACAGCCACAAGGGTGTATTCCTCCACAAACATCTCGCCGTTCTCCATCACGATGGCAAGGCGGTCGACATCAGGGTCAACCACAAACCCTACGTCGGCTTTCCCGTCTTTCATAAGGTCTGAAATCTGATACAGGTTCTCGGGTATCGGCTCCGGAGTGTGAGCGAACTTGCCGTGTGCCTCGCAGTTCAGTTCTATCACATTTTTCACGCCGAGGCTTCTGAGCAATTCCGGAATGACAACGCCGCCCACGGAATTCACGGCATCCACAGCCACGGTAAACCCTGCCTTGGCTATAGCGTCGCAATCCACGAGCGGAAGATTCTTCACCATCTCTATGTGCCTCATGGCCCAGGTGTCGTCTTTCAACTCCTTGCCGAGGTCATGCACATCGGCGAAACAGAAATCCTCAGCCTCCGCTATGGCAATCACCTGCTTCCCCTCCGCATCCGAAAGAAATTCTCCACGCGCGTTGAGAAGTTTGAGCGCATTCCATTGCACCGGGTTGTGGCTGGCGGTGATTATAATGCCGCCGTCGGCGCCAAGCCCTGTCACGGCAAGCTCTGTGGTGGGAGTGGTGGCAAGCCCTATGTTGACCACATCAAAGCCCATGGCCATCAAGGCCCCGGCCACAAGATGCTCCACCATCTTGCCGGAAAGACGCGCGTCGCGCCCCACGGCTATCGTTTTCGCCGACGGATTCCCGCGACGTATGAATTCGGCGTAAGCCGCCGTGAATTTCACAATGTCAACTCCTCCGAGCCCTTCGCCCGATTTTCCTCCAATTGTGCCGCGAATGCCTGAAATCGATTTGATGAGTGCCATATCTTTGTTATCTTGATTTGTCTTGTTTTGGGTTTTAATACTCCGGTTTGAAATATCTCACGTTTATTATATAAGGTGTGCAGGTTGTCTGGTCAGACGTAAATCCGTAATAGCTTTTAAGCACGAGATTCACCTCTGAGTTATATCCAAAAAACTTCAACGGCATCTGAATCCCCGTGCCATACTGTGCCGACGACTGGAGCGTCAGGTTCTTATACACGAATGTGGAAAGCCCCGAAGCAAGGTTCTCGGAGTTGCCGCTCCAGGAGTCAGACACGCCGGTGTAGAGATAATTGATGTTCTGGCGCGAGAACCTGAAATACACGAGGTCGCCGCTCTCCGCTCTGTCGTCCATGTCGCCTTTGGATATCACCTGCATATACACATATCCGTCTTCATCGAGCTTGTAAAACGGGGCGTTCTCTCCGGTTTTGAAAGATATGGAGTCGGCAGGAATCTCCAGCTCCACTTTCTTCTGGGCGAGAAACCAGTTCACAGCCTTCTCCTCGTCGCGAAGCAATTCGGAATAGCTCTGCGACTTGCTGCAGGACACAAGCCCCGACATTGCCAGGGCCATCAGCATAGCCAATGCCCCGAGCGACATGCGCGCCGGCATCCTTTTTCGGCCGGGCGCCGATTTCTTATTGTGATTATAGTTCATTTTCTATGTTGGTTATTTCCTTTTGTCAGATAAACGTCATATTTGTCGAATGAGTCAATCAAGAGCCGGCGGCAATCCTCAAGAGTGCCGTAGAATTCCCCTCCGGCGGCCTGAAGATGACCACCGCCGCCATAAAGGTCTTTGCATATCTCCGACACCGGGAAATTATTGCAGCTTCGCGCCGACACCTTCACGCAGTCGGGGTCTTCACGCATGAAAATGCTATAGACCATCCCCTTCACCTCAAGCGGCCTGTTCACAAGCCCTTCGGAGTCGCCACGCTCATAATGAAAGCGGTCAAGCTCCTCTTTCGACAGGGTGATGAGGGCGCATTTATGAGCCGGGAATGTCTCAAGTTTCTCCGAGAGCGCATACGCCTCAAGCTTGAGGCTGTTGTAGCTGCGTGTGTTCAAAGCCTCCTTCACGATTCTCTCCTTGTCGACACCTTTTTCGAGAAGACGCATAAGAATCTCGTAAAGGTCATAATGCTTGCAGTTCACAGTGAAGTTTCGCGTGTCGGTTATTATCCCGGCCAGCAGGCACGTGGCGCAGTCGAGGCTCACGTCGCCATAAAGGCCCATAGCGGCAATCAGCCGGAACACGAGCTCGCATGTAGACGACATGTCCGGATACGAAATCATGAGGTCGGCAAAGCAGTCGGGCTCCTGATGATGGTCAACAAGCACCTTGCGGCAGTGGGCGCCCTGAATGAGCGGGGCCAGCGAGTCCTGACGCGAAGGGGTGTTGAAGTCGCAACAGATGATAAGGTCGGCCTCCTCCACAGTCTTTGTGCAGAACGATGCATGACAGGTGTAGACGGCAATCTCCTTGAAGCCCGGAAGGAAACTGAGCGACGCCGGGGCCTTGTCGGGCACAACCACACACGCATCCTTCCCCATTGTGCGCAGGAGGTGCCACAATCCGAGCGTGCTCCCTATCGCGTCGCCGTCGGGCCTCACATGGCAGGTCAGAACGATTCGCTCCGACTCCTCTATCAGCCCTCGCAATTCTTTCGCTTTTTCTGAGTCTATTAATTTGTCCATTTTTACCCTTTGTGAAACCTGAGACACTGAGCCGGAACTACCTTATTTGTCGGGCGGTTTCCAATTTCAAGCCACAAAGATACAAATTATCTCGCAAATTCTACCTAACTTTGCATCCAAATTTGGTTAATTAATGACAGCCCCGGCCATTGTCACATGTCGCCGGGGGCAAAAATTATATATTATGCATTCTTCTGAAGAAAAAACCGCAGCATTCGCACGTTTCCTCGACGTGCTCGACACTCTCAGGGAGCGCTGTCCTTGGGATGCCAAACAGACCAACGAGTCGCTGAGGCCAAACACGGTGGAAGAGGTGTTTGAACTGGCCGAAGCCCTCATGGCCGACGATGTGCCGAACATCCGCAAAGAGCTCGGCGATGTGCTCCTGCATGTGGCTTTCTATTCAAAAATCGCATCCGAGAAGAAGCAGTTCGACATTGCTGACGTGTGCAATTCTCTCACCGACAAACTGATATTCCGCCACCCCCACATATACGGCGACACCTCTGCCGACACCGCCGAGAAAGTGGCTCAGAACTGGGAGCAGATAAAACTCAAAGAGAAAGGGGGCAACAAGACCGTGCTCGCAGGAGTGCCCTCCGCCCTGCCGGCCCTGATCAAGGCCAACCGCATTCAGGAGAAAGCTGCCAACGTTGGCTTCGACTGGGAAAAGCCGGAGCAGGTGTGGGACAAAGTCAGGGAGGAAGCCTCTGAAGTGGAGCTGGAAATAAAGTCGGGCAGAAAGGATGCCCTCGAAGCCGAGTTCGGCGATCTTCTTTTTGCCGTGGTCAACGCGGCAAGGCTCTACGGAGTGAACCCTGAAAACGCTCTCGAACGCACAAATCGTAAATTCATTTCCCGATTCAACCATATCGAAAAACGTGCCGCTGAACTCAACCGCACGCTAAAGGAGATGTCGCTCGCCGAGATGGATGAATTATGGAACGAAGCAAAGTCTAAGGAAACCAACTGACAAAGAATGATACTCTGCATCACGGAGAAACCAAGTGTGGGCAAGGATATTGCCGACATCCTTGGCGCCTCGACGCGCCGTAACGGATATTTCGAGGGGAACGGTTATTGTGTGACCTGGACCTTCGGCCACCTATGCTGCCTCAAGGAGCCTGCCGACTACACATCCGACTGGAAGCGGTGGTCGCTGTCGTCGCTGCCTATGATTCCTCCGCGTTTCGGAATCAAGCTCATCGACGTTGATTCCTACCGACAGCAGTTCGACACGATAAAGAATCTGATTGCGCAATGCGACGAAATCATCAATTGCGGCGACGCCGGGCAGGAGGGCGAACTCATTCAGCGCTGGGTTATGCAGAAGGCAGGATGCTCAAAGCCTGTGAAAAGGCTCTGGATCAGCTCCCTCACCGACGAGGCTATTCGCGATGGATTCAAGAATCTTCGCCCGGAGGCAGACCTTGAGCCTCTCTATCTTGCAGGGCTGTGCAGGGCGATAGGCGACTGGGTGCTCGGAATAAACGCAACCAGGCTCTATTCTCTGAAATATGGGATACGGGGACAGGTGCTATCAATCGGGAGGGTGCAGACTCCCACCCTCGCGCTTGTGGTCAACAGGCAGCTTGAAATCGACAACTTCAAGCCAACAGACTATTGGGAGCTGAAAACCCTCTATCGCTCCACGCTCTTCTCGGCTTCCGGCAAAAGTTTCGACTCGCAGGAGAAAGGGATGGCCCTCGCCGACTCGATCAAAGACACCCCGCTGACTGTGACCGATGTCACTAAAAAAGCCGGCAAGGAGGCCCCTCCACGTCTCTTCGACCTCACATCGCTTCAGGTGGAATGCAATAAGAAACTCAATCTGAGCGCCGACGAGACTCTTCGCACAATCCAGAGCCTCTACGAGAAAAAGGTCACAACATATCCCCGCGTCGACACGACATATCTCACCGACGACATGTTCCCAAAATGCGGGCCGATTCTCAATTCTCTCAAAAACTATCAGGGGGTGATGGCGCCTCTGCGCGGAAAGAAACTGAGGAAAAGCAAAAAGGTGTTCGACAATTCAAAAGTGACCGACCACCATGCAATCATCCCCACCGGGCAGCCACTCCCCGACAATCTCTCTAAGGCGGAGCAGGATGTGTTCAACCTTATAGCCCTCAGATTTATCGCCGCATTCTTTCCCGACTGCTCGTTTGAGCAGACCGTGGTGAATGCAAAAGTCGACAAGATTGCGTTCAAGGCCACCGGGAAGGTTATTCTCGACCCGGGATGGAAGCTCGTATATGCCGGAGAGAAAAAAGATGATGACGCCGACAAGACCCAGGATTCTGACGACTCCTCGATTCTGCCGGAATTCACAAAGGGGGAGTCGGGGCCTCACGAGCCGCGCCTTGTGAAAAAGACCACCCAGCCCCCTAAATATTTCACCGAAGGAACGCTCCTGAAGGCTATGGAGACTGCCGGGGCATCTGTAGACGATGAAGACCTCCGCGAAGCTCTGAAGGCAAACGGGATAGGGCGTCCGTCAACCCGTGCGGCCATCATCGAGATTCTTTACAAGAGAGGCTATATCGTGAAGGAGAGGAAATCGCTGAGAGCCACCCCGGCAGCCATCGAGCTCGTGTCGCTTATCAAGGAGGAGCTTCTTAAAAGTGCGAAACTTACGGGCATATGGGAGGGGAAGCTGCGCCAGATAGAGCGCAGGGAATACAGCGCTCAGGAGTTTATCGACAAGACGAAACAGATGATTTCTGAAATCACCCTCTCCGTGATGCGCGACTCATCCAACCGCAGGATTGTGGCCGAGCAGGCCGAAACCTCCGATGCCGCAACCGGCGGCGACGAAAAACCGGCTAAGAAAAAAACGCCCTCCAAAAAAGGGAAAAAGAAAGAGTAAGCAACGATGTCGACAAATCTTATCATTCAATACACTTTTGTTGGGCTGATTCTCCTTGCGGTGGCTGTGGCTTTGGCATGGAAGTTTCTGAAACTAAAAAAAATGGGTGCGCCAAAAGGTTGCTGCGGATGCGCTTTGTCGGAGTCATGCGGCAAAAAACAAATTTTAAAGAAATCAAAAAACAAGTCATGCCATGAAGAGAATAAAAATATGGAATGAGGAGGTATCCTCTCGTCAGCTCGACGACATCTGCGCATCGCTCGAGGCCGGAGAGACAATGGTCATGCCCACCGACACGCTCTACGCCATCGCCTGCGACGCCCTTTGCCCGAAAGCAATTGAAAAAATATGCCGACTTAAAGGCATCAACCCCGAAAAGACAAACCTCTCGATCATATGCGCCGACATTTCTATGGCGGCCGAATATGCCCGTTTCGACAACTATGCGTTCAAGCTTCTTAAAGAATGCACGCCGGGCCCGTTCACATTCATCTTCAAATCGGCTTCGAAACTTCCGAAAGCCTTTAAAGGGAGGAAACTCGTGGGGGTGAGAATCCCCGGCAACCGGCTATGCCGCGACATCGCGGAACGTCTCGGACACCCGCTGCTCACCACATCGATAGAATATGCCGACCCTGATTATGCACGAGACCCTGAGCTCATAGCGGAAGCCTACGACGGGAAGGCAGACTTCATGCTGTTAGGCGAAGAGGGCGACACCACGCCCTCCACCATTGTAGACTGCACAGGCACATCGCCCGAAATTGTCCGCCAAGGGAAAGGGCGCATAAATGATTGAGAAATTTATGAATCCGCAGATTATGCCACACGTTTTTTTAATTATGGATTAAAAAATCTTGCCATTGTGGAATTATTTCCTTAATTTTGCATCAACAGTGGAGAAACTTTATCCGAGCTTCTCCCCCGCGACAAGTCCAAAATTTATTTAATTTCAAATATAACCTTAAACATTAATAAGTTATGTCAAAAGTAACAGTTGTTGGCGCCGGTAACGTTGGCGCCACTGCAGCAAATGTAATCGCACTCCGCGAAGTTGCAGACGAAGTTGTGATGATCGACATCAAGGAAGGCGTATCAGAAGGTAAAGCCATGGACATGATGCAGACTGCAAACCTGCTCGACATGAACACCCGCATCAACGGCGTCACCAACAACTATGAAGCCACAAAAGACAGCGACGTTGTTGTAATCACTTCCGGAATTCCCCGCAAGCCGGGCATGACTCGCGAAGAGCTCATCGGCGTAAACGCCGGCATCGTCAAGCAGGTGACTGAAAGCATCCTCGCCCACAGCCCTAACGCTGTTATCGTTTGTGTTTCCAACCCTATGGACACTATGACCTATCTTATCCACAAGATTTCAGGTCTTCCCAAAAACCGCATCATCGGCATGGGCGGCGCTCTCGACAGCAGCCGTTTCAAATATTACCTCAGCAAGGCTCTCAACGCCAACCCCAACGAGGTTGAAGGTTTCGTGATTGGCGGACACGGCGACACTACAATGATTCCTATGAAGCGTTTCGCCACTCTTCGCGGCGTGCCTGTAACCGAGTTCCTCTCTGCTGAAGAGCTCGACAAGATTGCAGCCGACACTATGGTAGGCGGCGCAACTCTCACAAAACTTCTCGGCACATCTGCATGGTATGCTCCCGGCGCTGCTGCTGCAGAAGTTGTTGAGGCCGTCATCCACGACCAGGATGCAGTTATCCCCTGTTCTGCACTTCTCGAAGGCGAATATGGCGAGAGCGACCTCTGCATCGGCGTGCCCTGCGTGCTTGGCAAAGGCGGCATCAAGAGAATCATCGAGCTCAACCTCAACGACGAGGAGAAGGCCCTCTTCAAGAAGAGCGCAGAGGCTGTTCACAAAACTAACGCAGCCCTCCCCTGCTGATTCTAATCAATCCCTAATAAATAAGGTGCGTCAACCAATCCAGGCTGACGCACCTTATTATTTTACCCAAACCCAAATCTCTTATATCTCGATCTGTAATAGGTCCTAAGCAACGTTCATAAATATATATACTTGTGAAGTATTTTGGAGGATTTTTTCGATTGGGCAAAGGAGTTTAGCGGGCTAAACTTCTGAACAAAGCGTGCGCCTGTTTAAGATTATATAGTTACAACCCACCTGCTATTAACAACATGCGGAGACCCTTTAAGAGCCTCCGCATAATGTTTTAAACTTTGTTGTTTTCTTTATAAGTTCATCTTACGATGATGTAAGTAGTCTACTAATTAACGCTTTACAACTTTTGACACAACTACTGAGCCGTCGGTCATTGTAGCCTTGCGAACATAGATGCCGCTCTCAGGATTAGCTACGCGCACGCCCGAAAGGTTATAATATTCTACAGACTTCACATCTGCAAGCGATTCTACTGCTTTTACACCTGTGCTGAAATCAACACTCCACTTAAGAGTTTCGACATCAAGAATTGAAGTAGGAGAAACATAATCCACACCATCAACCTTGTTAACAAGCTGAACACTGAGTGTAGAGAATCCGGAAGAATAAAGGTACAAAATTACAGAAGAACCCATTCCGGAGATATTCTTACCGTTAGCGAAATTTACCGACACTTCTGTAGTTCCATCTTCCAAACCGGGATATTCATCAGCATAGAACTCAAACGGCTCATCATCAAGGAACAGTCTGAAATAGTAATTATCCCTGCTGATAACTTCTTCATCAACATTCAACGTTGGAACACTGAATTTTAAATAATTATAGCCATATGTATCAAAATAGTCAGAATAAGTGGTGAATATCGGATAATTAGGAGTGAGTTTCACATCATCAGCCTGCACTTTCATTACAGGATTAGAATAATATGTAAACCAATATATTCTATCTGTTGCGGCATTAACCAACATGCACTCATTTTCATTTACACATGTGATGACTTTATTATACGCATCATAGTTCATCACTGTTCCCTCAGAAAGAGTCCAGTCTTCATCGCTGTTGTAATTAGAACCATAGAAATACAGACATGTGCCATAATAATCGCCCATAAATTGGCCTGACGGGAATGTGATCTTGTCATCTTCTACCGATCCTTTAATCCAAACTCCGGGGAGATTCTCGGCGTCGAGATTTTGAAGGTAAACATCGTTGCCGTCAAAACCCAAGTTTACAAAATGTCCGTCACCATCAGCCACTAATGCCCACTGCTCGCTTACAAGACCCTCAGGCACCTCTACGAGCTTCTCGTTGAAAGGAGTGTACAGCTGATAGGCATCACCTGCAATTGTCCATGTGCCTTCTGCATCACACATTCCGAAAATCTTTGTCGGATATGGAGGATAGCCATCGTCTCCGGGAGTTGAGTCATAACCAAGGTCAAGAGTCAAGAGACCGTCCTTCTCAACAAATGTCACCTCGGATTCGTCATTAGGTATATAACTTACCGCGCCCTCTTCATCTACCTGCTGATCGAACATGCATGCATAATACTGGGTAGTTTCGCCCTCATAAGTCTCGGTGTAGATGGGCTGTGGGAGTTTTGCCACAATCTTTTCACCGTCGCGCTCACATTTCAGATATGAGTTTGTAGCCCAACCTGAAAACGGATTGTAAATGTAAACATTGCCGTCATCACCATCCACAACCTGTGTGAGAAGGCCAGTCTGCTGACCAAAAGTTATATATATGAAATCCAAATAAAAGCCCCATGAGTCTCTTGTGTAAGTCTGCACGGTTCCGGCAGGAGCCTCCATAATGGGGTCTCCTTCCGGAACATTGATACGGGCGGGAGCCTTGAGCATGCCGGATGCCTGATTCTGCATCAAAGAACCTATTGAAAGATTCTCCTGTCTTGCAAACTGATTGCCATTAGCCCGGGCATCAAGAGTCCCGGCCTTTTGGATTTGAGGAGCAGCCATTCCTGAAAGCGCGATCAACGCGGCTGCAGAAGAAAGTAATGATTTCTTCATAAAAATTATTATTTTAGTTAAACATAAAGCATACTACTATCTACTATCGGCCTTTCATAGCACGAAAGAGCATAATTATCAAAAATGAACAAAGCACCATCGCAATTCTTACGATTAGACTCTAAACCTAATCTGAAAAATGTCAAATTTCAAACATCATATAACGTTCTTTTATATTTGACAATATTTCAATCGGTTTTTAAGACATATTGCAATTCACTTGCAAAAGTATGTAAAACAAATTTAATATGCAAATATTTTTATACTTTTTTTAATATTTTTCACAATAACCAAAATAACACATTAATTACTAATACATTAAACTATAATAAAATCTAATCATATTGACGCAAAGAGTCTAACACATGACAGTTACATACTGCATATGACATGCCCGATTATGTATATACACATACACATTTCTGCATTATTTTTCACATTTTTATTAAAATCATTTGACAATTCAAAAATAATGTGTAATTTTGTGACCGACCAAAGAAGAAAACAGAATTGTCCCCCTTCTGATAAAGTATACAATGCTTGAGTTAAATCAATTTAAGCTTTTCATTAATACATATAATAACCTAAATCTTTTAACACCGGCTATGCCGGACTAAACAACAACTTTTATGTTAAAACAACTACTCACAGCATGCGCAGTCGGCTCTATGGCCCTTTCTGCCATGGCAGATGAAAGCCAAGTGGTTTTCACCTACGCAAATGACGAAGCCGTATATTGTTGGGGCAAGTCAAAAGCTGAAATCTATGACGTGGCTATGCGCATCAACGACCCCGTTCTCGCAGGTAAGAAAATCGTGAGCATCCGCGCCGTCCTTAACGCCAGCGAAGGCATCGACGCCTCTTCTGTATGGCTCTCGAAAGAGCTCAACCTTGAAAAGATCGACAGCAAGAAATACAACATGCCTGACGTTTACGCAGACTCTGTTGCTGTTGAAAAGATCCAGATTGAAGGTTCCGAAGGTGAATACGGACAGCTCTCTTCCACTCTCGAAACTCCTTATGAAATCACATCAGACGGCATCTACGTTGGCTACACTATCAAAGTGACCGCGCCCGAGCCAGGACAGACACTCACAACAGAGCAGAAAAACCCGCTTCTCATTTCTCCCTCATCAAATCCGGAGTCGCTTTACCTCCACACTTCAAGAAGCATCCTTAAATGGACTCCCTATAACAACACACTCGGCGCCGCTGCGATGATTTATGTCACTCTTGAAGGCGAATTTCCCGAATATAGCGTAGGTGTGAAGAATTTGTCAGAAACCTATGCTGACCTCGACAAAGAATTCTATGTAAAAGCCGAACTTTCAAATATCGGCACTTCTGACGTGACTTCTATCGATTATACATACACATTGAATGGTGGTGAAGTTAAAGATGCACACCTTGATCTTGCCGATGCGCTTACTACTGACTTCACATCCACTTATACTGTGATGCTTCCTATTGAAGCTATCGACGAACTTGGCCAGTATGAAATCAACCTTACTGTAACTAAAGTTAACGGTAACGACAACGTAAATGCAGCTGCTACAGCTACAACAACCGTTATCACTCTTCCATACGTTCCGACTCACCGTCCGTTGGTTGAAGAATTCACTGGCACATGGTGCGGGTGGTGCACTCGCGGCTACCTCGCAATGGAGCTCCTTGCTGAAGAATTCGGCGATGATGTAGTGCTTGCTGCATACCACGACGGCGATGCAATGGCTGTAACCAACAACTATCCTGTATATGTTGAGGGATTACCCAGCTCTACAATCAACCGCAACGGCATTGTCGATCCCTACTACGGCAATGGAAAAGGCGATGTAGACTTCTCCATCAAGTATGAAGTGGAAGAAAGCATGAACACAGTGGTTCCTGCCGACATCAAAGTTCAGGCAGTATGGGCCAACGAAGAGCAGACCGAAATCAACGTAACAACCAGCACTCGCTTCTTTGAAGACAAAGAGAACACCGGCTACAAAGTGGGCTATCTCCTCATCAACAATGGTCTCACTGACCCCTCTTGGTCTCAGTCTAACTACTATGCAGGATCAGAAGACTACGCAGGAACACACCTTGAAGTGCTCACCACCTGGCCCTCAAGCGTAAGAGACCTCATTTTCAACGATGTTGTTGTTGACGTAAATGGCATGAAGGGCGTAGCAAACTCTATTCCTGAAAACATAGAGTTCAATGTTGAAAACACCACAGAGTTCTCCTACGATATCGCTTCTAACAAAGTGATCCAGGATAAGACAAAACTCATTGTCGCTGCATTCATCATCAATCCTAACGGCACAATCCTCAATGCCGCTAAATCAGCAGTAAGCGATAATGTAGGCGTAGGAAGCATTGAAAATGATGCTACTGAAGTAAGCGCAGAATACTTCAACCTCTCAGGCATGCGTGTTGCGGCTCCTGCTGCCGGCATGTACATCAAGGTTGCCAAGATGTCTGACGGCACAACTCGCACTTCAAAAGTCGTTGTCCGCTAATCCATCAATCAAATCCCGGCAGGGATCCGTAACCTAAAGAGATGCGGCCATTCGGAATGAATGGCCGCATCTCTTTGCTAATAAATGTTTTAAGTGATTATTCGACAAGGAATTGGAAGGCGACAAAGACGGCTATGAAGGCCAGAAGCGCGAGTATGCCAAACACAAGCGCACACATCCTAAGCTGCTTTCCGGCCACAGGGCTGATACGCCCCAGATAAAGCGACGCAAGCTGGCTGAAAACCATCATGAAGGCAAAAAACTCTACCGAGAATGACCACCAATATTCCCTGAACATGGGGAATGTGACGCACGTCAACACAACCACCATCACCAATGCCACCCATGCCGCTATCTTCGATTCTATAAGTTTCATATCGTTGTTATAATTGTTTTCAATCTCAATTCGCTGCAATCAGCGATATAACTTCACTCCGTAGGGCTTTCCGCTCTCTCCATTGAGCAGCACAAAGTAAAACCCGTAAGGATTACCCTCAAGACTTATCACAGCCGTGTCGGTGTTCTTAAATGTCTGCCTTCTCACCATGGAGCCGCCAAGATTATAAACCCTTGCAAGCTCCACCCTCTCCGGCAGCTGAATCTCAAAATGGCCTCCCCCAATCACACGGACCGCCGGCTCTGTGGGAATCAGCCTCTCGTCGAGCATACGCTGCCGCTCATCCTCCTCCCTCGCCACTCCGGCGAGAAAATCCTCATACAGGCTAAACGGCCTCTCCTCCTCATCCTCATCGACTATCTCGGCCACCTCTCCACGGTCGGCAATCTGCCCTTCGCTAAGATACTCCGTGGCCATCAGGCGCATGAGCCAGTCATTGCGACTGTCAAGCTCCATCCTATAATAATCACCCTTGCGCCCGTGAATTATGGCCGCCTCTACACCTTTACCGCCAAAGATGCCGAGAGCAACGCTTTTATTCGCTCTCAATTCCGCATTAATCTCTTCGCGCCATTGCTCCGGAGTGAAAATATCTGACGAGAAATCCTCCATCCTTCCCGAAGTCTCAATGTTTCTCACCCTCTCGCCGGCATCGGCCATAGAGAAAGCGGGGTCGGTGGCATCATAACGCGCCGACAACATCGAGGCCACATAAGCCCGATAATCCGTCCATGCCGCTATAGCCTCCTCCGGCACGCGGCTGTCATAGCGAATCATCTCGATGTCGCGGGCATATTCTCCGAGAAGCGCCTTCGTTGCCTCCCCCATTGCGTCAGGGTCGAAACTGCTCTTCAGGCTATATCCCAAAATCGGCATAGCCTTGTTCTCTGCTGAGATTATAACAAATCCCCCCGCCGGCAGGTTATAGACATAAAATGGAGAAAAAAGTTTGTCGGTGGTGAGATGCTTGCCGTTGTACACAAGATTCGGCTTCCCCATCACCTGTCCGTTGGCGGCATTAAAGAAAGTCTGCGCAAGGCGCAACGCCTCTTTCTGGCTCACTGTCTCTCCCAAAGCGGGAGCCGCGACAGCAGCCATGGCAAGAGCCGACGCCGCCACTCTTTTCATGTTATGTATGTTAAGCGATTTCATCGGTAGGCATATGATGATTCTGACTATATAACGTAAAAAACTCCGGGATTGATAAACAATCCCGGAGTTTTTATTTAAGTTTCAGTTTATATCGTATTAATCTTCTGCTGCCTCAGCTTCTGCCTCAAGCACTTCCGCCTTAACCGACTCGGGGGCCACGTTCGGGAGCTCAAGCCCAAGATTCTTCTTGCGGTCAACAGCCTTGAGCACAAAGCCAAGCACAAGGGCGGCGGCGCCAAGCCCGGCAAGCATCACGAGAGGAGCCGTGTAGTTGTAGCTCACGGAAGCCACCTCCTGGGTCATAGTGCCGTCAGCAAGAGCCTGAGTAATCTCCGGATTGCTGCTGTCGAGCACCTTGCCGATAAGCATCGGGAAGAGCCATAGGCCGATATTCTGAATCCAGAAGATGAGCGCATAGGCAGAGCCGATGATTTTGGCGTCGACAAGTTTCGGCACGCTGGGCCAAAGCGATGCGGGCACAAGCGAGAATGAAGCGCCGAGCACAAGGATTGTAAGATAAGCCACTATCACGCCGCCGATGGGGCTGCCCTTAAACATCGGAAGGATGAAAGCGAATGTGAGATGACATGCTATGAGAAGCAAGGCGCCAAGCACAAGCATCGTGGCGGCCTTACCTTTATAATCCACATATTTGCCGAGAATCGGGGTGATGCCCACAGCAAGCAGCGGGAACACGGCGAAGATGGCAGATGCGCTCTGGCGCATATATCCCATCCAGCAATAAGCCACAAGCGCCATTATGGCCACACAAAGCATCAACGCTCGCAAAGCCTTGTTTTTGCCGAAATTACTTGCAAAAGAAGCTCCGGCAACAACTATCATCACGATATACTGCCACACCGACACCGCGCTGCTCCCCCAGAATGAATCAGGGTCGACATCTGTGAACGAGAGGTTGCACTGGAGCATGTTGACAGCATATTTCTGGAAGGGGAAGATTGCGGAATAATACAGCACGCATAGGAGCGCCACAATCCAGAAGGCCCAGCTTGAAAGAATCTTGCCGAGGTCGCTGATTTTGAAGGGGTCATCTTTCTCTTCAGCCTCGCCTGTCTGCTCATCGAGTTTCTTGTCCATGAAGAAATAGACCACAAACATTATAAGACCGATCATAAGCACCACAAGGCCGAACGCCACCGAGCGTGACACGTTGACTGTGCCGCCCATTTCTGCAAACACCGGGGAGAAAATCATACATGTGGCAACGCCAAGACGGGCAAGCGCCATCTCTGAACCCATGGCAAGAGCCATCTCCCTCCCTTTGAACCATTTCACGATGCCTCGGCTCACTGTGATGCCCGCCATTTCGCAACCGCATCCGAAAATCATGAAGCCTACCGCCGACAATTTGGCCGAAGCCGGCATACCTTCATAGAAAGGCGAGATGCCGAGCTCGTCGAAGCCGGGTATATAATTAAGGTGTGTGGTGAACCACTCCTCAAGGCTGCTGCCGAGGAACGCGTCGGTAAGCGCATACCAGTTAATCGCAGCGCCAATCACCATTACCACCCCTGAGAGCACGGCCGTGAACCTCACGCCCATTTTGTCGAGGATGATGCCTGCAAAAATCAGGAAAAAAATGAATACATTGAGGAATGTCTCTGATCCCTGCATAGTGCCGAATGCAGTTGAATCCCATCCGCGTGTGGACTGGAGCAGGTCTTTGATTGGAGAAAGCACATCCATGAAGATGTAGGCGAAAAACATCGCCGAAGCCAGGAGCACAAGCGCCGTCCAACGTGCCCATGCCTTGTCGCGCAACAATTCCTGTGGCGCTGCGCCGATTTTTTGTGCGGTTGCCATAATAATAGATTAGTTCGAGTTATGTGTTTTCGTTTAGCCCTGTGCAACATTAGGGCATTCGCTCGCAAAATTACTTTTTTTTTCAATACGCCCCTAATAATATCGGCAAATAATACACGCAGCTACTCTCTTTTACGCCTCATTTAAACCTGGCACTCATATACGCGCTCTTGCCCTGTAATGACATTCTCAGGTCTGCACTCCCCTCCCGATTTAAGTTTTGTTAATAATTTCTTGTTAAATTTTTGCAGACTTGTTGGCGACTTGTTAAAAAAGATTTATCTTTGCATCGCATTGAGATGTGAGATATAAGATACAGACATTTCTGCCTGTGTGTCTCAGCCTCAAGTTGAGACACAGACGGGGGAAAATACCTATTTAACACATAATTAACTAAAAAACCTAAGTATGAAGAGACTATTTCTCTTAGCCGTGGCGCTTGTAAGCGTTGTTTCCTGGGCTTGGGCGCAAGGCAACACCATGACGTGCAACGGCTCTGTCATCGACGAGCTCGGAGAGCCCGTAGTCGGTGCAACTGTTCAAGCAAAAGGAACCTCAATCGCGGTTCCCACCGACATCGACGGACAATTCTCTCTCAAAGTTCCCACTTCCACCAAGGAGATAACAATCTCCTATATAGGCTATAAGCCTGTGACCGCTCCGGCAGCCTCCCAGATGGGAGTGATAACCATTCAGCCGGATGCCCAAATGCTTCAGGACGTGGTAGTAACACAGTCTGTGGCGCGCACCCGCGAAACTCCTGTGGCCATCTCTGAAATCACAGCCGGACAGATCGATGCGAAACTCGGCAACAAGGAGTTTCCCGAGATTCTCAGAACGACACCCGGCGTGTGGGCCACTCCGGAAGGCGGCGGCTATGGCGACGCGAAAATCAACATGCGCGGTTTCAAGGCCCCCAACGTGGCTGTGCTAATCAACGGCGTGCCTATGAACGACATGGAATGGGGCGGCATCTACTGGTCAAACTTCTCCGGCCTCGCAGGCGTGACTTCAAGCATGCAGACCCAGCGCGGCCTCGGCGCAGCCATAATATCCGCTCCCTCTATCGGCGGAACTATCAGCATCACAACCAAGGGTCTCGACTCCAAGAAGGGCGGCTCTCTCTGGTATGGCACAGGCAACGACGGACTTAACGACGTTGGCTTCAATCTCTCAACCGGCCTTATGGACAACGGCTGGGCAATAACCATGCTCGGAAGCCGCAAATGGGGCAATGGCTACATTCAAGGCACTGAGTTCGAGGCTTGGAACTATTTCTTGAACGTCTCTAAGAGAATCAACGACAACCATCAGATCGCCCTCACCGCCTTCGGCGCACCACAGTGGCACAACCAGCGAAACACCGGCAACGGCCTCACAATCGAAAACTGGCAGAAAATGAAGCAGTATATGAATGGAGAGAGCATGTATAAGTTCAATCCTTCTTATGGCTTCGACAACGAGGGGCGCCAGCGCACAATGAACCGCAACCAGTATCACAAGCCTATCATCTCTCTCAACCATATCTGGCAAATCAACGAGCGCTCTTCTCTTTCTACAGCGCTCTATGTGTCGCTCGCCACAGGCGGCGGATATAGCGGCCAGGGTCGCAACGGCTATTCCAACTCTTCCTGGTATGCATCAAACCAGAGAGACCTGAACTGGACTATGGGAGACATCACTATCCGACGCCCTGACGGAACTTACGACTATGGCGCAATCCAGGATATGAACGCGGCTTCGACAACCGGCTCCAACATGGTGATGTCGATGAGCAACAACTCTCATGAATGGTATGGACTTGTGTCTACCTATAAAAACGAAGTGCTCCCCAACAAACTGACTCTCACAGGGGGTATCGACATAAGATATTATGTGGGCCACCACAATAATAAAATCATCGACCTCTATGGGGGCGAATATTATATCGACGACAGCAGCCGTGGCGGCTCCAACATGAAAGTGGCCAACAATGCAGCCGCTGCCGATCCCAACTGGGTGAACCAGAAACTTGGCGTAGGCGACATCGTGTATCGCAACTATGACGGCCTCACTCATCAGGAAGGCATATACGGCCAGGGTGAATATAAACTCCTCGACGGAGCCATCACCACTATCCTCGCCGGCTCGCTCAACGTAACAAGCTATCAGCGTCAGGACTTCTTCTATTATGACGCAGAGCACTCAAAGTCTCCCTGGCAATCATTCCTTGGCGGAACTATAAAGGGTGGCGCCAACTGGAACATTGACCGCAACAACAACGTGTTTGTGAACGGCGGCTTCATCTCCAAGGCTCCTTTCTTCTCCAACGGCGTGTTCCTGTCCTCTTCCACAAGCAACGCAATAAACCCGAATCCGAAGAACGAGAAAATCGGTTCGTTCGAGCTTGGATATGGATTCCATTCTCCTAAGTTCTCAATGACCGTCAACGCTTACTACACCAAATGGCTTGACCGCACCGACCGCGACACCCAGCGAAGCGCCGAAATCAGATCAGGGGCTAACGCCGGCGAACGCTACACCATCAACCTTGAAAACGTGCAGGCTCAGCACATCGGCGTGGAACTTGACTTCGCCTACAAGCCCACAAAATGGTTTGAACTCCAGGGTATGTTCTCATGGGGCGACTGGCAGTGGCAAAACAATGCCAAGGGATATTTCTACAACTCTCTCGGCCAGCCTCTCAAAAACACAGCCGGCGAAATCGCTTCGGGAATCAAGGCTGAAGACCACGCTTGGGCTATCGTGAACCAGAAAGGTGTGAAAATCGGCGGATCCGCACAGACCACTGCCGCTCTCGGCGTGACTTTCCACCCCTTCAAGGGATTCCGCATCGGCGGCGACTGGACAATGTGCGCACGCAACTATTCCGACTATTCCGTATCAGGCAGCGACCTCAACTCCGGCGCCATTCTCAACGTTCAGGATCCCTGGCAAATTCCTTGGGGCAACGAGTTCGATCTCTCTTGCAGCTACAAGTTCAAAATCGGCGGCCTCGACGCAACTCTCTATGGCAATGTCTACAACCTGTTTGACAACTACTTTGTGAAAGATGCCACAACCGACTACAATGTGAAGGGCACATGGCAAAACGCATACAAAGTGTTCTACTCATTCGGCCGCACTTTCTCGCTGCGCCTTAAAGTGAACTTCTAATCCCTTTTTACGAAATATCATTGAATCATAAAATGAAAAATCTATATATCAAATCATTCGCGGCAATATTCGGCATGTCTGTGCTTGCCGGCTGCGGAGAGAATTCCTGGAACGACCACCTCGATGGATTCGAGGAGCCGCCCATCTATTCCAAGACGGAAGCGATCACCTACCAGCTCACTCAAGAAGACTATGGCGTGATTTCGGGCCTTGCAGCCAATAAGGCTCTCGCCACCACCGAAGAGGAGATGAATGCGCTGAAGGCAATTGCCAACAACAAGTGTTTTGCCACTCAAGAGGAGGCGCGCAAATATCTCCCCGCATTCTTTCAGTGTGATGATTTCCCTTATTTCACTCTCATCGACGGAAGCTCGATAAAGGTTACATATGCTGTGGCCGAGGAAGCGCCCGGAGAAGTGGACTACTTCAAAAAGGGCATTACAGAATATAGCGTGACTGAAAACGACTATATGGCAGCCTGGGAAAGCGACGAGGATTTCATCAACGCTTTCGCCCCCATGAACCCGGCATCTTCAAAACTGCCAGGAATCCTGAAAGCCGCATATCCCGATGCAGAAGAGGGAATGTGTGTGGCTGTAAACTACAATGAAGCCACAACCAATCCTATTTTCGGGTCTGTGTCAGGAAGCGAATGGGAGATGACCGACGTGATAAAGAATGTGAGCGTAGACGATGAACTCAACATAAGGGGCATCGTGACCGGCATCTCCACTCGCGGGTTTGTTGTCTCTGACAATGCCGGCTCTATCTGCTATGACTCCGGAGCAAACGGATTCAGCGACGAAAACATCGCAATCGGCGCCCAGGTGAATGTGAAGGGCACCGTAAGCGTCTACAACCGCTGCCTCCAGATCGGGAAAGACAACAGCTATGAAGTGGTCGGAATGGACGAATACAACTATCCGAAGCCTGTGGTGTATGACGGAGCAATGGTAGACGCCGCTTGCGCCGAGACTTCCGACATGCTCGCACAGTATGTCGAGCTCACAGGCACTCTAAGCATCTCAGGCAACTACTACAATATCAACATCGAAGGAGCCGAGAAGCAGGGAAGCGTGTACTACGCGCCCGACTACATCAAGGAGATGCTTGCCGACGGCGAAACCTATAAGCTCACGGGGTATTTTGTGGCTGTCACCGGCAAGGGCAATTATTTCAATCTTCTTATCACCGGCGTAAACGGCAATGCAAAGAGCGCTCCCATGCACGCTCCAGTAGGCATGGTTGAGACTGTAAGCAAAAATGCCGTGTATATCTTCAACGGCAACAAATGGAGCACCGCTCCCGACGCTATCGCTGTGCAGCCCGAAGATTATGCCGAAATGGGAATGAAGTATGGCAATTTCCAAGATGACCAGCCCGACACCTATCTCCCGCTCTTCCTTAAAAAGAAGCTGCCTTATGCTTCGGAGGGCGATAAGATTATTGTGGTGTATAAATACTATAGCGGCAAAGCCAACTTTACATGGAGAAGATATATCCTTTCGGGTGGCGAATGGATTGTGTATAACAACACTGAGTCAATCTCAGAGCAATTCAATAAGCTCAAAGGCGAGTGGAAGTTCGACCCGTCAGTCACTCTGACACTCCCCTCCGGGAAAGGACAGGCTCTCAGCACCACATATTATCAGGCTTGCGTGGACTGGGTGTTTGAAAACATCGACAAGCCCCTCGGCTCCACCAGCATCAAGTCAGGCATTGGATATGTAACCACTTATGGCAACAACGAGTATTATTCCGGAACGTCTGCTTACCAGAATAACGTTGACCTTCGTGCCGCCTCTGCCCGCACACAGTATCCTAAGGGTTATGAAGGAATGTCTGACGAAGAGATCGTGGCCTTGATGAAAAAGCGTTTCGAAGAGGAGGTAATGCCCGGCGCCCTGTCTGCTCTTCATCCGGATGCCGTGGCTATTGAAGGAATCGATGTGTTATACACCATCAACTTCTCTGCCTACGACGGAACCACAGCCGAATACACAGGCGTGTGGAAAGTGGTAGGAAATGCCAAATTTGAATTCGTAAGCTGCACCTGGAACAAGGAATAAGGCTCTTGACACAGACAACGCTCTCTCTCTTTTAAGAGCGGATAAACAAAATGCGGCGGAAATTCAGAAGAATTTCCGCCGCATTTTGTTTTATCTGTCGTTCTATCGGTCTGCCATAGAACTCGACAGCGATCAGTTTTTGAAATGGCTTGATATGTCTGACTTGATTTCGTCAGCTGTGCGAAAACCCACAGTGCGGTGAATCTCCTCGCCTTCGCTCGACAAAAACACAAGTGTGGGTATTGACGAAATCTTATACTTCTCTGCAAGCTCCGGCATGCTGTCAACATTGACTGTCACAAAATCCACCTTCCCTTTATACTCTTCTCCAAGCGCATGAAACACCGGCTTCAACTGCCGGCAAGGGGGGCACCATTCAGCCGAAAAGTCCATAATCACTGGAACGCCCTTGCCTGAAGCCACGCCATCGGCTTGCTCGTTATGTTCTTTCACATTCTCCTGCTGAACTTCGTTTTCTGAAGTTTTCTTTTCTGAAGAACCTGCGCATCCGGCCATTATCAAAGCTGCCGCCGCTGCGAATGTCACAATAATCTTTTTCATCTCTCAATATTTATTATCGGTTATATTAAAATTTCAAGTATATGAATCTGCCGGAACATGAAACCGGAAGAGCCATCGGCAACTTATCAAAAGAGCCCTGCCTCACGACAGAGCTCTTTAGGTTAACAATTATAAACCATTATAAAAGAAACTTTTTATCTTTCAAATGGTTATCAAATTTCCTTGTTGTGCTCAAGGAGAAGAGTCATCGACGGACGGTCGCACACTTCAGAGGGGCCGAAATACTGGATCGGGCCGGGATACTGATAAAGTGTGTTGAGAGCAAGTGTCTCGCGCATAGAAGCGAATTTCAGATACGGACGACCGTTGAGATTCACAAGGGCTTTCTGAATCACAGGCTTCATCTGGCCGTGACGACGCTCCATGTTCATCATCATTGTGATAGGTATGCCGCCTGCAATCCAGTCTTCGCTCTTTGCTGTGAGGTTGCGCACGGAGCTCATGTAGCCGGTAAGGCCCGAATTGATAAGCATAGCCGCGTTGAAGCCGAGAGCATAAGTGTAGTCTGCATCGAAGTTTGTCGGGTCGGCGCAACGTCCTTCATAACCGAAGAAGTGATGCTGCGAGCTGAACTTGCCTGAATACTGGCCGGCCTCGGCCATCTCCTCAAGGCGCTTTGCAACCATCTCGCTCAAGAGGCTCTCTGTCTCGATGAGAGAAACCTGCACGTTGCCGTGGCTGTCGCGGTCGAGGCTGAGCTGAAGAGCGATGTTCTTGGGAAGAGACTTGTAGAGCTCTGCGTTGGCGGGAGTCAGGAACGAGTGGATAACCTTGAGTTTTTCGAGCTCTTCAAGGCCCTCGATTTCTGATGCGTGCGCCACAAGCACCTCATTAAGCTCTGCGATAAGAACCTTCATTGAAGGGATAAACTCGATAAGACCCTCCGGAACGAGCACTGTGCCGAAGTTCCATCCGAGCTTGGCGCGCTCTGTAATAACGTAGCAAAGGTAGCTTACGATATTGTCGAGTGTCATTCTCTTGGCAAGAATCTCCTCTGAGATGAGGCAGACATTGGGCTGAGTCTCAAGCGCACATTCGAGAGCGATGTGAGAGGCTGAACGGCCCATGAGCTTGATAAAGTGGTAGTATTTCTTTGATGAGTTGCAGTCGCGCTGGATGTTGCCGATCATCTCGCTATATACCTTGCAGGCAGTGTCAAAACCGAATGAACTTTCAATCCATTCGTTCTTGAGGTCGCCGTCGATAGTCTTGGGCACACCAATCACCTGAACGCCGGCGCCGATGTTCTTGTAGTATTCGGCAAGAACAGCTGCGTTAGTATTTGAATCGTCGCCGCCGATGATAACCAGCGCCTTGATATTAAGTTCCTTCAGAATCTTAAGACCGGCTTCAAACTGCTCGGGAGTCTCAAGTTTGGTACGTCCGGAGCCGATGATGTCGAAACCGCCGGTGTTGCGGTATTCCTTGATATATCCGGCTGTGAGCTCCATATACTGATGGTTGATGAAGCCGGAGGGTCCCATCAGGAAGCCGTAAAGACGGCACTCCTTATTGAGTCTTTTGATTCCGTCGAAGATGCCGCTCACAACATTGTGACCGCCGGGGGCCTGGCCGCCCGAAAGAATGATGCCTACGTTAAACGGCTCCTCCAGACGCTCCGGAGACTCATTCTCTACAAATTCCACAATGGGAAGACCGTAAGTGTGTGGGAATAATTTTTTGATTTCTTCCTGGTCGGCTACTGACTGGGTGGACTCACCTATTTTCAATTTCACCGGGCCCTGAAGGGCCTTGGGAAGCTTGGGCTGATACTCTGCCCTTACTCTTTGTAGTGCACTCTTTTTCATTAGACGTTTTACCTGTTATTGAGGTGATATTATCAGACCGCAAAATTAATCATTTTCGGCGAACTACACAATTAACCGTTCTATTCTTTTCACACCTTTTATGACTAATTCGCTTATATAACTCACTCTGCCGCCCTATTTTTGGCCTTGAGCCATTCTTCTGCCGCCTCGAGATCGGCCGGAGTGTCGATTCCGATAGTGGGCTCCGATGTCTGCGCCGTCTTTATCTTATAGCCGTTTTCAAGCCATCGAAGCTGCTCAAGCGACTCTGCCTTCTCCAGAGAGCTGCGCTCCAGCCTTGTCACTTCCGCAAGCGTATCGCGGCGATAGGCATACACCCCGACATGGGTATGGAACACCGCGCGGTCGAGCCATTCCTGCCATTCGCATCCTCTCACATAGGGTATGATGCTGCGAGAGAAACAGAGGGCGTTGCCGGAGGCATCGCATGTCACCTTCACAAGATTGGGGTCAAAAAGCGCCTCAAACCCTTTGCTTTTGTCAAATTCCCTCACAAGAGTGGCAATCCGTGTGGCCGGGTCGCCGATGAAGCATTCCATGAGCGCCCTTATCTGCGACGGGGCTATAAACGGCTCGTCTCCCTGCACATTGATAACCACATCGGCGGGCTTCCCTAACTTGCAGAAAGCCTCATACACCCTGTCGGTGCCGCTTTGGTGGTCGGCGGAGGTCATGACGGCCGTAAACCCGGCATTCTCCACACATTCCCTTATGCGCTCGTCGTCGGTGGCAACTGCCACTTTCACACCGGCCTCCGATGCCCTGCGGCATACTCTCACAATCATCTCTTCACCGCCTATCTTGGCGAGCGGCTTGCCGGGAAAACGCGATGACCCGTAGCGGGCCGGTATTATCACTATGAATTCAGGATTCTCCACTCTCATTATTATCTGATTTATTTTGTGTTGACTGTTTTGCTCCCTTGCTGCGGAATCTCCCTACCGTGCTCCTCAGCCATCCCGGCACTATCGCCACCCCTATCCCGAGATAAAGATAATATGAAATTATGCGCCACATTATAGCCAGCATAAGAGCCATTCCGGCGGTAGGAACTATGTCGCCGTAATACTCAGAGAATAGCCATTCGCTGAGACCGGAGCCGCCGGGTGTAGGGCTGACCATAAGAACCACCCATATCACAAATTCCCTTGCAAATATCACCCATTGCCACTGGTCGTCTTGCGGAAGAAAGCCCAAAAACAGGGCGTTAACCACAAGATAGCGTGAAAACCACGACAAGACCGTGCCTCCGAAAACCTTAACCCAGAATCCAAAGGGCCTTGCACGGAGCTCTTTTGATGTGGCAATCATGTTGTCGCCAAGTGTCTCCGCGCTGTTTTGCCATTTCCTGAGCCACCTCCATTTGAATATCTTCCCTATCAGACCGCGAATCCATCCGGGACGACGTATGATGCCCATATACAGGATTGATGTCCATATGAATATGCCGCTATACACAAGCCAGAACGTGAGCCGCAAACCATGAGACAACGCAGAGTCGCCCGACATAAAAATCTCATGAGCCGGCGTGAGGAATACCATTATCGGGCAGAAAACCACGAAAAACAGTTCGTCAAGAAAGAGTGTGGCCATCATCAAGGTCGTGGCCCTTCCAAACTCTATCCCTTGCGAATTGAGAAATATCATGCCGAATGAACTTCCGCCCACTGCGGAGGGAGTGACACATGAGGTGAATTCGCACAAAAGGTCTACCTTAAATGCCTGCCCCCATCTCAGCTGCCTGTTAGTGAGGGTGCGAAATCTCCAGCTCAGGCCGAAATCCCTGCCAAACATAAAAAGCAGCGCCAACCCCACTCCCAGCCATGTGCGCGGTGTGAACTCAAGACTCTTCCAGACATGGGCAAGATTCTCATTCTCGGCATCCCTCCAGAACATATATGCCACCACGCCAAGCCCTATCGCTATGGGCAAAAGTATTTTCCATATCGAAAAAAGTTTTTTGCCGTCTACATCGGGAGCCGGCTGCGATAAGTTGTTGTTTTTTTCCATAATTTATTTTGACTGATGCCTGCGGATTATAACATCATAACGGTCAATCACCTCCCCTACCACATCCTGCCAGCTTCTCACCAGTGTGTTTCTTGCCTCGATAGAGGACCTTCTCAACAGAGCCCTGTCATGCCACAGTTGCTCTATCCGGGCTGCAAAATGGCCGGGAGTGCGCTGAGTCAGAAATCCGTTATGCCCGTCTCTTATCATTTCGGAGGCGGTGGAGCCTTCAAGCAAGATTGCAGGGGTGCCCATCGCCGCCGCCTCTCTGAGCACAAGCGGCGCGTTGTCGTAGAATGAAGGAAACAGAAAAAGGTCGCTCGCCGCATAGAAATCGCTCAGCTTTTTTCTGTCAGATACCACTCCGTTGAGTCTGACACAATTTTCAAGCCTTTCTTGTCTCACTAATTCCGCAAGCTCGCCGGCGGCAAATCCAGTGCCAACGAAATTCATGTTGAAAGCCACTTTCCCTTTCAGTTTCGCAAGCGCCTCTATTATGACTTTCACACCCTTCTCCCATATGTGCTGCCCGACGAAGAGAAGATTCAGCGATTCTTCGTCAAAACCCATGCGACGCTTTGCTTCGCGTTTATAGTCGAACAATGTGTCGCTGCCGGCAATATCGGCAAAATCATTGCCGTTTTCCACCACCGTGAGGGGGCCCTTGTAACCGTATTCGCGCACTGTCTCCTCCACTTGTGCCTGCGGAATCCACACTTCGTCACACGAATTGAAGAAACTTATGATGCGATTCATGATAATCGGCACAAGCCACGGCATTCGCCGTAAAGAGTGCTGAAGGTCGGTGCGATATTTTGAATGGAATGTGCCTATCAGAGGCACGCCCTGAGTTTTCTTGACATACACACCAAGCCTCCCAGATGAAAACGGGCAGTGGCAATGAACTATCCTGAAATCTGTTTTGCGAAGACGGCTCCAGATAAATGGGTCTAACTTGGGATAGCCATAGCGGTATGGCCTGCGGGAACGTATCGGCAATGAAAAGTATTTCATCACTGAATAAGCGCATTCCTGCCTCACAGGATTCCAGGGAGTTACAACGCATGGAGTGTGGCCGGACTCCTGTAGCCAGCGGGCATAATTCTCAACCGTCAGTGTCACTCCGTCGAGTATAGGCGGGAAACTGTCGTTAAAAATGCCGTAAAGGCCCTTCTCTTCAGGATGTGAATATAGTCCTTTCATTTATGGGTGCAAAATTAACCCTTTCTGATATTGATTCCAAACTAATAACGCCCAAACCTTGCGTAATGTTAAAATTTAGGACCCCGTTCTCACGTTTTTACTCGCAACTACAGATTTGCATTTTATAATTAATTTGCAATTCATCTGCAATATATATTGATTAATTTTGCACCGCGTTTAACACAAATATCCTCTGCCTCGCATTAATTATGAGCCTACGAAACAAAACCATATTCTCGTTTTTGCCAAAACCGGGCATTGTCGCAGCATTTTGCGCCGCTACTCTCTCCGCGCTATGCTCGTCAGCCCGGAATCCGGAAAACCCGGAAGACTCTATCGACTGGAATCACCTTGACGACTTTGTGGTGGTGAAAAAGCGGGCCGGCAATTTCAAATTGTCTGGCTCTGAAAACGCTTTCAAAATCGACAGGTCGGAACTTTTCAAGGCAGCATGCTGCAACCTTGGCGAAAGTTTCACAACAAACCCTTCGGTCGACGTGAATTATTCCGACCCGGCCACGGGCGCCAAACAAATCAAGCTCCTCGGCCTTTCAGGAAGCTATGTGCAGCTGCTCACTGAAACCATGCCTAATTTAAGGGGAGCGGCGCGACCTTACGCCCTCAGATATGTGCCGGGGCCCTGGATGAAGAGCATAAGCGTGTCAAAAGGATGCAGCACAGTGAAAAATGGCTTTGAATCCATGTCGGGGCAAATCGACATCGAGTATCTTAAACCGGAAGACCCTCAAGGGGTGGCAATAAATGCGTATGTGGATTCCGAACTCAAAGTAGAGGCTAACGCCGACGCCAATTTCCATTTATCTCCTCGCCTCAACACTGAAGTGCTCGCCCATTTTGAAGACAGGTATATGAACCACGACGGAAATGACGACGGATTTGCCGACACTCCCGACATACGGCAGTTCAATCTTCAAAACCGCTGGGACTATTTCTCAGATTCTTATATATTTCACGGCGGACTCGGCGCCATTAATGAAAAGAGCGATGCCGGGCAAATATCCCACAGCCATGACCGGAATGCAGCCGGCAGCTCCACCGGCAATCCTCTCTATGAGATTGAACTCCGCACTCAGCGTTATGAAGCCTACATGAAACACGCTTTCATCATTGACCGCGACCACAATTCCAACCTCGCGATGATGGCTTCCGGCTCTTTCCACAAGCTCGACGCCTCTTACGGATTCAAGCTCTACGATGTGGACGAAAGCAATGCCTATGCACAGCTGATGTTTGAGACTGACTTCTCTCCGGCCCACAACCTGTCGGCAGGCGTGTCTTACAATTACGACTACCTCGACCAAAAATTGCGACAAACCCAGTCTCTTGACGAGCCTGGCGTTGTGAAAGAGAAAGAGACAACCACCGGCGCTTATGCCCAATACACTTGGAAGCCCTCCGACAAATTCACCGCGATGGCCGGCGCAAGAGCCGACTGGAGCTCCATGTCCGGTTGGTTCGCAACCCCTCGCATCAACATCCGATATTCCCCGGTTGAGAATCTGAATCTTCGCGGATCTGTGGGGAAAGGTTACAGGACTGTGTTCGGATGGGCGGAATACAACTATCTCATGGCAAGCGGAAGACAACTTGTAATAGAGAACCTTAATCAAGAGGCTTCATGGAACTATGGCATAAACGCCGACATTTCTATCCCGATAAATCAGGAGACTATCAAAATAAATGCCGAGTATTATTATACGAATTTCGATCGCCAGGTCATTGCCGATTATGATTCCGACCCTCACTCGCTCACTATCGGCAATCTCTCCGGCAAGTCTTTCTCCCACACATTCCAGATCGACGCCACCTATCAGTCATCTTTCGGACTGAGCATAACCGCCGCATGGAGGCTGAACGATGTGAAGACCACTTACAATGGCAGACTCCTCGAAAAGCCGCTCACCTCTAAATATAAAGGTTTGCTGACTGCATCGTTCTCAACGCCGATGGACATATGGCAGTTCGACGCAACTCTGCAGCTGAACGGAGGGGGCAGGATGCCGGCGCCATACAGACTGAATGACGGCTCCTGGTCATGGGGAGAGAGGTTCAAGGCGTTTCCTCAGCTTAATGTGCAGGTGACACGATGGTTCCGCCATTTCTCAATCTATGCCGGGGGAGAGAACCTCACCAATTTCAAACAGAAAAACCCTATTATAGCATCGCCCGACCCTTGGGGACCCGACTTTGATTCAACTATGATATGGGGCCCTGTACACGGAGCGATGGCATACGTTGGGATTCGTTTCAATTTCGGCAAACTATAACGGCATGAGAAATTATAACGGCATGAAGAGCGCATAATTACCGAATCTCCTTAAAAATATATACCCCTTTGTGCCGTTAATATGATATAACAACTCTAAATTTCTTCAGTATGAGAAAAATCTTAACAATCTCTCTTTTGGCAATAGGCGCTCTCGCCACATATGCCAAAGACATCAAAGAGCTTGTGGTGACAACCACTCCTCAGATGTCATGTCAGAACTGTGAAAACAAAATCAAAGGGAACCTCCGCTTTGAAAAAGGTATAAAGAAAATTGAAACCGACCTCGAAAAGCAGCTTGTCACTATCACTTATGACGCCGACAAGACTGATGAATCAAAAATTGAAGAGGCATTCGGCAAACTCAATTATCAGGTGCGCAAAATTGAAGAGTGTGACGACGCCACATCCTGCAAGCCTGCCGGCTCCTGCTGCGAACGCAAACAGAGCACCTGCCAATCCGACACCATAGCCTGCACGAAATCAAACGGCTGCACGAAATCAAACGGCTGCACAAAATCAAAGAAGTAAAATTATCAAATCATAATATTACACAATATAAGGTTTTAATCGCGTGTGCATGATTCATTACACTCCATTGCATTTCAATGCACTCACAGATTTAACCTCTCCTGTATTTTTTATAAGTCCTATTTTAGTTTGATAAATTTTGAATTTGGTTTAGTCATTATGGCTAAACCAAATTCATTAACATTTGCTATATCGCATATCAATAGACAACAGGATCCTCGAAAGAGACAAACACATAATTTTCTTTGCATGCCTCATACAACTCCGGAGATACCTTTATGGTCGATTTCAAAGTTATCGAGTCTCCATCGAAAACCAACATCAAGATATCATCTTCATGAACCACTACATAGTATATAAAATACCCCACCAATACAGGATCTTTGATAAGCTCTTCCAAAAGGTATTTCACACATTTTGGAGTTAGGTCGATACACCCGTCATACCAAGAGGCATATACACCTCCCGGAGCCTTGCTTTCCGTATCAATATAATCCATAAGACCTTCCAGCCAGCCATCACAGATGGCTTCCGGGATATTGTCTCCCACAAAAAGTTTGGATCCCTCCGGAAACTGCGGAAAAACCTCCTTGAACAAATCCACAGTCAAATCTAAACTGTCCATAAATCTATTATTTTTTTTCTAAGAAAATATGTATATTTTTAGTTGTATGTCCTGGTAAAGGTGTATTAATCCACCTACTCGTAGGAGATGTTCGGAGTTACTGTCTCTGCAGATAGAGAGAAAGAGAATAAAATAATAGGCAATAATCTGAGCTTTTTCATGATTCGCAAATTAACAGAATCAACAATATCGCAAAGATAAACCAATTTATTATAATTCGCAAACGTTATGGCAAAAAAAGAAGAAAATCACTTCCGCTGAGTTACAGCTAAAACTGATTTTCTTCATTTTGAGGTGCCAACCAGATTCGAACTGGTGTAAACGGTTTTGCAGACCGGTACCTAACCACTCGGACATGGCACCTTTTTTAGCACTGCCTCTCTCGGCTTTGCGAGTGCAAAATTAGACAAAACTTTTGATTCCCGCAAATTTTCGAGCACATTTTTTAAATTTTTTAATGGCCACTTTTTTGCATCATCTGCCCATCAATTATGAATCAACACCTTACAAACGCAGAGCCATGTCGTTTTTCTTCGCCTGCCGATCGAAAATTTTGAGACAAACTATTTATAACGGGCATATATGGCTCTCCCTTTCTCTTTGGCTTCTTTTATATGAGCAGGATTTTTCGGGTCCACACCATATTTCTTCAACGATGGCACAACCACAGCCGTGCCCGGCTTTATCCGGTCAGGATGTCCCAGTATGCTTTTATTCTCCTCATATATTATAGGCCAAAGATTGAAATTGCCATAATGTTCTTTTGCCATGGTGGTGAGATAGCGCGTAGTGGATATTGTGTCATAAACCACAACGTCCGACGGATTGGTCGGCACCTCGCTATTCCCTTCCGGAGCTTCAGACCGTCCGACTGCCATAACAGTATCGGCCTCCAATTCTTGCGATGTAACTTGACTTAATTCGCTCTCCATTTCTTGACTATTCCTCACCGCCTCTAAATCGGCACTGTCTGAGCCGGCACGGCTACCACATGAAAAGCCGAGAAAATAAACCAAAAGGAAAATTATGCCACACGACACTGCAGCGGCTAAAAAGCCGGAAAGGAAACCCCATGCAAAACGATGCCTACCCGACTGTTCTTCTACCCTCGTGCCCTCTTCTTCGGATTCACACTGCACATCATTCGCGTTCTGAATCTCTGATTCATCACAGGTTACGGATTCTTCAAGATTCTCAGCGTCCACATGTGCTTCCGGTTCTTTGCCGATACCATCTGCCGAATTATCTACAGATTCCATTGCGCCATAGGCATCAGCCGTGGCCATATCTTCTATAGTCTCATCTTCCGATTCTTTCTCTTCGCGCCTGAACACTGATTCTTCAAATTCATCCACGTTTACCTCGCCATCAAGAGCATCTACAGGCAGATCGTCGGCTATCTCCACAGCTTCAAAAGCCTCAAAAGCGGCGTTGGCTAATGACGCAAGCTCTTTGGCCGGCACAAAAATGACTTTAAGATGCCCGGGAATCTCATGCTCCTCGCCAGTGGCGACATTTACGCTTTTCCTCGACTCCACACCCACAAGTTTGAATGTGCCGAACCCTTTTATCCTTACGTTCTCCCCTCTCGAAAGCTCATCGCCAATCACCTTAAACAATTCGCGGAGGAAATCCTCACACAACTTCTTCTGCTTGCCGGTAGTCAAAGCAAGCATAGCCACAAGTTTGGGCAACGTTATCTTATTCTCCATTTCTTACCCTTTGTTTCAGTATTGCCGACGGTTTGAATGTGACCACAATCTTGGGAGGAACGAGCAGGCGTTTCCCGGATGCAGGGTGCAGCGCCACCCTTTCCAGGCGTTTTCGCGGCTCGAATGTGCCAAACGCCGGCAACGCCACGCTGTCCAATTCCGCACAACTGTCGCCCACAATCTTTGTAAGCCCATCCATCATAGAGTTTACAGTGTCGAGCGAAACATCAAGGCGTTTTGACAATATATCTGTAAGTGTCTTATTATCCATCTTTATTATTCTGCGAATTTCAACAAAATTACTCAAAAATATTCACATTTCACCCCGCATAAAAACTTTTTTTACCTCCATTTTAAACTATTTGCCTAAATTTGCAGTCTAACGCTTGTGAATAACATCTAATTTCAAACCTATAACTGATTCTTAATAATGAATTTTAAGATTAAAACCTCTCTCGCATCGCTTGCGCTTATTGTTTCTATTCCCGCATCTGCGCAAGTGTTATACAAAGTGGAAGGAAACGGGCTGAAGAATCCGTCATACATATTCGGCACACATCATCTCGCCCCCATCTCCGTAATTGAAGAGTTCGGCGCAACCGGCCCTTTCAATGAGTCGCAGCAAGTGGTGGGAGAAATCGACATGACACAGGACCAGATGTCGATTGGCATGGCCATGCAGCCCCACATGATGGCGCCGGCCGACAGCACGCTCTCAAAAGTGATCTCGCCTGAGGATTATGTCGTGATCAATGAAGAGTTCAAGAAATGGAGCCCGATGCCGGGCATGGATCTCTCAATGCTCGAAGCGATGAAACCCATGGCAGTGACCACTATAGTGGCAACGGGCATGGCTGCATCATGCATGCCCGATTTCAATCCGGCTGAGCAGCTCGACACTTATTTCCAGATACAAGGCAAAACCGCCGGAAAGAGCATAGTGCCTCTCGAAACCGTGGAACACCAGGCCACTGTGCTATTCGACACCACTCCCATATCTTTCCAGGCCGACGCTCTTGTCGAAATGCTTAAAGACAGCGGCAAGGCAATTCAGTCAACAAAAGACCTCACCGAAGCCTATATGGCACAAGACCTCGGCAAAATGCTCCAGCTCAGCGAAAAGGATGACGAGCATCCTGAATTCATGATTGCGCTTCTTGACCGACGCAATGCCGACTGGCTGACAAAACTCCCTACTATAATGAACGAAGCCACCTCTTTCATTGCAGTTGGCGCGCTGCACCTTGCCGGCGACAAAGGCATAATCGAAGGGCTGCGCAAACTCGGATACACCGTAACCGCAGTGAACAAATAACCGCAATCCCACTTCTCCCTGCCAATCTTATGAACTGCGCCATGCTGTCAACAGGCATCACAGCCAAATACAGCATGGCGCAAATCATTTTATGTCGCAGCCTCCCCAAAAGCAAGCAGCAATTCTTCACAAATAAATTTCGGGCACGCACAATTAAGTTACCATAAAAGCTACAACTAAATTACAAGAAAAAGCCCAATTAAGTTTCTGAAAAGTTTCTGCATTAATTTAATCAAATAATTTTATAATATTTTTTGCATACTCCAAATTTTAGTGTTAACTTTGAGCCATTAATAAAAAAACGCTAACCTCTAATACAAACAGATCATGGAAATTCCATTCGCAGAATCATGGAAAATCAAGATGGTTGAACCCATCAGAAAAAGCACTCGCGAAGAACGCGAGCAATGGCTTAAAGAAGCTCATTACAACGTATTCATGCTCAAATCCGACCATGTTTACATCGACTGCCTTACCGACTCGGGAACAGGCGCCATGAGCGACCGCCAGTGGGCTGCTATGATGACCGGCGACGAGTCTTATGCCGGCGCTCGCTCTTTCTATGAACTCAAAGACACTATCACTAAAATCACAGGCTTCGAGTACGTAATCCCCACTCACCAGGGCCGCGCAGCTGAAAACGTGCTCTTCTCTCACCTTGTGAAAGATGGCGACCGTGTGCCGGGCAACTCTCATTTCGACACCACCAAGGGCCACATCGAAAGCCGCAAGGCTTTTGCTATCGACTGCACTGTTGACGAAGCTAAAAACACTCAGCTTGAAGTGCCTTTCAAGGGCAACGTAGACCTCAACAAGCTCGAAGCCGAACTCGCTGAACATGCAGACAAGATTCCTTTCATTATAGTGACTATCACCAACAACACCGCCGGCGGTCAGCCTGTATCGATGGAGAACCTCCGTGGCGTAAGAAAAATCGCCGACAAATACAACAAGCGCGTGGTGTTTGACTCTGCTCGTTTTGCCGAGAACGCATACTTCATCAAGATGCGCGAACCGGAATTCAAAGACGCTACAATCAAAGAGATCTGCCGCGAAATGTTCTCGCTCGCCGACGGCATGACCATGTCTTCAAAGAAAGACGGTCTCGTCAACATGGGTGGCTTTATCGCAACTCGCTGGGAAGATTGGTATGAAGGCGCAAAGAAATATTGCATCCCCTTCGAAGGCTTCCTCACTTATGGCGGCATGAACGGTCGCGACATGGCCGCTCTCGCTGTAGGTCTTGACGAAAACACTGAGTTCGACATGCTTCAGACTCGCATCAAGCAGGTTGAGTATCTCGCCGCCAAACTCGACGAATACGGCATTCCTTATCAGCGCCCCGTGGGTGGTCACGCGCTCTTCATCGACGCTGACAAAGTGCTCGACCGCGTTCCGAAAGAGGAATTTCCTGCACAGACTCTCACTATCGAGCTCTATCGCGAAGCCGGCGTGCGTGGATGCGAAATTGGCTACATCCTCGCCGACCGCGATCCCGTGACTCGTGAAAACCGTTTCGGCGGAAATGACTTCCTCCGTCTTTGCATCTGCCGCCGCACATACACCAACAACCATATGGACGTGATCGCTGCCGCTCTCAAGAACGTTTACGACCGTCGTCACGAAATCACCCGCGGTGTGAAGATTGTTTGGGAAACTGAACTCATGCGCCACTTCACAGTTCAGCTCGAACCTCTCGGTTAATTACAAGACTGTTCCCCCTGCGGGAATAACTCTTCAGGCACATTTTCATAAAAAATACTCCGGAACCAATCGTCCCCGGAGTATTTTTTTATTGAGCGACTCAGAATTCTCACTTCGCAGGAGTGGCAGGAGTGGCCGGCGACGCAGTATGGGCCGAGGCATGGGCGCCACTTGCCGGCGGGTCCGGAGCAACCGGGTCTCCCCCTTTTCCGGAAGGCTCCATAGCCGACGGTTGCGGAAACTCGGACACGGGCATTGGGCTGCAAGGATTTTCGGGGCTGCCTGCGGCATTGAAGAATGGATAAGGCATGCCGAAAACGACATCCGGATTCTTGCCCGGGCAAATAAAGCCGTCGATAATAGTGTCTCTGCCCGAAGGGCTCTCATATGTGTATAGCCTGAATTCATGAAGCATCACTGCTATATGCTCAAACACTGAAGCCATTATAGCCTCATAGTTTGTCCAGTTGGAAGTAGATGTGAAGCAATACACTTGCAACGGGATTCCCGAAGGAGTCTGAGGCAGAGTTGTGACAAAACAGGTATTGCCGTCGCCGGTGCTCGCTATGTCGGGATTTGAATCGAGATACAGTTTTAAATACGCCCTGAAGACACCGAGATTAGTGTCGATTGTGCCGTCGACAAGACCATCGGGATTTCCGGCGTTATGCTCTTTGCCCGCACGTTTTTGCTCTATCTTCTTCTCTATCCAATCTTTTAGCAGAGGGATTTTGGCAAACCTCTCAAGAAGCGCATCGTCACATGGCACTATGCTGTCGGCATCAATCATATAAGAACGTTGAATCCTTCTGGTGTTGCTCTGCTGCATGGTTCTGTAATTTGTGAAGCCATTGCTCACAAGGCTATATGGAGGAAGAGTGGTAGTGGTCTTATCCCAGTTCTGAATTTTCACTGCTATCAATGACACTTCCATAACGGTGCCATTGGCGTCGCCGGCTTTTATCCAGTCGCCAACGTGCAACGAATCGTTTTCCGACAGCTGCACTCCGGCCACAACGCCAAGAATGCTGTCTTTAAACACCAGCATCAACACTGCCGCGAAAGCTCCAAGTCCGGCCAAAAGCGAAGCCGGCGATTTCTCACAAAGAATGGCCACCGCTATGATTACGCACACAATCCAAACCACGCCTTTCACAAGCTGTGCTATGCCGTTGAGCGGAAGCTTACGCTTATTGGCACGTTCATTTATGCGAAGCCATGTCACATCTGCAATCTTACACACAGAATTCGCAACAATGAACAATATATATACCCATGTGAGACGGGTGAGCCACGACGACAGCGTGGCCTTGCCGTTCAATGTGAACTGAACGAAAATGAGGAACACAATAGCGGGTATTATACGCGCTGCCTTAATAAAGAAATCTTCCTGAGCAAGATAGCTATAAACCGCAGAATGCCAGTGCTTACCTACGTTGCGAACAATCCGCACGACTATCCAAGTCACCACATACCCCACTCCAAGAGAAAGAAGAAACACGAGGCAGGCATATAGTATTGTGAATAATGTGTCGTTGTTCTCAAGCCCGACCAGTCTGAGTAAAAAGTCGACAACTTTCATAAGGACTCGTGCTATAGCATAAGTGCCGTGCTGCGCTTGTTCGGAAAGAGCCACTTCCGGAACCTTACCAGCCACATGATGTAATTCTTGCGGTAGCATAATTAACGATATTATTAAGGTGTGGAACAAACGGCCGAGGCCGATGTCTAAGTCCAGTTAAATCTCAAAGCAGGATTCTTAAAAAATCCCCACTTTTGAATTGATACGCTCCGGCATTATCAAAGGTTCATTACGCCGCATCAATTATTTCCCCGGCATTGTCAATGTCAATTATGCCCATCTGAATTAACGCAGCGTGAAATCGATAACGGTTTGAGAAAACATCAGTTAAGATTGCATTAAGATATTTTAACATTTAAAATCCATGATTTTTGCACACTGCTTTAGCGGTTGTGCAAGTGTTTCAAAAATATGTTGTAAAACATAAAATGTACTTAATACACTCTTTTATTGCAGTTTAAAGAAGCGAAATAAGAGTAATAAAGAAGAATTAGAAAAAAATAACACAAAAATATTAGGAATCAACAATTTGAATTTGTAACTTTGAAGAGACAGGATAGAGAAATCTTAAAATTTATTAACGAACAATGGAACAAACATTAGTCATACTGAAACCTTCATGCGTTGAGCGCGGCCTCATCGGAGAAGTGATTTCCCGCATACAGAAAAAAGGCATCATCATCACAGGCATGAAAATGATGCAGCTTGATGAGAAGATTCTTCGCGAACACTACGCTCATCTTGTCGACAAGCCCTTTTTCCCGGGTCTTTGCGAATCTATGATGGCATCCCCGGTGGTATGCATGGTGCTAAAAGGCGCTGACGTGGTTAGCGTGTTCAGAGCAATGACTGGAGTAACCAACGGCCGCAAGGCTGCCCCAGGCACACTGCGCGGAGATTTCTGTATGAGCGGACAGGCAAATATAATCCACGCTTCAGACTCGCCTGAGAATGCTGAAATAGAGATTGCCCGCTTCTTCAAGCCTGAAGAGGTGTTCGACTACACACCGGCTAATGTTTCTTTCATTTACGCAACCGACGAACTCAACTAATACCCCTACATCATCTCTCCAAAGAAAATCGAAGTAAATAATGATTGTTTTAAAGAAAATAGCGGGTCTTTTAATTCTTTCATCTCTGGCATGTGGAGCAGCTTTCGCTCAGACAATTGTAAGCAAATCGCCTCACTCTGATGCCCACAAAAAACTCCTCGCTAACCAGGCTAAAAGCAAAGACCAGATAAGACTCGTTGAAAAAAACACCTTTATCGACCTTATCGACGATATTGAGCCGGAACCTGACATCTACACTGAAGGCTGGAACAGCAAAGCCGTAAACCCTTTCAAGGAATCGGAAGTGCCTGACTCTAAAGTGATCGACGTGACAGGATATTTCATGCCGGTGCCGGGAAAAGTGACTTCAAACTACGGCTATCGCGCCCGATTCGGAAGAATGCACAAAGGAATTGACCTTGCGATAAGGAGCAACGACACAATATACGCTGCTTTCGACGGCAAAGTGCGTCTCACAAATTATGAGGCACGAGGATATGGAAATTATGTCATTATCCGCCATCCCAACGGACTTGAGACTGTCTACGGGCACCTCAACAAGCATCTTGTGAAACCTGACCAGGTTGTGAAAGCCGGCGACCCTATCGGACTCGGAGGAAGCACCGGACGAAGCACAGGCCCTCACCTGCATTTTGAAACTCGATTCATGGGATATGCTATCAATCCGAGCGCTATATTTGATTTCGCTAACCATACAACACACACCGATACATATACTTTCGACAAGAAAACCTATACGAAGGCAAGAAACTATGCCCCCTCAAGAAACTTGGCGAAAAACGAGAAAGGCAACCCCTACAAGGCTGCCGACATCGAGAAAGACACATACACTGTGAGGAAGGGCGACACGCTATCCTCTATTGCCAAATCATATGGTCTTTCTGCTACTTCACTCCGAAAAATCAACGGAATGGCGGCAGCAGATGTGATTAAGGTTGGGCAGGTGCTCAAACTAAAATAATCACTTTTCTTAGACAACGCGAGTTCGGGATAAGAACTTTATGATTTTCAACCAAGCAAAAGACATAGAGTATTGGGCGGCCTTTCAAGGTC
>VSPM01000040.1 GCA_009775365.1 Muribaculaceae bacterium
ACAGTCTTCGGACTGTTTAACATTCATTCATAATCTCAAACCCTCTGACCCGTCAATATTTTTCAGGACGCCACACTCGACTCCTTTATCCGCAAAATATTGTTCATATCGGTTGAACCGCTCAGTTCCTTTATAATCAGAGCCGACAAATAATTTATCATATTTTACAATCCCTTTAGTATAGACATCCGAATCTTCTCGTTCTGATTCTATAACCCTGTCCACATATTTTATATTTCTCACAATATCCATTCGTTCTTCAAATGGAATGAAGGTTTCTTTCCCTTTATGAGATGCATCCTTATGAACACCGACAACAAGATAATCACAATATTTACGAGCCCTTTTAAGCAAATTCAAATGCCCTATATGAAACAAATCAAACGTCCCGCTTAAATAGCCGATTGTCAACTGAGGTTTAAGCTGCAATCTGTTTCCTTTTATTTTATATTTATAACTTTCAGCTGCAAACTTAGATGGGTCTTCATTATACCTATTAATCACACTTCTGAAAATGCTTTCATACTCTGGAATAAAAACTTCTTCATGGTTAAACATCTGATGTATTATTGAATTGGCTAATTCCTTAGTGACAGAAAGGTCTGTTTCTTTTCCGGTAAATGACGTGCCTTTTATAGAACCCGGAGATACTTCCAATATTCTATTTTCACTTCCAGACATCATAAGTTCTGTATTTATTGCCTCGATACCTCTAAAAAGACTTGCTTTTGTTGCACTATATATACTGAATAAAGGAGAGGCGATACGAGCCGCAATGCTCACCATTACACCACAATAAAATGGCTCTTGAGACTTCATTCTTGGAATAAAATATTTCAATACTTTAAACGCACTGATTGTATTTACAGTAAATGAATTATCAATTTCCTTGTCATATAACGACTCGAAAGGAGCCACCCTGCCAAATCCCGCTGAATAAAACAACGTATCTATATTTCCGACTTCTTCAAGCCACTTGAAGTCTGTTATTAACAAATTTTCTTCAATAACCCTAAGATTTGCCGGCAGTTTTACCTTTGGTGCTACTCTGTCAACTATTGTGACACTTTCACAAATTTCTGAAAGTTCAAAAGCAATGGCCAATCCAATTCCATTAGATCCACCAATTATTAATGCAGATTTCATAACATTATATTAGTTTATATTCATATCGTCAAATATGAAATCGCGATATAAATAAGCCTGATAATAGATGAGGATAACAATTTTTGCTAACTCCAATTTTATATTATAACCTCGCCAATACCGAGAATCGCTATCGCAAGCAAACTGTTAGGGAAGTTATTATATCTTCTGCTTGTTCTTTCAGAAGCCGGTCTTCAGAATTATCTGAGAGCAGACGGAAGCCGACTGCGGACTCTGAAAGTATATTCAAAAAACTCTGGATAAAATCTGAATCAAATTTTTTAGAAGCATCAAATCTACTTAAAATTACTCTTTGATCCATATTTACGTCTATCATTATAGCCTGAGTAATATCATTGTCAAGACGAAGAACCCTGATAATATTACCATATTGATAATATCGCTTTTCCATAAGTGGCTTACAACATTAATGAATATATAACTGCGAAAAGTCTTTAGGTATGCAACTGTTTCGCGGCGGTTATTTTTAAAACTTATTAATCTTAAGCGCGTGGAAGATCGTTCAGCAAATTTCAATGCCAAATGTGGTTGCTATATCGAAAGCGTTGCTATATCGAAATAGTATGTGAGTTTGCCAATGCTTGGCGACTGACTGTTGTTAAAACACCTTGTGCGCCATTTCTTGCTGACACTTTGCGTTAACAAAAAATGCAAGGGCTATTCGCTGAGAAAATTAAGGATATGCTGTTTTAAAAAGTCTATATCTTCTCTCAAAGTAGAAATTACAATGCTTTTTTCAATGAGATAATAGCCATGCACCATGATATGGCGCATTCCTTCAATTTCATGCCAGTATACCTGAGGATGTGTTGCCTTTAACTCTTTTGTAAGCTTATAAGCTGCTTCACCAATTATTTCTAAATGTTTTACAAAACCAAAGAATGTAATTGGGTTACATATAATCTCATCGTCAGAATACTATTGTCGGTAAGAGATAATAACATCTAATACGCTAAGTATATGCTCCTATCTTTGTCGGTCACGAATCGGCTCTCTCATATATCAGGATTTTTTCTGTATTAGCATTTTTCTGAGTTTCAGGTATAAGGTAACCGTTTTCTACCAAATCTATTTTACGGTTAAAAAGTATTTCCATATTCCTGATAATACCTCCAAGAGTGAACAGGCTTAACCTATGTGTGCGGTCATAATCAACGAGCACATCTACATCGCTTTCTGCATTTTCACAACCATTTGCACATGAGCCAAAGATCCATGCTTTGCGAATCATCGGCACTGTGGAGAAATATGCAACTACCGATGGAAGTTTGTCGTTTATATTTCTACTGAACATAGATTAATTTTTTGCAAAGATAAGTTTTTTCTTATCAACGACAAATCTTTACCTTTTGTTTTGATGTGCTATAACTGCTTTCCTTTTAGCTGTTCGATTGCTTACTGCCACAGTTTTGTAAATCAGCCTTGCGTATGCCGTTTCCGGAAGATTGCTTCTTAAGGCAAGCAACAAGGAGCAAAACCTAACGGTCCTGGTCGTAGTAGGAGTGCGAGCCGTCGGAGTCGATGAAGGCGGAGTTCGCCTCGTCGAGCGCGGCCCAGTCGGTGCGCCGCCAGAGCCATGTGAAGGCGATGGCGAGCACGTCTATTATCATGAGGAATATGAGGAGCACGGTAAGCATGGCTTTGTCTGCGTTGAGGGGGCTGGCGCCCCGGTCTGTCGGAGGCCGCGCTTGGAGGTGGCCTCCGGAGCGGAGAGGAAGGAGGCCGTCAGGATTCGGGGGCCTGCGCCGGGGCGGGCTTGTCGTAGATCTCGAACTCGGAGTGCTTGGAGATGAACTCGGGCACGGTCTTTTTCATCAGTATCACCATGTCGGGGATGTCGACCCTCTCGGCCAGGGTGTTGAGCTCGGTCATGACCCCGGAGGCCTCCCCGTAGTCGTAGGCCCGGACCTTGGCCACGAAGATGCGGCTGTGCTGCGTGGGGATGGTGTTCTCTTTTGTGGCGAGCACCTCCTCGTAGAGCTTCTCCCCGGGGCGGAGCCCGGTGTACTCTATCCTGATGTCGCGGCCCACCTCCAGGCCGGCAAGGTTTATCATCCTCTCGGCAAGCGTGGAGATCTTGACCGACTCGCCCATGTCGAACACGAATATCTGGGTGCCCGTGGAGAATGTCGCGGCCTCCATCACAAGGCGGCAAGCCTCGGGGATGGTCATGAAGAAGCGGCGTATCTCGCGGTGGGTCACTGTGATAGGGCCGCCGTGCTCTATCTGCTCGCGGAAGCGGGGTATGACAGAGCCGTTGGAGCCGAGAACGTTGCCGAAGCGGGTGGTGACAAACTTTGTCTTGCCCTTCGCCTCCCCGCGCTCTATGGCGAGGCCGAGCGACTGGACGTAGATCTCGGCCAGGCGCTTGGTGCAGCCCATGATGTTGGTGGGGTTGACGGCCTTGTCGGTGGAGACCATGACCATCTTCTCCACGTCATACTCCACGCACTTGTCGGCCACCTGGCGGGAGCCGCACACGTTAACCCTCACGGCCTCGCAGGGGTTCTCCTCCATGAGGGGCACATGCTTGTAGGCGGCGGCGTGGAACACAACCTGCGGGCGGTATTTGCGGAACACGAAGTCGAGCCGCTCTATGGAGCGCACGTCGCCGATCACCGGCACGAAGTCGAGCTCCGGGAACGTGTCCTCGAGCTCGAGGCGGATGTTGTGGAGAGGGGTCTCGGCGTTGTCAAAGAGCACAAGCTGCCTGACTCCGAACGTGGCAAGCTGGCGGCAGAGCTCGGAGCCTATCGACCCGGCGGCCCCGGTAACCATTATCACCTTCCCCGAGAAGTTGGCGATGATCTCGTCCATCGAGATCTTTATCTCGGGGCGACCGAGTAGGTCCTCTATCTTTATCTTCCTGACGTAGTTGCCTACGGCCTTCCCCTCGGTCATCTCGTCGATGCCCGGGGTGATGTAGGTCTTTATGCCGGCCTCGCGGCAGAAGTTGATGAGGCGGTCCTGCTCGGAGCGCGCGTCGGCGACATAGGGGAACAGCACGCCGTCGATGTCGGCCTTCTCGGCCACATACCTGACGTTTGAGGCGTCCTCGAAATAATAGACTGGGAGCCCGGCGAGAAGGTGCCCCTTCATCTCCTTGCCGTGGGTGATGAAGCCGGCCACGCGGTAGTGGGTGGAGTTGCGGAGGCGGGAGATAACCGAGGCAGACTTGTCGCCTATGCCGTAGACGAGGACCCGGCGTATGCTGCGCTCGGCGTGGCTGCGGCTCCGCACCATGTCGAATGTAACCACCATCGCCACGCGCACAAGGGTGAGGGCGCACATGGTGAAGAGGAAGTCGATGAGGAGCATCCCCCAGAGCAGACCGCTCCACGCGGTGAACGACGAGAAGGCGAGCATGCCCACCCACAGCAGGAGGCCCTTGCCGAGTGTGGCGAGGCTCAGGCGCCCCAGCTCGCGGAGGGTGGAGTAGCGTATGATGGCGCGGTAAACGCGGTAGAACCTGAACGATATGGCCGAGGCCGCGAGGGAGCAGGCAAGCCACGACAGGTCGGCGGAGGAATTTTTCGCGACTCCCGGGATTATGAGAAACACAATGGACAGCACGCCGAGGGAGGCCAGGAGCGAGACCGCGAGGTCAAGCCCGAACACAACCTGGGTGCGCAGGTAGCGGTCCATCCTCAATTTCTTGGAGACAGTGGTAAGATTAAGCATTTTAAATCCTGATTATGAGTGTGGAAAGAAGTCCGAGCCGCGCGGATTATTACCGTGCCGCCGGGAGGGTAGTGGTATTAAAAACGAGTTGATTGCAAGAAGTTATAATGCGGATGCCGGCTCCACGAGCCAAGGCTCTACATCGGCACGCCATTCTATTCCGTTGTCGGCAGTAAGTATCATCCTGTAGAGAGTCGGGCGTGAGTCGGAGCCTTCTATGATGCTGTCTACAACCCCTGTTTTGCCAATGAGCTGCCCGCCAATTACCTTTACTATATCGTCGGGATATATCGGGGCGCATCCGATGGGATATATTTCAGTCTCGGGGGTGAAAACGCCTATCGCGAGCTGGAATGCGCGCATATCGCTTTCAGGCACTGTAGCATATGCACGTGTGGCAGATGACCTGTCGCGGTAGCACCAGGCGAGGTCGCCTATGCGATAAAACAGTGGGGATATATCTGTGACGCGGCTGCGGAAGAACAGCACGTCGGGAATGACCGGCTTGTTTTCATACACGAGTTTGCGGCCTATCTTGTGGGCTATCTCCTCGCATGGGAAAAACACTTCCGGGATTGTGATTTCGTCTTTTATGGCTTCAAACCGGCTTTTGATGTCGGCATAACGCACGCCGGGGCGGAAGCGCATGGCATACCATTTAAACGGATTGTCGGCAAATATGCGCCCAATGTCGTAGCGCAAAGCCTCGATGCGGAAATCGTCAGCATCAGACGGGCTGCAGGGTATGAGAGCAGGTAGTCCTACGGGTTTGTGCCCAAGGGCAACAAGTGTCTCGGAGCCTGATGCACCAGAGCGGATTGCCGCGTAAGCCCAATAGGAGCGAAGAGTGTTGAGCGCATTTCCAAGGGTGGGTATGCCTCTTGATTTCAGGAGGGAAATTATTCCGTTGTTTACATGCTCTGCCAGTTGGCGTGGGGTGCGCGAAGCCTGCTGAAGCGGGAATATGTATTTGCGCTTCGGGTCTATGAATCGTTGTGCAATCTCCGCGCATCCTTCGTCGAGAGTTTCCGTCTGCTCCTTTTTCATCATGGCAATTTCCGATGGGTCGAGGGCGGCGTTGAGTAGAGAGAAAATTATAATCGACGCGAAAACTCCGTCGGAACCCTTGAGAGAGGGGGCTATCCGTGCCAGATTGCATACGCGGGCGGCAGCCTCATCGTCGATTACGGATTTTGGGAGTGAGCGGGATGCGTGTATGCTCTCTTTCACAATAGTGAATGCGCGGCATTCCGATTCCAGTGAGTTGTAGAGGGAGTGCAGGCAGTCAAAATAGTAGGATGCTGTTTTGGGCGACAGCCCTTCTATAGACATACAGGCATACCAATCCGCGAGCATGGCCTCGGAAGGACAGCCCGGAGATTCCTGCCTGTCGGATAAAAATCGTGAGAAAGACGCCAGCGCCTTCAGGTATGCCTTGGCTGTGGCACCTCCGCGCGACAGAGCCTCAGCGTGGAGCGCTGAGAGAATGTCGGGGGCAGACCCGAATCCGATGTGAATGTTGGAGGTTATAGCCGTCTGTGTTGCAGAGTTTTGCATTGTAGAGAGAAGTCTAACCTTCCTAAAAACAGAGGCAATTCTTACCGACCCCCTGCATCATCAATAACTGGTTGTGGCAGAGGTGCAAGTGCAATATGTAAAGCCTTTCAAGCACGATACAGATAACTGTGTGTTGCTTAAAGATAAGCAGGTCTTTCCTCAAATGGATTGACGAGTATTGAGTGCAAAATTACAAATAAATATTGAGAACCGCAAATTTTTTACATTTTTCAATGTTTGTTGAATTATGATAAAATTGCAACGGAGGTTATTCGCGGTTTTCTGCAAAGTTATAATGAATGATAATCCCCGGCTCTGCGGAACCGGGGATTATCACAAAAGTGCGTTTTAACGGTCGATAAACATGGGGTCCCAGGCCGGTAGGAGCGTGGGTGTCTGTTTGAGGATTTTGAGTGTCTCGGCCGGGACATATTTTTTGTTGACAACAAGACGGAACATGTATTCGTCAAACCAGCGGTCTGTCATTATAAGGTGCCCGTCGTTTGCCCCAGGCCCCCAGCTGTTCTCCACCATCCATTTGACAGGCTTGCCATTGCTGTCGAGGTCTACGGCCACGAGCGTCATGGCGTGGGACGATGCGCTGTCGAATGTGCGGATACGGTCGGCCTTATCCATGCCGAACTTCACGCCAAACAGGTCGTCATAGTCATAGTTGCCCGGGTCGAGGAGCCCGCGTTCACGGTCGAGGAATTTGCCTACGTCGCAAGAGAAATACATCATCTCGTCTCCCTTGATGCTCTCTATGGCCATTTTCTTTATCTCGTCGACCGGGAGATTGATATATGTCCAGTTGCTTCCGTCGTAGGTGTGGCGGTCATAGTCTATTTCATAGAGTCTGTAATACTCGCGAGAGGGATCGTTCATGAGCATCACATAGTCATTCTTGAGGTCGTTCCCTGCAAATTCCTTATAGAATTGCTGAGGCGTGTAGGTCTTTGTGCTGACCACATTCCCGTCTTTGTCCTTGCGTGTCCAGGTGAACTCGGTAGGCGGCACGCCGAGGGTTAGTGCGAGAATCCTGTAAACTTCCTTCAGGTCAGCCTCTTTTGCCGTTGCCAATTCAGAAGACGATGCCCCGTCGGCGGCCATTCTGCGGAGCGCGAGCCCCTGTTCACGAAGCTTGCGGCTCACCATGCGTCCCATTTTGGCAGAGTTGGAGCTGGAGAAAGTTTCAACCATAGCGCTTTTCGGCACAATGCCATATTTCATGAGATTGTCGGAAAGACCTGTGTACTGCCCGCCGTCGCTAAGCGGATGCTGGAAGAGCCATTCCACCTTCTTGTCGTCGGAAGGGAGAGAGGAGGTGTCGATAATGGCTTGCAGAAACAGGTTGGCCTTCTCAAGCTGGTCGTAGAAAAAGTTATAGTTCTGCGAGAGCTCAAGCTCCGGGATGTCGTGCCCGGCCATGATCTGAGAGCGTAGAATGTTCAGCCCTGTGAAAAGCCAGCATCTGCCGGAAGATTTCTGGTCTGTTATCCCTTTGCTTTTCACCCTGTTTGAGAAATTGTTGTCAAACAGGTTCTTGTTTTCGGCGCTGGTGGCCAGCACGTCGATGTCTGTGCCGCGCAGAGCATTGACAATAGCCTTGTCGGAGCCTTCATTTTTGAAAGAAGAGCGGAGGCGAGAGAGCATGGAGGCGTCGATGCCTCCATCGTTAGCCGCAAACGCCGAAGCAGCCGCCGCGCATATCAAAGAAGTGATAAGAATGCGTTTCATGATACTGTTATAGGTTTTATCGTTATGAATGCGTGCGGTCTGTAACCGCGATGCGAATTTACAAAAAAAATGCTAAAAGAGCAAGCGGACATCCCGTTGGGACATCCGCTTGGCAGGTGATCGGCCTGTCGGGGCCGATGAGGTTATGGAGCATTTTGTTAAAAACAGAGTTGCGGGGCAGGGTAGGCGAGGAGATAGAGTTTAAACACGAGCACGGCGAACGCGGCTCCGATTATCGGGCCTGCGAGCGGCACCCATGCATATTTCCACTGGCTGTCGCCTTTCCCTTTGATCAGGAGGATATGGTGGGCGAAGCGGGGGCCGATGTCGCGGGCAGGGTTGATGGCATAGCCCGTGGTGCCGCCGAGGGCCATTCCGATCACAACCACAAGAAGGGCAACCGGAAGGACCCCGATTGAGCCGAGCCCCACTTCAGATGTGTTGCCTCTTTCGGCAAGGAAAAGGATTACAAGTATGAGCACGAATGTGCCTATTGCCTCAGAGATGAAATTTCGGCGCAGATTCTTTATAGCCGGGATGGTGGAGAACACCCCGAGCTTGGTTTCCTTGCTTTCGGTGATGTCGAAATGGTCTTTATAGAAAACGTAGACCACGACTCCGCCGAGAAATGCCCCGACAAACTGTGATATGATATAGGGCAACACCATTCCCCAGTCGAATTTTCCTGCCATTGCGAGGCCAAGCGTCACGGCCGGGTTCAGATGTGCTCCCGTGTAAGGCCCGGCGATGAACACTCCGCACATCACTGCCAGTCCCCATGCGAGGGTGATTACAATCCAGCCGCCTCCGTTCCCTTTCGAGCCTTTGAGCGTGGTGCAGGCCACTACGCCACACCCAAGGAGAATCATGACAAAAGTGCCAAGAAATTCAAAGAAACATTGCAGGAAAAACGGTATTTCGATAGCTTCCATAATAATATGAATATAGGGTTGACGGGAGATTCAGATAGTGTCTTTTGTGATTACTCGCGACACTGCGTTATGCCATCCGCGAAGCTCTTTTTTCACTTTCTCGCGATCATCGGAGGGATGGAACCGGCGGTCGATCTGCCACTGCTCGTTTATTTCTTCAGTGTCTTTCCAGTATCCTGCGGCAAGTCCGGCAAGATATGCGGCTCCGAGAGCTGTCGTTTCTGTCACTTTCGGGCGAAGCACCTCCGTGTTGAGTATGTCGCTTTGGAACTGCATTAGAAGGTTATTGCGCGACGCTCCGCCGTCTACTTTAAGATTAGCCATTTCAAGACCGCAATCGCGCTCCATGGCTTTAACAATGTCATAGGTCTGATAAGCAATCCCCTCGAGGGCGGCGCGTGCTATATGGGCAGTGGTGGTGCCTCTTGAGATGCCGGAAATGGAGCCTCTGGCATATTGGTCCCAATAAGGGGCGCCAAGGCCCGTGAGGGCAGGCACGAAATAAACGCCGTCTGTGTCGGGCACAGAAGCTGCCAAAGCCTCCACTTCTTCCGACGAGTGTATGCAGTGCATCCCGTCGCGAAGCCATTGCACCACGGAGCCTCCTACAAATATCGAGCCTTCAAGCGCATAAGTCACTTTGTCTCCAATCTGCCAGGCTATAGTTGAGAGGAGGCGGTTTTTGGAGATTATAGGCTTGCCGCCTGTGTTCATGAGTAGGAAGCACCCTGTGCCATAAGTGTTTTTCACAGCTCCGGGCTGCACACACATCTGTCCGAACAAGGCAGCCTGCTGGTCGCCGGCCACTCCTGCGATCGGAATTTCGTGTGCAAATATTGTCGTGGCGGTGTAAGCCATTATTCCGCTGCTCGGCTTCACTTCAGGCATCATCGACAGCGGGATTCCGAAAAGTTCGAGGAGTTCGCGGTCCCATTCGAGAGTGTGTATGTTGAAGAACATTGTGCGCGAAGCGTTGGTGACGTCTGTGACATGCACCCGGTTGCGGGTCAGGCAAGAGATAAGCCAGGAGTCGACAGTGCCGAATCTGAGTTTCCCTTCTTCAGCACGCTTGCGGGCTCCCGGCACATTGTCAAGAATCCATTTCACCTTTGTGGCACTGAAATAGGCGTCGATTATCAGTCCTGTTTTCTGCTGAATCATATCGGCATAACCCTCTTCGCGAAGCCGGTCGCAATATTCCGAGGTGCGTCGGTCTTGCCACACGATGGCATTGTAGACAGGCTCGCCTGTGTCGGCGTCCCACACTATTGTCGTTTCTCGCTGATTAGTGATACCGATGGCCGCTATGTTGTGGCCGTTGATGCCTATTTTGGAAATCGCTTCGGCTATCACCGAAGCCTCAGAGCTCCAGATGTCGTGAGGATTATGCTCCACCCATCCTGACTTAGGAAATATCTGAGGAAACTCATGTTGCGCTGAAGAGCAGATGTTGCCTATATGGTCGAAGACAATGGCTCGGCTGCTGCTTGTTCCCTGGTCAAGGGAGAGAATGTATTTTTCCATGGTATTTAAGCATTAAATTATTAAGATTCGGGGCAAAGGTCCGTAAGGTTTAAGACGGTGAAGAATTTGCAAGCATGGTTTTTTCAACGTCGATTGCGTCGGCAAGCACGGAAACAGGGTTAAGAACGGACACTCCTGCTGACATTTCAATCTGCCATTTGCAAGTTTCGCAATCGCAGGCCACGAAATCGCATCCGCTCTCTTTAATCTGCCTGAACAGCGGCTCTCCTATGCCCTGGGAGTATTCATAGTTCTCTTTTTTGAAGCCATATGTGCCGGCTATTCCGCAGCAATGAGAGTCGAGGTGAATAAACTCAAGCCCGGGAATCATCTTCAGCAGAGATGTAGAATAGATTGTCCAGCCAAGTTTCTCCATGTGGCAAGGCACATGATATGCCACCCTTTTATGATAGTCGTTACGGAATACTATTTTAACGTCGCCATTGTCGATAAGCCGGTAGATCAGGCGGGTGGCGAGTTCAATGTGGTCGCGCACGTCATGGTTGTCAAGTTTCAGGAGATGCGGATACTCGTCGCGAAGTGTGAAGCAGCAGGTAGATGATGTGGCAACCACGTCGTCACCTCGTTCCACGGCCTCTCGAATTGCTTTAAGATTTTGCCGGCCGTCGCGAGTGGCCTCATCTATGCATCGGTTGGCTATTTTCGCTACCCCGCAACATTTTTCGCCGTCGAGCAGCCTCACGCCTATGCCGAGCGCATTCAGAACTTTTACAAGGTCTTTGCCGAGTTGCGGGAAATTATAGTTTACGTAGCATCCGTGAAAATACGACACTTTCCTTGCATAGCCCTCTTGCTTCTCGGCGGCTTCCTTGCGGAACCATGTCTCGAATTTTTCTGAGGAATATTTCGGGAACGTGCGATGATCGTCAATTTTCATCACCTTGTCAAGAATCAGTTTCACGGGTTTCAGCCCGAGAGTGAAATTCACAATCGGCGCCATGGCCGTAGCCATCGAGCCCATGAAGTCGGTGTTGGCGAGCATAGTGTCGCGCAGAGAAGGCTTGTGGCTGCTGTATTTTATGCGTGCCGCCTGAATAATGTCGCCAATTTTCACGTTGTTGGGGCATGCCACCTCACAGCGTTTGCAGTTTAGGCAGTATTTCAGGGCTTCGTCATAGAAGAAAGGTCTCTTAAGCCGGTAGCGCTCTCCATCCGGGCCGGCCTGTTTGGGACCCGGATAGTCGGGATTTACCGCAGTGACAGGGCAATATACGGTGCAAATAGTGCACTTTATGCACGATTCAAAATTGTTGTCGCTTATATTTTGTTGCTGGAGATCCATATCGCTTTTCAATTAAAGGTTTGTAATCGCCGGTTAAGAACATATTTTTGAGGCTGCGTGCAGAGCCGTCGCAAGGGTGATTCCTGCGCCCGACCCCTCTTTGAGAGCGTTGAATCCGGCAAGGAGAGCGCCGGTGGCATAAAGGTTTTCGATTGTGTGGCCGTTCAGCGACGGTCGGAATTCAGAGTCGGTGGTGACGCCTATCCCCATATAAGGCTGCGGAGAGAAGAAGTCTTTGTCATACCATTTTGTGCGGTCGCCTGTATCATTGAGGTCGAGGCCGAATATCGGCTCATATATGCGGTCGATATTGGCAATAAGCCCGTGGCCGAAGAAACTGCCTGTGCAAATCACGAAATTGTCGGCCTCTATGGGCATATCCCCGAAATTCACGGTGTATACACGTTTCAGTCTTTGGCCATCAAAGACTCCTTTCTTTACGGTGTCGCCGGGAATGAATGTGCCGCCGAGTCTTATAAAATAGTCACGCAGGCTCAGCTGGCATCTCACGCCCGGCACGGAGGCCGGAGTAGTGGCAATGAAATTTACGGGCCTGTCGATCTGATTCCGTAGCCGGCGCACCGGCTCGTCGCTAAACATTCCCAGCACCGCCGGAACGATAGCTTCGTCGGCTCCTCTCGATGCCATGTTGATTTCTTTTGCGAGTGAATCCACGGCGTCATTGCGCAGGAATCGCGACATGTTGGTGGCTCTCATCTCAGTGGTGCTTTTGCGCAATGGCGCGAGCTGCGGGATGTCGATAGCGGAGATAGTGCATGAGGCTCCATGCTTGTCCAGCCCGTTTCTCAGAAAATTCGGATAAAAGTCGATATATCCCGCGATATTTACGATTGCGTATTTTTTCCCTTCAATCTGAGATGGATGGTCTGCCATGAAATATTCGTCGAGCGTTAGCCACGCCGGTTTCAGAAACCCCATTGGGGTGAGCCTGTAATGGTTTCTCTCAAGGGAGCCTTTCACTTTTATCCCCGCCTCTTGAAGCAGGGGGGCAACCTTGGAGAGAAGCTCGGCAGTGTGAGGTATCCCTATTTTTTTGTAAGGATGAGAGTCAGGAAGACGTTCCGCCTCCATGAGCGGGTGGTCGATGACCATGTTGCCGTCAATATTGCCTAAAAATTCAAAAGAGCCCGACCAAAAATGCAGCGCGCTCTGCCCGGCCGATATTATGGCAGTCTTTTTCCCTGCTCTCTGAGAAACCACTGCCGCAATGAGGCCGCTCAGGCCTCCACCTATGATTATATTGTCGAACCTCATAATTGTCGTGTTATAAGTTTAGCGGCCGTGCCGCTGTCTGAATCATAAATGACTGTCGCCAAGGCCTATCACCCCTTGATAGAGCCATGACGTGAACTGCACTTCGCAGAGTGTCTCGCCCCAGCATACAGGATACATTCCGTGCCAGCGTTCTTCCATGAACGATGCGAGGTCTTTGAGCGAACGGTCGGAACAGTTGTCGTGCTTGTCGAGCAGCCCGGCCCCGCGGCATGCGCAAAGCTCGCCCTGGCATGTGCCCATGCCGAGGCGTGTTCTGCGGCGAAGATTTATCAGATTATGCACATGCAGCTCATTAATGGCATAGTTCACTTCAGCCACGCTCACCTGCTCGCATTCACACACAAGGGCATCGTCGGAGTCTGAACGCGACTCTATTTTTCCTGTCCAGCTGCCGTGTCTCCCTTCTGCTGCTTTTTGCTCAGTGCTGAGCTCGATGATATGCGCCCTGCGTTCCTCGTCTTTGGAGTCAGGCTCTGAACCCGGCAGAGGAATCTCGGCAGTTTCGCAAGGCTTGTCTATATTCAGTTTTTTGCATGCGAGGTTTGTGGCCTCTTCTGCCATCAGCCTGTATGTTATCAGTTTTCCGCCGGTGATGGTGATAAAACCTTCAAGCCCGTCGCGCTTGGCATGGTCAAGGCACACGATTCCGCGGCTGATGCTTCGTCCGGTAGGGTCGCTGTCATCGGCTACGAGCGGACGCACACCGGCGTAGGCCCTGAGCACACGGGTGTAGGCAAGCGCCGGCGAGAGTTTTTCTCCTTCGCGAAGCAGGAGGTCGACTTCTTCCGGGGTGACTTCCATATGGTCGATTTCATCAAACGGTATTCTTGTGGATGTCGTGCCTATTATGGATATTGTGTCAGCCGGCACTAAGATGTCGGCGTCTCCCGGCTTGCGGCATCGATTTACGACCATGTTGTTGACGCGATGTCCGAAAATCAACAACGCTCCCTTGGCGGGGTACATGTTGATATTCACGCCGGCAAGTTTAGCGATATGATGCCCCCAGATTCCGGCGGCGTTTATTGTGACTTTTCCATGAATTACGGTCTCTTCTCCATTGTGATGGTTGCGCAATCTGACTCCGGTAATCGAGTTGCCGCTTTTCTCGAAACCGATTACCTCGTGATAAGTAATTATGTCGGCTCCATGCATTCTTGCGTCAAGCACGTTTGCAGTGGTTAGCCGGAAAGGGTCGATTGAGCCGTCCGGCACTTTTACAGCGCCGATGATGTCCGGATTTACGGCAGGCTCAATCTTTACGGCCTCTTTGGGGTCGAGCACGTCAACATGTATCCCGGCTTTGAAGCAGTCATTGACGAATGCATCCTGATAGTTAAGGTCGTCTTCGGGTAAAGTCACGAACAATCCGCCTGTCTCTTCCACGCAATGACGGGCAATGCGTTTCAGAATAATATTCTCTTTGATGCACTCGGAGGCTGATTCCGGGTCGGTGTGGGCATATCTTGCGCCGCTGTGAAGAAGCCCGTGGTTGCGTCCGGTTGCTCCGGCGGTGAAGTCAAGGCGCTCCGCCAAGATGGTCTTGAGACCTCTCAGGGCGCAGTCGCGGGCGGTTCCGGCTCCTGTGGCGCCGCCGCCTATAATTATGACGTCGTATTCTTTTCGGGGTGTGTTTTCCATAGCAAATAAATGATGAATAGAAGTAAGGGCAACCCTTAGGTGCGTTTGAATTCATAACAATAAGGGCATTGTTAAGGTTTCTGAATATAATGTATTAATTGGATTAAGAAGATTTAAAACTGGATTAAGAAGATTAAAAGAGAGAGGAATCAGCAGGGGTTGGTCTGCCGATTCCTCTCTCTTTAAATGAGCTGATAGACTATAAATGAATTGATAGACTATGCTGGCTCGCATCGTTTGTCATGATGCTCAAAACATGGTCTTGACCTGTGTGTAGACATTGTCAGGTGTGAATCCGAGTTTCTCATCGAGCACCTTGTAGGGAGCGGAGAATCCGAATGATTCAAGACCCCATATTTTGCCATCTGTGCCGACGAGGCCGAGGAGGTTGACGGGGAGTCCGGCTGTGAGACCGAATCTCTTCACTCCCTTGGGAAGCACTGTCTCCTGGTATTCGGCAGGCTGAGTGCGGAACAATCCTTCAGACGGAACAGACACCACGCGGACTTTCAGCCCGTCATTGCGCAGAAGGTTTGCGCCTTCAACGAGAGTGGCAACCTCTGAACCTGTGGCGACGAGCACTACGTCGGGGTTTGCGTCGGAGCCTTCAACAATATATCCGCCTTTTGCCACCTGTGAGTAGTCATTGCCGGCGGGGAGATTGTTGATGTTCTGGCGAGACAGGATCAGAGCAGTGGGAGTGTAGACATTCTCCATGGCGAGCTTCCATGCCTGTGTTGTTTCCTCGGCGTCGGCGGGACGAAGCACAAGCACGGAGTTGCGGCCATGGTGGTTGCGAAGTTTTTCCATTAGGCGAATCTGCGCTTCCTGCTCAACAGGCTCGTGAGTGGGTCCGTCTTCACCCACGCGGAATGCGTCGTGAGTCCAGATGAATTTCACAGGGAGCTCCATGAGGGCAGCCATGCGCACTGCAGGCTTCATATAGTCGGAGAACACGAAGAATGTTGCGCAAGCGGCAATCACTCCTCCGTGGAGCGCCATGCCTATGCAGCAGCAAGCCATTGTGAGCTCGGCAACACCTGCCTGGAGGAATGCTCCTGAGAAGTCGCCCTTTGTGAAGGCATGGGTCTGCTTGAGGAAAGAGATTGTCTTGTCAGACTCGGAAAGGTCGGCAGAAGAGCACACCATGTTAGGCACCTGCTTTGCAAGTTCTGCGAGCACTGCTCCCGAAGCATTGCGAGTGGCGTCGTTCTCTTTCTGCTGCACTTTGCTCCAGTCGATTTCGGGAGCCTTGTTTTCAAACCATTCAGCCACTTCAGCATCTTTCTCAGGATTTGCTTTAGCCCATTCGCTTTCTACGCCTCTGCGCTCAGCCACGATTCCTTCGAGAGCCTTGGCGCGTTCTGCATAAAGCTCCTTAACTTCGTCGAACACTACAAACGGATCGTCGGGATTTCCTCCGAGGTTGACGATAGTGTTGCGATAAGCGTCGCCTCCGAGAGGAGCTCCATGGGTCTTGCAGTTGCATTCATAAGAAGTGTTGTCGGCCTTGCGTGCGCCTTTGCCCATGATGCACTTGCCGATGATGAGGGTAGGACGTTCGGTCTCGGCCTTTGCCGCGTCGAGAGCTGTGCGAATCTCGTCTACGTCATGACCGTTAATCTCCATCACGTTCCAGCCCCATGAGCGATACTTCATGGCGGTGTCTTCGTTTGTCACCTCTGATGTGGATGTTGAGAGCTGGATGTCGTTGGAGTCATAGAACATGATGAGGTTGTCAAGGCCGAGATGACCGGCGATGCGTCCGGCGCCCTGAGAAATCTCCTCCTGGATTCCGCCGTCGGAGATGTAGGCGTAGATTGTTTCTTTAGCAAATCCGGGGTTGCCTGTGCGGGTTGCAAGGAACTTGGCGGCAATAGCTGCTCCCACTGCGAAAGCGTGTCCCTGTCCGAGGGGGCCTGAAGTGTTCTCGATGCCGCGGGCTATGTCAAACTCGGGGTGGCCGGTTGTGGGGCTTCCCCACTGGCGGAGCTGCTTGAGTTCGTCCATAGAGAATTTCCCGATGAGGGCGAGTTGGGCATAGAGCATCGGAGCCATGTGGCCGGGGTCGAGGAAGAATCGGTCGCGGGCGTTCCATGTCGGGTCTGCGGGGTCGAAAACGAGATATTCGCTATAAAGCACATTGATGAAATCCGCACCGCCCATGGCGCCGCCGGGGTGGCCTGATTTCGCTTTTTCAACCATAGATGCAGCCAGGATTCTGATGTTGTCGGCTGCGAGGTTAAGTGTCTCTTTTTTCATTGTATTACTATTTTCAATTTTGAAATGTCAGGTTAAATACGAGAAGACGATATCTTGAATCGCACTGCAAAGATAGTAAATTTGAATCAAATGAGGTTTTAAAATATTATAGAAAGGGGGGACAATTGAATAGGTAAGTGAAAATATCGTGCATAATTGTTTAAAAATTGTGCAAATGCGTGAAATATGAGGTTGGCCGGCCCGCGAGAAAGATAAACATGACACACCGTCGAGGTTTCGTTCAGACTTGCAATTAGGAGCGCCTTCACGGCGAGGTTCCCCGACTCCGGAGCGATTTTGCGCTGTGATTCCGAAAGTTTTGGCGTAGGCAATTTGCCATTGCGTTCCGCCTCTTCGGTGAATATTCGTGCATCTTCGCTCCAAAGTCCGGGAGATGTATTGATTGTCATTGCCATAGTTTTTATTTCCCTTCTGATTTCTTGCAAAGTCATAGCGAATTTCTTATATAATCAGCTTGATAAGCTAATAAAAGTCGGTTGGCGCTTGAGAGATGGACTTTGTCATGAAGGAATAATATTGTCAGGAGATTTTGAACATAAAATCGGCAAATATGGGATGAACAAAATTGGTCGCTCAAACGTTATATGGATAAAGAAACAAAAGAAAAACAAACAATAATTTTAGCACGATTGTAGTATGACAATGTCAGCTGTAACAGATAATGCCAAGAACCTGTTTCAAAAACTGGTGGCTGGTTACCAATACACATTCAAGGAACTTTCAGCACTTTGCGATTATACTCACACCGAGTTGTGCCTCGCATTGCTATACCTGATAAAAGAAGGCAAAATGAAGCAATATCGACTTCAGGAAGTTTATTATCAAGCCGTGGATTAAGTATTTAAATCTGTATTATTAAAACTCAAGAAGCCTGGCGCCATCTTGCTTGCATAAGCGGATGTCCCCGGGCTTTTTTATGAATTAAATTTGTTAAATCAGTTGCTGCGGATTTTGCGGTATTCTGTGGGACTTTGCCCTGTTATTCTTTTGAAAAGCCTTGAAAAATGTTGTGGATATTGAAAACCGAGGTCGTAGGCTATTATGCTTATATCATTGTCGGTGGCTGACAGGCGCTGACATGCAACATTTATGATATGTCTTGAGATGGTGTCCTGCGCTGTGATTCCCGTCTCTTTTTTTACAAGGTCGCCGAAATATCCCGGTGTCAGATTTGATTTGCCGGCAAAATAAGCCACACTCGGCACCACGTCGCAATGAGGGTCGTTGTAATATTCCCGCAATTGCCGTTCGAAGTTGGCCACAATGTCTGAATTCACCTTGTGGCGAGTGATGAACTGCCGGTCGTAGAATCGGTCGATATATTCAAGCAGCACAAGAATGTTGGCGGAAATCACCGAGGCTGAGTGATGGTCGACAGGGTGTTGCAATTCCTGATTTATTTTCTCGACACACTCCACAAACAATGCTCTTTCAGTGTCGGAAAGATGAAGCGCCTCACGTTGGGAATAATCAAAATATCTGAACTGATTGATTTTGTCGCCAAGGGGAGTGCCATATAATATGTCGGGATGGAACAAAAGACCTATGGCGTCGGAGGCCAGTTCATCATTTTTCATTTCTACCCCTATGATCTGCCCGGGAGAGAAACTTGTGACAGTGCCTTCCTGATAATCATACGGCTCCCTGCCATACAGCACCCTGCAATTGCTGTTGTTCTTCAGGAACAGGGCATAAATGCCATATTCCATTTTAATGCGGTTGACAACTTTCGTTGCCTTCTTCAAGTCAATCACCGCCACAAGCGGATGAAGTGTCGGCAGGCCATAGAGTTTGTTATAGTCGTCGATTGACGCAAGGTTCGCCACAGCATACTCTTTATCGTTCTTTTTTTCCATAGGGAGAAAGTGTTATAATGACTGAAACGGGCATCACAATCGTCAAGACAATGATTTCCACATGCAAAGATAACACAAATATATCATAGCCGGCTCCTCGTGTGGCTTCATTGGTATGAGTTTCCATAATAATGGTAAATTCCTTCCCCTCCCACAAGAAGCAGCGTGAAAAGCACCAGGGAACTATGGGAGAATGCTTCCGGAAAGACATCAAGCGACAGCCTTCAAACGTTTTTTAGAAGTTTTGGCGCAAGATATAAACGTATCCCCAAACGCCCAAGGGCAACACCCTCGCCGCAAATGAAAAGTCTGGCGACTTTTCTCCATGAATACTGCTAATAGGTATATGATATTTATCGCTGCTCACGATGCCTGTCTCAGGTGTCAATTTCGAAAATACGCAAGCTGCGGAAATACACAGGCTGCAGGATCCACTTTCTGAATCCTGCAGCCTATTTCTCATCTGACAAGGATTTTTGCGGGGCGGCCGCCGTCTATCCTCACTATATAAATACCTTCTGGAAGAGCGATGAACGCTCCGGCGCCTTTATACGTGACAGCCATACCTGCGGTTCTGCAGATTTCGATTCTGTCATAAGAGCCGTTTATCAACACTCCTCCAGGCACTCCCGATGCCGAAGCACGCATGACACCGTCGGATGTCAGATCTTCCACTTGCGAGAACTCTTTTATGGCGAGATGCTCTCCTCCATGACATGACACTGCGTTCTCGATTACACCGGTCTCACTGTTGACCAGCATAGCCACCACATCGAAATCCTCTTTCGATGCGAGAGGGGCGACCGGCAGAATGGCATTGTAACCATAGCTGACCTTCGCATTTTTCACAGTAGGCAAGGAATTCTCCACTCCGAGATAGTCATCGACATATCTCGCCACATCATCAAACATATAGACAGCATTAGCATCCCGGTTCTCCCATCCTCCGCAGTCTGAGCTGGAGCCGGCATATCCGTTTGACTGCGCATAGGGTCCTACTCCATTCTCCAGAAGCACAAGCGAGATGCGGAAAGGCTTGTCATTGTCAAAAGCGAACTCCGTCTGAGTCTCGACGTTTATCTCCGATTTAGTCTCGTCTGTATAATAGAGCTGCATTGTCATGCCGGCCATTGACGGCATCGACGTCTCCGACAGAAAGACACTCTCCACAAAGGGGCCGAAATCAAATATGCTTACCCCATAGATCTCATCATTACGATTGAAACGTGCATGCGGAAAATTGGAATACATCTCAAACTGCTTTTTGTAGGAATGCTCCTCGTCGGTTATCTGCATTATGTCATTGTAGTGAGCTCCTATACCGATAAATCTGTCGGGATATTTCTCTTTCATATATTCCATAGAGGCTATGCCACGGGGGCAGTTCCCGCACCACAGTCCGGTCCCTTCCTCCATGACCATACTGCGGTCATAACCCTGAGCCGGATCAAGACAGAGCGTCAGTCCCTCGGTAATGTTGTTCGACATATCGATGTCGGGCTCTCCGTTGACTGATGTCACCGTAATTCCGACCGGGATATCTATTCCATAATCCTGACACACCAGCGTCTCGGTTATGGTCGCCGTCTCGCTGAATTCAATAGGCGTCGGGAATGAATATTCTTTTTCCACCTCATTGTCGCCGACCTTGCACACATAGCCGACCGACGTTAACGGGTTGACACCGATATTGCGTATCGTGAAACTTGTGTTGAAATCACCTTTCGGAACCTGCGCCGGTATTCTGCCCGAAACGATCTCCACATCGTTGACAGGCAGAGCCTCTCCCCTCAATCTCACCTGGATGCACAGGCTTCCGTAGATAGGCGCCCAGTTTTCCCATTTCCGTTCACCATCCAGAGAATAGTTCACCCAGAAGCTGCAGTCGTTGTCGACTTTAATCCGATCAGCCACAAACACACAGTCATCGTTCGTAGGACGCGTCACCTTATATCCGATATACAGGGGTTTGCCGGCCTCAAGCACATATGGATTCTCAAACTTTATCTCCGACCATGTCATTGATGTTTTGCTTAGACGCCCGCGCTGTGTCATGAAGGGTTCATCATTGAATATGTCATGACTTAGGAAGACAGTCGCGTCAGTCACATTGTTCACTCTCCAGTTTGACACATTGAAGCCGCTGCATATCACAACCGACATCACCTCAGTGCCAGCGTAGCGCTCCGTCAACGAACCCGGCAGGAGTATGGCCGCACTGTTTTCAACATCGTCGGAATCTCCGGTGGCAAGGCCGGTGACAGGGTCTCCGCAATAACGGAACGTCAGCACCGATTCTTCATCCGGGCCAGCATACGCGGGCGCCTGTGTCAGATGACCGTTCATATCCACAATAAACTCTCGCACTCCTTCTTGTCTTTCAGATATGGCAGTAACCGTTGCCGAAGCCTCGGAGTATGCAGCAGCTGCATAGATTGCGGCTGCTGCTATGACAAAAATTGGACTCATGACTTTCATTATTATTTACCTGTTACGATTCATTTTACTATTACCTTGCACGCCGATCCGTCTTTTACACGCACGTACACTCCGGGAGCAAGACTGCCGTTCTGAACCCTTGCACCCGATATATTGTAATAGACAGCCTTTCCTGATACAGTCTCTTCGCCTATCTCTTTGACATTGTCATTGATTGTAAGACTGCATGTCCATGCCGATCCAGGATCTGAAGCAGATGCCACTCCGGCCATACCTTCATAAGCATCAAGATTGAGAGTCCGTGTCGAGGGATTGTTACGGTCTGCCAGACGAAGATAGCCCCCTGCCAGATCAAGCATATACAAACCAGCCTCCGACTCGTTGGTAGTCACAGGCACCTGTTCGCCGAGAGTCCCGATGTACCAGCCTTCTGCGTTACAGAGGTGATATCGGCCGTTGCTTACATATACAAGTTGCCATATCGCCTTGTCGCTCAGTTCGCCGACAGTATTGAGGCCATCTTCGGCAACCGCCAGATATTCGATACCGTTTTCTCCGCTGCGTCTTACGTTGGCGATAGTAACCCAGTCTCCGTCTGGTTCAATCTCAAGCCGCTCCTCAATCCGGACAAGAGCATCGTTGTAATACATTTTCAGGTTGGCCACAGCCTCCGTAGACTGAGGTGCGAAATCAGTCATCTTACACCCGCTGATGTAATCGATTACCTCTTCAAAAAGATCCTGTGCCCACGGCACGGCATTCTTGTACGAAACAATTTCATCAAGAATCACGCGGCGCGAGGAGTTGAATATGAGTTCATGATCCACTCCTGCGACAGGTTCGGGAATCCAGCTTGTGTTCTCCACGTCATCAGGTGAGCCAAGGCCCGTGAAATACTGATGATCCGGATCGATTGAAAGCCTGCTGAGACAGGAGGTCTCTGTGGGAGGATAGCAATAAGATATCACGTAGCTATTCTGTCCCTCCTCTCCGTTCTTGACCATATACAGATTGAAGCTCTTATCCGTCTTCCAGCCATCCTTCGTGTTCCAGAAGAAAGGATACGAGTAATAAAGACGGGTGCCATAATACTGGCTTTCGATCTGAATGCCGTCGCCAAAATCGTTTGAGCCATAGAAGTAGCAATATGAACCCTCTCCCAAAGCCCCATGAGTGAGCGCGATACCATCATCGTCAAACATGAGAATGTCATCGGGGTCGGCGGCACTACGGATAATGTAAAGTTGCTTCTCTTCGTCGGTCGACAGCACGACGTCGGGCTTGCCCTCCTTAATCACTGTCACACTCTCGAATGTCCAGGTGCTGCCTGCGTCATTATACGCATATCCCACCAGATCCGAGCCGGCGGTGTCCAAATTGAGCGAGACATTGCTCACGGTCATGAAACGAAGGGCATTGGCATAAGGGTAGAGCCAGAATTCTCCGGCCTCCGACGCCTCATAGGTGGTCTTCACGGTCTGTCCGTTCGTGGGCTCGCAGATATACACGCCGTTCTGATTGCGTATTCTGAAAGTCGATTCGTTTGATTCCACCGGTTCAAGATCCCATATGCCTGAATAATCTGGAGTGGAGGTAGTGTTCACGGTGATGATTCCGTCTGTCTCTTTCGAGCAAATATACCATCCGGTCTCTGCCGCATTCTCATGTGAGCGACGGCGCATGTTGGAAATCTTCACAGTGTTTCCTCGTGCCTCTCTCGCAAGCTGCAAATAGTATGCGGTGATTGACTCGTCCTTGAGCCGGACGATCTCGGCAATGGCGTCTTCAGGCGACTCAAACGAATCGCGATTCACCGACTCTATCTGCACGACGGCATCGTCGAGCAGCTGATGACACCAAGGAGAATAGCTCTTATAAGCTTTAAGCTCGGACACCGCATCCTCTTTGGCCTCTATGAGAGCCTGATCGGCAGCCACATTTGCCTCTATAAACCTCCAACTGTACTGATCCGCACTTTCTTGGAATGAGGGGGAAGTTCCCTGAATCCATTTCCAGCTTGATATATAGCAGAGGGTCAGCTGATTGTCTTTCGTGAAGGTTGAAAGGTTATGATGACGGAATGTCATGCTCCAGCCATTGTCCTCATTTCCCTCAAGCATATAGAACGAACTATATTAAAATCCAAATAAAATGAGGCAAAAATTACATCCACCTTAGATTATTTGAGAATAGTCATGCCTCCGTCCGCGCTTGGGGGCGGTTTAGGCCGCCCCCGCCGCTGGGGCATCCCCTCGCCAGAAGGAGAGAGGAAGTGTTCAGACGGTGG
>VSPM01000041.1 GCA_009775365.1 Muribaculaceae bacterium
TTTATGTTCACCAACGAGATACGCCCATACAAGAGCCATGCAGACCATCGCGACAAGTCTTTCGATGCGGTCCATATCACGCATATGGGTGTCCTCGATGTTGAAGCCGGAAGATTTCATGGCTCTGAAGGCCGTTTCTATCTCCCATCGTTTTTTGTATGTCAAAATCGCCTCCTCGGGCCGGTTGAAGCATATGAGAATCTGCAATTCCGGAACACCATCGGAGTTTTTGATCCGGCTGCCGGCAAGATAGACATACTCCCCTTTGTGAAGAAACAGCCGGCGTCGTGAAAGGCGCCGGCTATTTTTATGCCATAATGCCATAGGGCACGTCAGAGCCGGTAAAGGAGTATTCCTACATAGGCAACATAAGTCAAAGCCATGACTATGCCCTCGGCTCGCGTTATGGTGCGCTCTTTAAACAGCCAGCCAAACAAGTAGAACATAAAAGATGCAACTATCAGCGTAAGCAAATCAAAATTGCCAATCGAGCCGAACGGAAGCGGGGATATTGTGGCTGACACTCCAAGCACCATAAGCACATTGAATATATTGCTGCCAATAACATTCCCAATGGCAAGCCCGGGCTGCCCTTTGACTGCTGCCACAATCGAAGTGGCCAACTCGGGAAGAGATGTGCCGGCAGCAACTATCGTCAAGCCTATAACCGCCTCGCTGACGCCAAGATGCGACGCTATTCCGGAAGCCCCGTCAACAAACTTGTCGCCACCCCACACGAGCGCCGCCAGCCCTACAATGACAAACAACACTGATTTCCACACCGGCATTATCGGCTTGACAGCATCTTTGTTGCCACTCTCCGCAGAACTTGCCTGCCCGTTGCCGCAGGAAGTGATGTCCGGCTGCTTGGCAGTGGCAAATGTGTAGCGCATAAACAGCAGAAATAAAATCAGCAGAAATATTCCGCTCACGCGCGACACCTCATTCACACCCTTGCCGTCAATCCATCCGCTATTGCCGAGCACCAGCAAAATCGCCGACGACAGAATCACCATCGGAATCTCGAGCGACATTACACTTCTTTGCACCACAATCGGCCTCACAGCCGCAGTGACACCGATTATAAGAAGGATATTGAAAATGTTACTGCCCACCACATTACCAACAGCCAAGGGTGCGCTTCCATTGATTGCAGCAAGAACTGATATGGCCAATTCCGGAGCCGAAGTGCCGAATGCCACCACCGTAAGGCCAACTACAAGCTCACTGATGCCCATACGTTTTGCGATTGCCGAAGCTCCGTCGGTAAGGGCATTGGCCCCGACCAAAATCAACACAAGCCCTACAACGAGCCACACTATATCCATTATCATTTTTGAAATATCTTTAAAACATGTTACATTTCATCTTAATAACCCGCCAAAGACAATAATGTTTTTCAGCACGCGCCTTAAGAGTTCATTCCTTAAAATGACAATCCGGGTTCCACATAATGTTTCAGAGCATCGCATGTCAGAACACCAGCCGCTCGGCCTCTGCCGAAGGCTCTCCGCTATGTGTACACGGCCAGCCGTCAGAATCCCATAAAATTCTGTCGAGATACACCTTGCGTCCTGCTTCCGGCTTCTATGCGTCAAAACCATGATAGTGCATCCAGTGGTTGCAGGCATCATCCATCACGAAATTTGCGTTGTGGCCGGGGCCTATCACCTTGTCGCTGCGTTCAATCACCGGTGAAAAGTTATTTTCCATGGCCGGAAGCCCCTCCTTGTTGACATATGGGCCAAACAGATTCTCAGACCGGGCGGCCACCACATGATACGTGCTTCGCTCTCCGTCACAGCAAGTCCCTGCCGACCCTATGAGATAATAATATCCGTCATGACGGTAGATATTGGTTCCCTCCGTGAGAGTCCCTGCTATTTGCCTCGGCTTGCTCCCCGGTTTCAATGCAAGACCGTCCGGGGTCAGTTCAATGCCATAAATGCCGCGAAAACTGCCCCAGAAAAGATAGTCAGAACTATAGATAGGGACATTGCGGACATTCTCTGTGGCATAGAGGTAAAACCTTCCGTCGTCGGCCCTTATTACAGTAGGATCGGGAGCGCTCTCGTTTATTACAGGATTACTGTATAACGACGTTCCGGCCATAGCCGACAAAGAGGCACAGGCAAACACTATGACAATGATGTTTCTATTCATACTAAAATTTAACGCTCTTAAAACTTGATAAAATATATGCAAAGCTACTCAAAATTTTTGAATTCCCATTCCTCGCTATTCCTGAATTGTTATTACGTTTATTAAGGTTCAGGAACTTGGAGTTATATGACGGCTCAATTAATTTGTCATTTCGGAACAATGACAAGACCTTGGTTGTAGTTATAGATATAAACAAGCAAACACTTAAACTATGAATTTTGAAAAGCAATTAACCGAAGACCTGCACCGCTATCTCATCGCAGAAGGAAAAGTAGATGCCAAACTTCCTGAATGCCCTGACCTTGAAGACCTATGGCGGCCTGTGGCCAAGGCATATCTCCCCGACGGAGTAAGAGAATTCAGCGGCTATCCGCTCACATCGCTCGGATGGATAATGTTTGTGGGGATGGCCCTCGCATCATTCTGGGATAAAGACTGGGAAAAATACTCTTCCGAAGACGGAGCGTCACTCTACAACCGCCTGCGCGAGCCCAAAGGTTTTGATGCGCTCGACGATTATGTTATGGAAGACATCCTTGGCCTTTCAAAAGAGGAATGCGAGGCCGTAGCCAAGATTGTAGGCGAATGTGCCGCACGCACACTCAGCGCATTGCAGCACTCAGGCATTGAGCCGGGCACCAAAGAGGCATCGCAGGCATATATCTCAGCCCTCCACACACTCTACACTATGGGAATTGCCATGGAGCTCAACACCCTAGGCTACCACATGACATTGCTCAGTTAGCAAACACCAGGTCAGCACTTTGGCCGCGCTATGGCAATGGCCGTTGCAATGGCCGTGTCTTGCCGGCAATAGAATTATGTTCCCCAAGTGTTGCGCTCCCGAGAACGCAATTTCCCGTCCAAGCCTCCGTTAATATAGAAACCTAACTGCTCAACCACCAATGACATCAACACTAAAACTGCTGTCAGCCTTTGCCATAGCAGCCTCCCAACCATTTATCGCTTCCGCAAAAGAAATCAAAATCCCCGCATCTGACGAAAGCATCCGCTACATGGGCAGAATCCTTTGGGACGATTCCGGATGCGGATCCTTTACATTTCCGGGCACAAGCGCCCTTTTTAACTTTAACGGAACATCGCTAAAAATGGAGACCTCACCCAGAAGCGGCAAGTTCGTCATCGAAATTGACAACGACATCCACAGGCAAGTGGTCTTCTCTGCAACAGACTCCATTATGACCCTTGCAGAGAATCTTCCCGACACACTCCACAATGTGAGAATCACCTATGCCATAGAAGGATATGAGCACAACCCACAGTTCCGCTCATTCATAATCGATGGGGAAATGGCTTCCCCCACAGAAAAACCGGACCTGAAAATTGAGTTCATAGGCAATTCAATCACTTGCGGCTACGGCATTGAAGACAACAACCCGGAAAACCATTTCTCATACGACACAGAAAATCACACTCTCTCATATGCCTACCGCACGGCACGCGCATTGAATGCAGATTTCAACATAGTGGCCCGCTCCGGAATAGGCGTCTACCGCAATTTCGGAAGCCCCCGAGAAGGTGACATAAAAACAATGCCGCTTGAATATGACTACACGCTCCTATACAATCACGACCACAAATGGAACCACTCTGCATTCATGCCCGACATCGTGTGCATAAACCTCGGCACTAACGACACATCTGAGGGAAACTATGACATCTCGCTTTATGAAAGCCATTATCGTGACTTCCTGTCACATCTTAGGGAAAAATACCCCGACGCGAAATTTGTGCTTCTAACAGGCTCCATGATGCAAGGGAAGGAACTGGAAGACGTGAAAGGCGTGCTCGACCGTCTTGCCTCCGAATGCAACAGCACATACCGCTTCGACATGTCGCCGCAGACAGGGGAACTCGGCTACGGAGCCGACTATCACCCGTCTGAACGGCAAGCTGAAAAAATGGCCGAAGAACTGACTGCATATCTCTCCGCGCTTATCAAGCCCGAATCCCATTGACCTCGCGCCTGTTTTTCACCCACATAAATCCCGTCCAATGCAAATTACCAACCGACTCAAGCCAATCCTCTTGTCGATAAAAGAATGGCTCTCAAAACTATCGTTCAAGACAGGGATATACACCCTTCTTGCATGCGTGCTGCTTTATGCGGCATCGTTCGCTCAGATGCTGCTGCCAATAAGCCCCTGGGCAAAAAGCGCGTTGTGGGTCATATTATTCGGGCTTGCTAAAACCGCACAATATTCAGCAATAGTCATACTCGGAAAAGCCGGCATATCACGCCTCAGGAGATTCAGGAAATTCGGATAAGCTCCGGCACAAACCCTTTTACTTCCACCGGGTAAGGCACCCCATCCACAATCTCGGTAGTGTCTTTGTCAGCAAACACCATCACCACCTTGTTCTCAGACTCAGTGTCTGTCTTTGTCACTACAAGCACCTCTGCCTCTCCGTTACGATAACGCTTAAACTCCTGTTCCCCTCTCCACATGGCAGGATTGTCATGACGGAAGTTCATGACCTTTGCAACATAATTGTATAGATGAGCCTCACGCTCGCTGTCGGCCATGATATGGCCGGAGGTGCGCGCGGCGTTGTCAGGCTGCGAGCCTGCGGCATCACGGCTGAGATCGCCAAACTCATCGCCATAATACATTGTGACGGGGCCGGGATACCCGGCAAGAATGGCATAGCGGGTCATGACGTTTATCTCCTCTCCCTGATCATAGAAATGATCTGCCAGCCGGAATCCGTCGTGATTGCTCAGAAACAGATTCGGGAACACGTCGTCAGACGCATAACCTCTCTCTGTTGGCTTGGAATATATCTTCACGACATCGTCCCAGCCATTCTCAAGCCCACCTTTGCTGAGGTCTGACATAGGGCCGCTTATCAATTCCTTGCCATCGAAATCAAAAGCGCTCACGAGCCCCAGGTCGCGATATACCCTGCCGCTTATCCCTTCGGCGTCACACCAGTCTTCGCCCACCATATATCCGAGCACTCCCCACTCTTTCCCTTCCGATCTCCGTCGCTCACACAAGTCGCCCACAGCCCGGCGTATGTCGCACCAATAATTATGTCCGTCCTGACACAACTGATAAGCCTGGTCAAGCCTCCAGCCATCAATCTCAAATTTGTCAATCCAATAGGTGGCAACCTCCTTAAAATATTCAAGCGACTCCGGGAATTTCACATTCCCTTCTTCCCCGCGCTCATTAACAGTTGCCGTGCTGTCGATAAAATTACCGCCGGGCGAAGCCTTGTCTACCCCTCCATGATGGCCGAACACTCCGTCGAGAATCACATACATGCCCATTTTGTGGGCCGTTTCCACAAGCTCACGCAAATCATCTTCTGTGCCGAAATGAGGATCTATTGCAAAATAATCTTTTGCAAAATAGCCCGACGCCTGCAGTTTTTCACCCCCTTCGGCACCTGTGCTGTCGAAAATAGGGGTGAGCCATATGGCATTCGCCCCCAGCGAAGCCACATGTGGCAAAGCCTCTATCACGCCGCGAAGATTTCCGTCTTTGGTCTCATTGTCCGGACCCCACATTGCGCTATAGCCTTCCGAACCGTTTTCAGAATGGATAAACGAGCCAACCATTATCTGATATAGCGTCAATCCTCTGTAATCTTCCGTAGGATGCTCCTTTATTTTATTTTCCATAGACATAATTAATATAAATTGATTCAACTGATGCAAATTTCACATAAATATGTTCATATTATCATATAACACGCCACTCACCACATTTGTTGACCACCTCTTTATTGTCATTCCGGTGCCAACGGAAGACGATACCTTCCACCACCACACATATGTTGCTGTCAGCAATGCCGGCCCTGCACGATATATTAAGAAAACTTTGATGTTGGTTTATTTTTCAAAGTTATCATATATATATTCTCGCATCAAAATAACAAATATTATTTGTTGTCTCAAAATTATTTTTATGAACGATGGATGAACAATTAAATATCAATGGTTGTTGAACTTAAAAAAGACGGCCCGGAAAATTGCGCCGTGCCGGCTGTTTAAACATCAACGATTCCGCTATGGACGATATCCTTATAATCATTCTCCTCATTCTCTTGAACGGCGTGTTCTCGATGGCTGAAATAGCCATGATTTCAGCACGCAAATCACGCCTAACCTCTGATGCCAGACAAGGCAGCAGGGGAGCAGCGACTGCACTAAAACTTGCAGACGACCCCGACAAATTCCTGTCGACCATTCAAATAGGAATCACTCTGATCGGCATTCTAACCGGTCTTTATTCCGGAGCCGCACTCGCGGAAGATGTGGGCAAGCTTCTGCAGCACACCGGCCTTCAGCCTCACACGGCCCGAATCACAGGCCAGGTCTTAATCGTTGCGATAGTAACATATCTTTCTATCGTGGTCGGCGAACTGGTGCCTAAACGAATCGGCCTTTCATCAGCCAACACGGTTGCCAAAATCCTGTCGCGGCCTATGTTCCTGCTCTCGAAAATAGCACTCCCTGCAGTGTGGCTCCTTTCCGCGTCTACATCTCTTATCGTAAAGATTTTCGGGCTTGATAAGAAAGACAACAGCGTGACTGAAGAGGAAATCAAGTCACTCATCCAGGATGGCACGGATTCAGGCGAAGTCCGGAAGGTGGAGCAAGACATCATGGAGAGAGCCCTTGTGCTCGGCGACCTACGCGTGTCGTCTATAATGACACCGAAAGTAGACGTCTCAGTCTTCACTCTTGACATGACGGCGAAAGAGGTGAGAAAAATGCTTGCCCGTGAGCTCCACAGTGTATATCCGGTATATGCCGGCAACCCCCACGGCGCGATTGCCGGAGTGGTGTCGCTAAAACGACTCATATTCACAATCGACAGGCAGGATTTCTCTTTGAAGAATGTCGTGGCGGAGCCTCAATATTTTCCTGAGTCCATGAGCGTGTATGACGCGTTAGACATCATGAAGGCAAAGAGAGTGAACTTTGCCATTGTCTGCGACGAATTCGGCGACATGGCCGGAGTGGTGACACCAAGCGACATACTCGACGGCCTTGTGGGAGAGATGCCGCAACAGACTTTCATTCCCGACATTATAAAAAATGAGGCCGACGGCTCATGGGCCGTCGACGCTCAGATTCAGTTTTATGACTTTCTTAAATTCTTTGAACTGGAGGACTTGTATCATCCCGCAGCCTATTCAACTCTCGGCGGATTTATCCTTGAAGAGCTGCGCCACATACCCCAATCCGGAGAAAAACTCATGTGGAACAATATCTCTTTTGAGATCACTGCCATGAACGGAGCCAAGATTAAAAAGGTGAGAGTGATAATCTCCGGAGAATGACCTCTGTTTCTCACTTTGCTGTGAGGCGGAGCACACGCGAAGCATAGTCGTTGCGCTTGTTCCAGTCCACATTATGGCTCAGAGGCATTTCAAGGCCGTTCGACATCAGGAAGCGTCCGGTGAAGGCTTTCCCTTCGTAGGGGAGGGGCTCATTGTCCACACGGTTGAGCTCTGTCACAACATATGTCTTGTCGGGGTCAAGGCCGGCCATCTTCACGCGAGGCAACTGCTGGTTAACAAACTGCTCTGTCTTCCACCAATAATACACTGCGTCATTCTTGTCGGGCGCAACATACATCAGCGAGGCCGCACCCTTGCCGTCATAAGGAGAGAGAAGGCGATAAAGGTCGCCGAGCTGCACCACGTCGCGCACCAATTTGTAGTCTTCGATAGCCTTGCGTGTCTGCTCCTTCTCCTCGGCAGTCATGTCTTTCGGCTGAATCTCCATTCCGAGACGGCCGCTCATGGCCACGTCAGTGCGAAATTTCAGAGGAACTATGCGGTTGGTCTGATGGTTGGGAGAAGCCGATATATGAGAGGCCATGGCAATAGCAGGGAAGAAGTAGCTTGTGCCCCACTGCATATATATGCGCTGCAAAGCGTCGGTGTTGTCGCTCACCCAGAACTCGTCGAAATAAGGCAGCACGCCCCAGTTGGCCCTGCCGCCGCCACTGGCGCAAGCCTGGATGGTCACATCAGGATATTTCTCTCTGATTCTCTCCACAGCCGCTGTGAAGCCCTTATGATAGTCAATATACAAGTGGCTCTGATTGTCGGCAGTGAGATACTGCGACCCGTGGTTCATGATCGGAGCGTTGGCATCCCATTTGATATAGTCGATCTCAGGATATTTTGTCATGAGAGTGTCAACCACATTAAAAACGAAATCCTGCACCTTGGGATTGGCAAGGTCGAGCACAAGCTGCGTGCCGCCGCGCCCTTCAATGGCATCACGCTTCGGAGCCTTTATCACATATTCCGGATGTTCCTCATAAAGTTCTGAGGCAGAGTTGGTCATCTCCGGCTCAATCCATATGCCGAATTTTATGCCACGCTCTTTAGCGGCGTCGCAAAGCCCCTTGATGCCGTTAGGGAGTTTATTGGTGTCTACAGTCCAGTCGCCAAGAGAGGTAGAATCGTTGTTGCGAGGATATTTCACGCCGAACCAGCCGTCGTCCATAACAAAGAGCTCTCCGCCCATGTCGGCGATATCTGTCATCATCTGCTTCATTCCCTCCTCGTTGATGTCGAAATAGACGCCTTCCCAGCTGTTGAGAAGAATCTTTCTTGGAGTGTTGCCGTGAGCCAGGCGATAGTCGCGCCCCCACTTGTGGAAATTGCGGCTTGCCCCGCCAAGGCCCTCTTCAGAATATGTCAGAGCCAGAGGAGGAGTGGCGAAAGTCTCCCCTTTCTTCAGGTGATAGGCAGAGTTTTCTTCATTGATGCCGGCAAAGAAATGATGGTAGTCGCTGTCGTCGGTGTCGAACATCAACTTATAGTTGCCGCCATAGCAGAGAGCGGCCCCTATCACTCGCCCTTCATTCTCGCGCCCTTTTCCGTCAAGCGAAATCATCACCTCGCCATGGGAAGTGTGAGAATTGCGCACACCGTCTTTATTCTTTATCATCTTCACGCCGTGGGGAAGGGGGGCCTCCTCAAGTTTACCCTCGTTGGCCCATGAGCCATAAAACTGCGACACATGCACATCGCTTCGGCGCACCGGAAGATAGCCCGACATGAACCGGTTGAGAGTGACGTCACCCTTCTCATTATGGGTGGTCTCTGTCCAGGTCTCGATCACATCTTCTCCGGGGAATGTGCGATAGTTCACATCTATTGTAAGAGGATATACACGGTCGGTCATGGTCACTGTAGTCACTTCAGAGCCGTCGGCGTCCTTGCGTGTTTTCACACCTGACACAGCCATGTCAAGGGTCATATTTCCGTCGGCATGCACAGCACTCATCGCGGCCTCCTTTTCAGGCCAGAGGCCATACACGGGATACGCGTTAAAATTGGGGATGCCCGCAGCCTTCAGGCTCTCCATGTCGACGGCAGTAAGGGCATTGCCGTAATACACAAACTTCAGGGGGTCGCCGTTGGTAGCCTCGAGCACTAACGATGTCTTCGGTGTTGACACATGCACTGTCTCAGCCATAATTATTGACGGAGAAAATAGTGCAGAGACTCCGAAAGCCATACACAAAACTTTATTCATTGTTGATGATATTATGATATATGATTATTATGTCAGGTTATATTGCCGGAATAAACAGACCGGATTTCATGATATTCTGATTCTTCCGGATGGCTTGGCCGCGAACTTTTGCCGGATGTGTTTTTGATAAAATTTCAGACAAGGCAACCAACTTTATGCCATCGGTTATTATCATTGCAAAATTAATGCCAAAACACAGATAAAAAAAGCATTATAATACCCCTTTGTTTGCTTTTCTTACCCCTCAGCACAATTCACGCCTGAAAATGTCAGTTATTATTACACAATCTATTGAGTTTTTAACATTTACATAAATCGATTAACATGAAAAATATATTCCTTTCGCTGACATTCTTATTTGTATTCTCCGTGTCGGGAGCCACGTCTCCTGTCGAAATCAAAGTGTGGCCCGAAGGAGCCCCGAAAGAGAACAGGCTCTCCTCTGCCGACATGCGTTCTGATGGTGATTTTCTGATAGGCGTGTCGGAAGCGGAACTATTGGTCTATCCCGCCGAAAATCCCAACGGCACAGCAATAATGATGTGTCCCGGTGGTGGCTATTACGGGCTGGCAATGGGGCATGAGGGGAAAGACATGGCCCCGTGGCTCAACGACATGGGAATAACCTACGCGATATTGAAATACAGAATGCCGAACGGGCATCATGAAGTGCCCCTCCCTGACGCGGAGCAGGCCATGCGAATTTTGAGGGAAAGGAGCTCCGAATGGGGCATCAATCCGAACTCTATCGGCGTGATGGAATGAAGTGTTGCCGGCCAGCTGAAAAAACACCGGGAGGCGCGATTCCTTTTCACGGACATGCGCCTCCCGTTATTTTTTGAAAGACATTTCAGTCAAGATTAATTGAAGAAGCATCCCTAAGCGCGCTCCAGGAGAATAACGGAAGAAGCCCTTCCGCCGATATAGGGAACGGCTCCGGGAGAATCCCTGCCACATAAGCCATATAACCTATGAGATGAGAAGGAGTGTAGTCTTTGCGAAGCTCCTCCATACTCATAGACCGGTCTCGCTTAGACAGCCGCTGAACGGATGAATTGCACAAGAGGGGGACATGCGCAAATTCCGGAGGCTCCAGGCCGAGCAGCCTGTAAAGATATATCTGCTGGGCGGAAGAGAGAAGAAGATCGCTGCCCCTCACCACCTCTTTCACGCCCATAAGCGCATCATCCACCACTACAGCCAGCTGATATGCCCATGCGCCGTCGGCGCGGCGAAGCACAAAGTCGCCGCAATGACGGGCCAGATTCACGCTTTGAGCCCCATATAGCCGGTCGTTGAACCGTATCTCCTCATCCGGCACGAAAAGCCTTGTGGCCCTCTCTCTGCGGGTCTCATCTGCCATGCCGGAGCGCGCAGACGACATTGCATCGACAGCGCGGCGCTCTGTTTCTCCAAGGTTGCGCGGACGGCAAGTTCCGGCATACACCACACGTCCGTCGGTTTCATGAGGCGCCTGAGTGGCCATGATGTCAGCCCGCGTGCAATAGCATGGATATGTAAGCCCTGTTTCAGTCAGCCTCCGGAGAGCCTCTTCATACACATTGCCCCTCTCGCTCTGCAGATAAGGGCCGTTGCTCCCTTTGCCGCCTATTCCACCTTCATCCCAATCAAGCCCGAGCCAGAGAAGGTCATCCTCTATCTGCCGGGCATATTCCATACGAGAACGCTGCGGGTCGAGATCCTCGACCCGCAGTATCCATCTGCCGCCCGACTTCTTGGCAGAAAGCCACGAAATCAGAGCGGTGAAAACATTTCCAAGGTGCATTCTCCCGGAAGGGGAGGGGGCGAAGCGCCCCGTCATCGCATAGCCTCCACCTCTTCTGTGGTGAGCGGAATCTTCTTTCCGAGGCGTCGCGCTCCGGTTTCGGTTATGAGATAATCCTCCTCATTGCGGAGCCCGCTGAAGTCTTTCCATTTCTCAACCTCGTCATAGTTGATGAAATCCTCAAACTTGTGCTGTCCGCGCCAGAGGTCGATAAGTTCGGGTATGAAATAGATGCCCGGCTCTATTGTGTGTACGAATCCCGGCTCCAGCGGACGGGCAAGTCGCAGCGACTTGCGCCCGAACTGTGTGCTCTTAGGCTGTCCGTCATATCCAACCCACACTTCGCCAAGGTTCTCCATGTCGTGCACGTCAAGGCCCATCATGTGGCCGAGCCCGCAAGGATAGAACATGGCATGAGCACCGGCCTCCACAGCCTCTGCCGGGTCTCCCTTCATGATTCCAAGCTGTTTAAGCCCGTCGCACACCACGCGGCACGACAGCTCATAAACATCTTTGAACGGCACACCCGGCTTCAGGGCACCGACTGCGGCAAGATGAGAAGCCACCTGTATGTCGTAAATCTCCTTCTGGCGTGCAGTGAACTTGGGGTCTACACATATTGTAGACGACATGTCGCCGGCATAGCCCATTTCTGTTTCAGCTCCGGCGTCTACGAGCAGCATCTGCCCTGACTTGGCGATGTTGCCGTGATAATGGTTGTGAAGAGTCTGGCCGTTGACAGTGGCAATCGTCGGGAATGACAGGCGCATTCCTGCAGCCTCCGCCACTTCCTGAATCCTTGCGCTCACCTCACATTCCCTCATGCCGGGGCGAAGCATGCGTATGGCGGCTATGTGCATGTCGGCAGTAACGTCGCATGCCCTTTCGATTTCTGCAATCTCTTCAGCCGTCTTATGATTGCGCATATCCACGATTGCGCGAATCATAGGTATGGAAGGTTTCTCGTCTCCCGGCTTCACGCCAAGCAGACGCAACAGCTTGAGGCTATGTGCGGCTCTATACAGGGGAAGATAGCCGATATTCTGCCCGCACTTTCCTGCCGAGGCGAGATATTTCTCAAGATCTGCAGAAGGGCGCACATCGGCCACGCCCACCATAGCGGCCTTCTCATGGAGTGTCGGTTGCGAGCCCATCCACACTATGTCGTCGATTGTAAGCTCGTCGCCGAAAATTATCTCACGGTCATTGTCAATGTCAATCACAGCGTTCAGCCCCGCATAAGAGAGGCCGAAATAATAAAGGAACGTAGAATCCTGGCGGAAGTGATAAGTGTTGTCGGCATAATTCATGCCCACCTCATCGTTGCCGAGGAAGAGCAGCAATCCGCAGCCCACCTTCTCCTTGAGGGCCTTGCGGCGACCTGCGTATGTATCTTTAGAAAACATCTCAGTTAGGTATTTATTTCAGGTTAAAAAATCATATTGCCGCCGTCCGGACATAAGCCCGGCCATGCACGGGCCACATTCATCCGGAAGCATTTCGCAAATATAGTCATATTTTTTTTATGTCGGCAATAAAAACAATACTTCGGTTATTTTTTGTCTGCGGCAAAGATGTCTATGACATTTACCGGACATGGTTCCAGATTGAATTCTGTTTCCGAGATGGTCATCAGTTCACCGGACTGCTCGACTGTCATGCTCGCGATGAAAAGGCCCTGGATTTTGCCTACAACGCTTCGCTTGCCGCCGTCAATATCACTAAGGCACTGAGGAAGCAGACGAATGTTGTGAGATAAAAATTAAAACTATTTAGCTCGCTCGCAATGTGAGGGGCGTATCAAGTTAAAAAGACTTGGTATGCCCCTTTCCATTCTGCCTCTTTCCTTACTGTTTCGATGGTTATTTTGCGGAGTCTGTTAAACTGAATGGGGATGCCAAGCATTTTATATTATGTGACAACTTAATTAATAATGGCGATAAGTTGATTCAATCCTTAATCCGCAACCATTATGAAAAACACTCAGAATCCTATAAATCCGGCCGACTCTCCTCTTCCTGAAGACCCTCAGTTCTCTCGCCCTTTCATCCCCAAAAAGCGCAACAACAAGGCAAGAATTGCCTTCATGCTGCTGTCTCTCAGCGTCACCCTGTGTGCGCTCACATATTTTGTGCTTTACCAGACCGGCCACATACACATCACACGCGAACTCGACGACGGCTCTATCTTTTCCGGATATTGGAAAATGGGCGAGCCTTTCGGGGAGGGCACGCTTGTCACTGCCGACGGCGAACTTATCGAAGGAATCTGGGGCGACGACGGACAGCTCAATTCAGGCGTGGTGGTGGCCAAGGAGTTCACATATATGGGCGGCCTGAAGAATTATCTTCCACAGGGATATGGCTCATGCCATTACAAGAACGGCGTGCGCTATCATGGATTCTGGCAAGACGGTAAGAAAAACGGACTGGGGAAAATTGTGTCGCCTAAAGGAAAAATCGGGTTCGGGCAATGGAAAGACGGGGAGCTGCCGCCGGTGCCCGGACAAAAATATGCCCCGGGAGAGGCTGTCTATGGCATAGACGTGTCGAACCATCAGTACACAATCGACTGGGAGCAGCTTGCCTTATATGCCGACAGCGCCGGCACTGTGGAGGCCAACCGCAAGTCTTCGCAATTTCTGCAGCCTGTGCTATTCGCTATTGTAAAATCTACGGAAGGAGCCGATTGGCAGGCCGACACATATCAGCGCAATTTCGAGGAGGCCAAACGGTGCGGAATCGTGAGAGGAGCCTACCACTTCCTCCGCCTGAGCGACATCGACGGACAAATCAAGAATTTCATCGACCACACTGTGCTTGAACCGGGCGACCTCCCGCCTGTGCTCGACATGGAGCTCGACAAACGCGTGATGGCCAAAAACAAAGACCTTGCCTGCGAGTATGCCCACAAATGGCTCGTCGCAATAGAGGCGCACTACGGAGTGAAGCCAATCCTATACACCTACGACTCCTACTACAACGACTATCTCAAAGACAAGGGATTTGAGGAATATGACTTCTTTATAGCCCGCTACAACCCTGCGACACAGCCGCGAGTGCCACACCTTGAAATATGGCAGTTCACAGAAGACGGCCACGCGGGCGGAATCTCCACAAAGGTAGACCTCGACCTCTTTATGGGAGACTATCATGAATTTGAAAAATTTATAGAAGAGAAGGGTATTCCCGACACTCCTCACCGCTCATCTTCATCCAAGATATAATATTCTTTGTTATCATTTTTACAAGAAGTGGAGTTCAAGGTTTCCGTGTAGGAGCCTTGAACTCCACATTTTTTACAATTATACATTGCTTCTTTTACGAGATTGGACATTAGCTAATGAATCTCATTTTAACAACCTATTATAATTCATGTTAATTTTTTGTTAACACATTGCTCGCTGTAATAAAAATAGTCATAAGAGGTTGTATAAATTTTATTGATTAGGATTTTTATTTCTGACAGCTTTCACATTCATATCCTTATGTTCGCCAACGAGATACGCCCATATCAATGCCATGCAGACCATCGCCGTAAGACATGCGAAATGCGTATCTCGAAGAGAATAAAGGGAATAAAATTGAGACCCTTTTATTTGAAGAAAACGGAGGTCGTCATAGCTTCCCCAATGGCGTTAAAGAGAAAGCCTATTATTGGCTTGATAAACACTTGAAATAGCAATTAGAGCTGCTAATAATACAATCGCAACCGCGCTCGACATGAGTGCTGAAAACAATAAAATAGTCAAGTCCTCGGCAAAGATGTCCCGGGTCTGTATTTATTATTGGTAAAGAGTCTGGTTGAGGCGCGTCTCTCTGGCGCGGATGGCCCGCGTGAGGAAAACATTTCCTATAGTCCAGACCACAACGTCGCCCATGAGGAGGAGATTTGGGTCGGTGAAAGGGGAGAGCAGCACATTCACGCCGGTAAATGCCAGCGACACGGCTATTATCGTGAGAAGAGCCCATGTCTGGTTCATGCCAAGGGCAAGAAACTTGTGGTGAATGTGGGCCTTGTCGGGAAGAAAGGGGTTGCGCCCTCGTTTCACGCGATGAAAATAAACGCGACACACATCGAAACAGGGCACTATCAGAGGCGACAATGCCACGATGGCCGGGTTATAGCACACCTCCTGAAAACCTGGCTTGGTGCAGATTATGGCTATGCCGCAGAATGCAAGCAGCATCCCTGTGGTCAGGGCGCCTGTGTCGCCCATGAGAATTTTATTGCGTTTCTTGGCTTTTCCAAACACGTTGTAGTAGAAGAACGGCACAAGCGTTCCTGCCGAGGCAATGGCGAGCATTGAATAAAGATAGCTCCCGCCTTCAAAAAACACCATGGAATAGAACACGAGCGCTATGCCGCTCAATCCTGAGGCAAGGCCGTCGATGCCGTCGATGAGGTTGATGGCATTCACCACAAACACCACCATGAAGGCTGTGAACACCCATGATAGCCACACCGGCAGCTCATGCAGCCACAATATGCCATAGAAATCAGTGATTGACATCCCTCCGCCCACGATAAGCGCGGCGGCCACTATCTGCACAACGAATTTGGCCTTATATCTCACGCCCACAAGGTCATCGGCTATGCCCACAAGATACAGTATGATTATAGCACAGAAAAGGAAATAGACCTGCACTATGTTCGACTCCACGGCCTCGGCCATCACCTCGCCGCCGAATCTCAGATTCAGGGCCACCACAAGCGCCACTGAAAAAAGATAGCCCGGAAAAAACGATATCCCGCCAAGACGCGGCACTGCCCCTCGGTGAATTTTCCGCTCGTTGACTTCATCAAAGAGCTGTCGGCGGAATGCTATGAGAATAATCTTGGGAATCATCAGGGCTCCGAGCATAACCGAGACCATGAACGCCAGAAGGTTATTCTCTATCCAATATAACATCGTGTCTTGAGCAAACATGGATATTCTATTTATAGGTGTCTTTTTTCCAATCGATACTATGTGGATAATGAAATCCAGAGGAGTGAATTTGCTTATTTAAGCAGTGTCAAAAAGTTATCAACACGAGACATTCGCAAAATTATAAAAAATATCAAACAAAAAAAAATTAATCGTAATAAAAAAATATTGCTCTGAAACAGCAATAAAACACAGCGGGAGCGAATCGTGTGATTCGCTCCCGCCGGTAAAATTCTTTTGCCTGTGAGGCTGATTAGCCGTTATATTTCTTCATGATAGCGATGAGATCGAGCACCTTGTTAGAGTAGCCGATTTCATTGTCATACCAAGAGATAACCTTCACGAAGTTGTCTGTGAGGTAAACGCCGGCGTTAGCGTCGAAGATAGAAGTGAGGGGGCAGCCGAGGAAGTCAGAGCTTACAACTGCGTCCTCAGTGTAGCCGAGCACACCCTTGAGTTCGCCTTCGGCAGCCTCTTTCATAGCTGCGCAGATCTCTTCCTTAGTAGCGGGCTTCTCGAGGTTGCAAGTAAGGTCTACAACAGAAACGTCGAGAGTCGGCACACGCATAGAGATGCCTGTGAGCTTGCCGTTGAGTTCAGGAATAACTTTGCCTACAGCCTTTGCAGCGCCTGTAGAAGAGGGAATGATATTGCCTGCTGCTGCACGGCCACCGCGCCAGTCTTTCATAGAAGGACCGTCAACTGTCTTCTGAGTGGCAGTTGTAGAGTGAACTGTAGTCATGAGGCCTTCCTTGATGCCGAACTTGTCGTGAAGCACCTTGGCGATGGGAGCGAGACAGTTGGTAGTGCAAGATGCGTTGGACACGAACTGCTGGCCGGCATAAGTGTGGGCGTTGACACCGCATACAAACATAGGAGTGGCGTCTTTTGAAGGAGCTGACATAACCACATACTTGGCACCTGCCTCGATGTGAGCCTGTGCCTTCTCCTGAGTGAGGAAGAGACCGGTTGACTCAACTACATACTCAGCGCCAACCTCGCCCCATGCGATTTCTGCGGGGTTCTTGCATGCTGTCACACGGATTGCCTTGCCATTGACAATAAGGAGACTCTTCTCCATATCATAGTCAACGGTTCCGTCGAAACGACCGTGCATTGTGTCATACTTGAGCATGTAAGCCATGTAATCTACGGGAAGAAGGTCGTTGATTGCTACAACCTCGATGTCGTCTCTTTTAGTAGAGGCACGGAACACGAAACGTCCGATACGGCCAAAGCCGTTAATACCAATCTTTGTCATTGCTTTAAATATTGTTTTGGGTTGATTATATTTTAATTAATCTTTTTTCCTCTTAAGATTTGAAGAGCCGGAATTCACTTCGGCTGCCTCTTGTCGGTTTAGGTATGCAAAATTACTAAAAAAAATTGGTATGGCAACTTAAAATGAACGTTTTTTAACTATTATGTGTTTTTAGGCATGTAAAATTGTGCTTTTTAGCGAATTTTTTCGTAGTTTCGCACATATTTGATTCTGTTGTTGTTTTTTTAACACAAGGGGTTATTGCCCTTTGGCATATGCCCCCGGAATTAGCGGCAGCAGCCTGACTTTGTTTAATCAAAATTTTTAATATCGATCAATATGGGTAAATTTTTAGAAGATTTCAAGGCATTTGCGCTTAAAGGGAATGTGGTAGACATGGCTGTCGGCGTAATCGTCGGCGGAGCGTTCGGCAAGATTGTGACATCGCTTGTCAACGACATCATAATGCCGGTGATGTCTCTCATGACAGGTGGCTCCGGCTATGAGAATCTTAAATATGTGATCAAAGAGGGCTCCCCGGCCACTGCCGAAGGCGCCGCCGCAGTAGAAGAGGTGGCCATACATTACGGCACATTTATTATGAACATCGTAGACTTCTTTATCATAGCCATGTCGATATTTGTGGCTTTACGCGTGATGATGAAGTTCAAGAAAAAAGAGGAGGAGGCCCCGGCCCCGGCTCCGGAGCCGACAAAAGAGGAAGTGCTTCTCACCGAGATTCGCGACCTCCTGAAGCAGAACGCCGAATCAAAAAAATAACCTCACTTCCAATCCGCAAATTCAAATGGCATCGGCAATCTAAAAGTGAGGCAAATACTAAATCCGAGAAAGACAGAGGGGAGGCTATATCAAAAAAATTGACGTAGCCACTCTCTTTACATCATATGAAACTTCTATATTATTTCACCACAACCTTAGAGATTGTCTAAAAATTTGAGCAAAATAATGTTATAGGGCATAACTAACCATCAATCAAGGTGTTGAAGGAGAAAAAGATAAATTTATGCATAAAAAGAATCTCTATCAGACACACTTGACCGAGGGTCAATGGTCTTATATAAACAAAGAATGGATCAGCGGAAGAAATGATTGATTTTGCCGCCATAAAAATCCTGATCAATAAAATTTAGACAACCTCTAAGAACAATAGAAACCATAAAACACACTCTTAGGAAAAAATTAGGAATCACGGAGCCTACAGAATCTTACCTTAGACAGTTATCATTGGGAGAAGATTTCTCTGACAAATAACCCTGCCACTATAGTGAAAACTTTTTGTCAAAAGTAAATGGACACCTCTTTCACTCCATTCCTTGTGCAAGGCGCGATGACTCAGCATTCCGCCTAATTATCTTTTCATTCGCCATTCGGAGATGGTGCGTCGCGAAGTTGAGAAATTGATGCCGATTCTTATTATTTCTCTCCCTTCGGACAAGAATGGGAGAGCGTAATTATTGTCGTCGATTTGTCGCAGTGCATCTTCAGCCGACCCGTCAAGCTTAAGCTCTATAATATAAATATATTTTTCAGTCCTTACCAACAGATCTATTCTCCCTTCTGAAGTCTGATATTCCGTTTTCACCCTCAATCCTACAAGAATCATCAACATGAGTAAGGCATTGTGGATGTTTCGATCACTCTCCATTGCTATAGAATATGGCACAGATGAGAAAAGACTTGTGAGCCGCTTCATGAATGCGTCAACATTGCCGGATTTAAAGTCTTCCACAAACTTGCTGACCACAAACTCTGTAGATTCATTGTGAAGGTCGACATAATATGGCAACAAATATTCAAGCAAACCCTGTTTCACCTCTTTGTTAGGCAATCCGAGCGTGAAAAGACCGCTATTTTCATCATATTTTTTTATAGTCAGATAACCGGTCTGGTAGAACAAGGCTATCGGGTTTAAGGCACTGATGTCTAATCCTGACAAGGACTCTTCAGAACACCTCACATTAAAGAAACTGTGCAGATCAATATCCAGGCTCTTCAGGATTTCCAGCAGAATTGTCGGTTTCCCGCCCGATTCTATCCAATAGTTCTTAAATTTGAAGTCAGCCATTGAGCTTAAAAGAGAAAATGGATTGTAAACGTCTATATTTTGTGCTGAGAAATGATAACCATCGTATGATGCTTTCAGATTGTTTTTAATCTCCTCAACACTTATCCCTTTCTCTTCTGAAAATGCTTCAAGCCCCTGCGAAAACCGGCTCTCAATCTCTTTTTCCGTAATTCCGCAAATTGCACTAAACCGCTCATTCGTAGAGATGTCGCGTATATTGTTGAGTCCTGAGAAAATAGAGATTTTTCCGAAACGTGACACACCGGTCAGAAATATGAGGTGGATATGTTCGGCACTACTTTTGAAATTAGAATAAAATCCTGCCAGCTCGTTTTTATATTCCTCATACCGGTCTTTATTCCCAAGTGAATTCACGAGTGGCTTGTCGTATTCGTCTACAAGCACCACCACTCTTTTGCCGGTAGTTTCGTGGGCGGCTCGGATTATGTTTGAAAGGCGAATGGCAAGATTTGACACCTCCGGTGTTATTCCATACTGTTTTTCCCAGCGCAGCACATGATTTTCGAGATTGTCTTTGAGCCCATCTCTTCCGGAATAGTTTCCGACATTTAGGTCAATATATAGCACCGGATAGGGAGTCCAGTCCCAGTCAAAAGACTCTGCCTCAAGACCCTTGAACAAGTCTTTACGCCCTTCAAAGAAATACTGGAGGGTGGAAAGGAACAGGCTTTTGCCAAACCGGCGCGGACGTCCGAGAAAATAATATCCGCCTTTCAGGAAATGACGTATATAGCCCGTTTTATCCACATAAAACCAGCCACCGGTGATTATTTTCTCAAAATTTTGTTCCCCTATCGGGTAATAAACCTCTTCCATAACTATAACGACTTGTTCATCATCTCCAAAATTACAACAAAAAATATGAAAATGCAAGAATCATACCCTCCCCACTGCATTGCATTTTCAAATTGCCATAAATATTTTGCGCCATTTGCCATAAATATTTTGCGCCATTTGTCATAAATATTTTGCGCCATCACCATTATGTTGTAAAGAATTTATACGTTTCAAATTTTACGGAGAGACGGATTTTCGCCATTTTAAATTTTACGGAGAGACGGATTTTCGCCGTTTTAAGTTTCACGGCATAAAATAATTTATTAATTTTACGGCAATTATATTTGATTGACCATATTGACAGACGGGGCATCATAATCTATATCCGGAAATAAAAATGCATCAATTGCAGGTGTCGGGCCATATGACCTCAATCAGTTGTAGGCGTGCATGGAATTGAGATAGTTCACACCAAAATAAGTCATCGCCACCGACAGTATGGCGGAAATCATATAGATGTGAAAGCCCCTGCAATTATGTCCGGCGTTTCGGAATTTAAAGAACACTCCCTTGTGGAGCGGAAGAGCATACACAAGAAGAGTGACCAACGCCCATGTCTCTTTAGGATCCCACGACCAATATTCTCCCCACGACACATTAGCCCACACGGCACCCGTAAAAATACCGGTTCCCAACAGCCATACCGCCGGATAAAGTATGCACATATTCAGCTTCATTAACCGCTCTCCGTTTCCGGGACGAATGACGGCCGCCATAGACACGGCAAACGTAAGACACAGAAGGGCATAAGCAGTCATAACCAGCGAGACATGAAGCGACAGCCATGGCGAATGAAGGACTGGCATAAGAGGAGTGACCACCGGATTCACCTCCACCAGATGAGCCACGAGCGCCAATGCCCCGGCAAACAGACAAGACAGAGGAAAAAGCAGTTTGTTTGACCAGAACATCAATAAAGTCAACACCTCCATAACCAGCACCACAAACTGAAGGGTCTCATATGTGTTGGCAAGAGGGAGCCTTTCACATAGCATCCATTGCAGGCAGAAAGAACATAACGAAACAATCACCGCCGAACTTAAAATAACAACAGCCGCCAACTTGCCATAACGCCATCCTAAAAGAGCCGCCACGCTTATGAAAAAGGCACAGAACAGCAGAATAAAAATAAGCGTTGAAAAAGGGATTGCATTATAAATAATCTCAAGACTTGATTTCCATGCAGGCAATGAACCTTCTTCCGCCGACACTATCAGGTCGCCGGAATAAAGAGAAAGCACAATCCCCACTTTCTCATCCAGCTCCTCTATGGCCCGATGTTTCTTGTCGCCGCAGGCTTCATATAGCCCGCTTACACGATAATTTCCGGATGCGTCAAACAAATCGGAAAGGCTTGCATATTTACCTTTTATGCCAAGTTTTTTGCAAAGTTCCTTATCCTTCACCTTCAGCAGCGGTTCGTTTTTCCATCTGTCGGGAAAAAGTCGTAATGACAGAAGAGTCTGTTCGGGGGTAAGCCCGCGATATGAAGGCTTACCATAAAGTTTCGTCACCACATCGTGTGCAAGTGTATTGAATGTCACAATTCTGCCGTTGTAGACCACAGGATTCCGTTTAAGGCTGTCTGCTGTGGCAATAGGCACGCCGGCGATAGTAGAAGCCGTCCCGTCACCGCATCCGCATATCAGAATCATGGCAATCCCCAGAGAACGCAACATTGTTCTGAAACGGCCTCGCGACGACAGCATCACTAAAAGGCCACCCAATGCAAAGAGGATATATCCGGCATATGACAAAGTTATGCCGTAAGGGTCATAATTCACTGACAACACAGTCGCCCCCTCATTATCATAAGAAGACTGGCAAAAACGATAACCTTTCAAGTAAAGGATGTTATTCATCGACACCATGCGCTTCTCTCCCTCCACAACAAGATGAGACACATAATCGCGAGGCATATAGCCCCCCGGATAATAAACAATCTCAAAATTCTCCAATGATATAGGGGAGGGGAGCGGCCGTTCTTCTCCTTTATCGGACATAAAGACTGACGCCTCTTGATTTGTAATAATCCTTACATATCCTTTCTCTGATGTCAGCCAAGTCAGCATGCCGCCACCCAACATAGCGAAAAAAGAGAGATGAAGAAGAAAACTTCCCATATGTCTCCACATCTTTGAAATCCACATTGAGGCCGCCAACACTGAGACAAAAAGAATCCACAGAACAATAAACCACACAGAGCCGTAAACTGCCGGAGAAAGGAATGTCGCGACCGCCAATGATATGACGGCCGCGGCATATATTAACGCGAGTTCGGGATAAGGAACACCATAAAAAAGTTGAATCGGCAGCTTGAAAAAGCTGCCGATTCTTTTGGTAATATCACTGATATTTAGTAATTTAGAGGAACAAACAATAAATACTGTATCATGATTACCGAAAGTAAAGTTACTGAAATTTTTTGTATTGCAGATGATTTCTGCAAGGAATTTGATGGTGAGATGGCAAAAAATGCACTTCCTTCCACAACTGACACTCCAAAACGGAAAAGAAAGCGCATGATGTCGGATGCCGAGGTCATCACGATTCTGATCTGTTT
>VSPM01000042.1 GCA_009775365.1 Muribaculaceae bacterium
GTTGACTTCGATTGACGGAGACTGCTCTGTTCCGTGTCTCCTTGTCTCTGTCTGTATGGCCCGGGGCCTACGCCCCAGTTTGTCCTGTGGCATCGTTGTCAATGTTCTCTCCCGCTCCCGGGGCGTCTGCCTCAATCGGCTTGTTTCCCGTTTGCGGTTGCAAAATTACAACCTTTTTCTGCCCTCTGCAAGCGTTTTTATGTTTTTAAGCATGTTTTTATCTTTTCTTGGTCGCAACTTATTGTGACTTAATCAAATCAACAAATGTTAAAATATGTATATTTTTATTAATATCAGAACTTTATACCATATTTAATTGTTGTACCCATACTTTTATTCTCCAAAAATTTCCAAAAATTAAAAAAATTGAACCTTCTACATATTTATTATGTTGAATTATTGAATCTCTAATCTCCATTTTTGGCTCGCATTAAAAAAGTATGGCAACAACCATTGTAGTCGCTGCCATACTTTTTATATTAAATTAGGTGAAACAATCAAAACGTCATTGCCATGGAAACAGAAACTCCTTCCGGCCCGGCCGACGGCACAATCGAAAGATTGTGTTTTTCGGCAAAAGGGCGTGTATATATAAAAGAGGCACCGGCTCCAATCGCAGCGCCCGCAAGCACATCCCACCAGTGATGTTTCTTGGAGAACACTCTCCCCCACCCTACATATGCGGCCACTGCATAGGCTGGCACTCCAAACTTCCATCCATACCGACGTTGAAGAAACGTGGCATTCGTGAACGCGACTGCGGTATGTCCGCTGGGGAATGAATGCATATTGCTGTGGTCGGGGCGCTCCTCCTTGACAGCATACTTTAATATAAGAGTAGCCCCGGCAGCAGTCACCGCCGAGAGCGCTCCCTGTTTCAGACCCTGCCAATCACCCTCTATAATCACTCCCGCCAAAGTTGCGACCGGCATTGCTATGACAAGCAGATCGGTAGAGGTGGCAACACCTTTCTGGGCAGAGGTGCGCACAAAGCCTGAAGAACCGTCTGACGCAGAAGAACTGAATGCCAAAGGCTGCGCACTGACCGAACCACAGAAAACAATAGCCAATATAATCAGCAGACACACTCGGCATCTGACGATTGCAGCTTCTTTTATAACCATCATGAGAATAACGCGATAAATTTTGGTATAAACACTATGCAACCCACTCCAACAGCTGCCAAAGCCAGGAGCGTGACAGCTGTGGCTCCGAAATCTTTAGCCCTGCCTATAAGGGGGTCGTGCTCTGTAGTGATTCTGTCGGCCAGGGCCTCGACTGCACTATTTAGAGCCTCTGCCGAAATCACAAGCCCAATGCATATGACCACGGCACACCATTCCCAGCGAGCTAAGCGGGAAAAAGCGCCCGCAACGATTGCCGCGACTGCCGCAACCATATGAATCCGCGCATTATGCTCATAGCGAAGCAACGCCTTGAAGCCATGCCAGGCATATTTAAAGGCCATAACTCGCTTACGCCATGAGAATTTAGAATCAGTAATCATAATCAAATGAGAATTCGTCTACATATAACACAGCCCCTGCCCCTCCGGTGAAATAATCGCCATACTTTGAAGCCGCAGCAGTAATCTGCATATATGATGGCACTCTTGAAGTGCTCCTGTAATTTATTTCAATCTCGAAAGGCTGGTAACCGTCCATCGTGCCTCCAAACACAAGTTCTCCATACCCTATCACATAATCCGCGTTTTTATCAAACAGATTTCTGTTCTTTGGGTTCGTTCTGATTTCAAACGGAGCAGTCCAGTCAGTCAGAGCCACATATATATGGCAAGAGTCAGGACGCCCTTTCAGATATTCAAGTTCAGCAGAGGCATAATCAATGTCAGCCGTTTTATATTGGTAATACCCTTTCAGCTTTGTAGGCCTGAGATTCCATGGGCGGCCAAAATCAAGGATGCCGTTGGTTCCGTCAACTTTCACAAAACCACCTGTGAAAATAGAACCGGCCGCAAGTTTTCCAATCATTCCGATGCCTACGAATTTAGTGTTGAGCTCCGCCGCCTGTCCGCTGCCTTTGGGCGTATGGTCGGTGGGCACAACATTGCTTTGGCCAAGAGTGGCGGCCCCGGTGTTGCCGGTGTCCCAATACGGTGTTCCCCCTTCATTCCAAGGGCACCATATCTTACTGTCTTTAAGCCACCATTGGTCAAAACTGCCGTCGGGGATGTCGGCAGTTGCCTCCGTTGACACCTTGACCTCATTGCCAATCTCTGAATCAGCCACAGCTCTCACCTCATATTCCGTAAGAGGTTCAAGATGCGGAATATAGCACGAGAAGGCTCCTTGTGTCTGAGTGACATATTCATCAGGGACATCAATCCAATTTTCTTCCGACACCTTTCGATACTGAAAGCCCCCTTTCATATCCGACGTACAACTGCCATAAGCCCATATAACTCGACTCCAGGGATTCACCTCCGTGGTAGACACCAGTAAAGTTGTTTTTTCTACATATATAGTCCATTCCTCCGAACGCCCATGACATGACACATCCACACGCACCGGCCTTGAAAAATTATATTCCCCAACATTTATTTCCGGCGACAGAGCTGTGATGCCGGCCGGCCCTAACTTTATTGAGGTGACAATTAGCTTTTCAAGGTCGGCCGTCTCAGGCACATTCACAATAATTCTCCTGCCGATGACATCGATAACACTCCCGCCTATCTGGCCTTCTATCGTGAAATAGCGTTCTATGTCCTGAACGGCTTTCAGCAGCCATTGATAAGTCTGATATCTTTCTATATTAACAACAACCGGTTTTGTCAAATCATAATATCCCTCCGACAGGTCAGGGTCTGCATACCCTCCTTCGCTGACCGCAAAACTATCAAAACTCACTCTCTCTATATCCACAGTCTCCCCAAGATATACTGTAGCCGAAAGCGATGCAGAATCAATGAGTGCAGGTTTTATCTCTCCTTCCGCACTCAAAGAGGTTATATTCTGTTGAATCTTCGGATATGGTAAATCATTCTTGATGCACCCGGCCAAGCCAAACAGCCCAATCGCCAACATCAGGGACATATGGAATCTCTTAAAATTCATGTTCTTCTATATTTCAAAACACAAATTTAGCATAAAAAAATCAAAATAGCGCGATGGAACGAATTTTTCCGATCCACCGCACTATTAAAAACCGCATTCTGATTCTATTTAAATTAAACTTTACTCATACACAAGTTCAAAATCGTCTAAATACATAACTGATTTAGAACTGCCACAGAAATAATCTCCAAATTTAGACGCAGAACATACAATAACCAAATGGGTAGGCTTATTAGTCTTAGCCCTTTCGTTATATCCCAATGGAATCTCGACAAGCTGTAACTGACCATCCTGGCCGAACGCCTCTTTCCAAGTCACTTCTCCATATGCCAAAACTTCCATATCGGTTTTATCAAATAACTTTCTATTGCTTGGATTAGTCCGAATCTCGATAGGAGCGGTTGTCAAAGCCACATAAATCTGACCATGATCAGATCCTCCATTCACAATATCAACATATTGCTTATTCTCGCCTTTCACTATCGCTCCGTCTCCCGGACGATAATTAGCATAAACACGCAACTTCGACGGATGCGAACCGTCATATGTATGGCCTACTGACAAAACTCCGTTTGTTCCGTCAGTCTTAACATAATAACCTGTGAATATATTACCGGCCGCAATGATACCAAGGGCCGCATCTGACGCAAGACGAGCAGAATAAGTTCCGGAATGAACCATATCCGTAGATTTATTTGTCAAAACCTTATTGGCAGTTGCGGCCCCTTCATTACCGGAATCCCAGAAATGATCCTCATGTGATTCACGAGACAAACCAGGGTAGATCACCGTTTTATTGCCTAACATTGTTTTTGCAGTATATTCGCCCCAATCTTCGAAACTTGCATTTGGAATTATATATTTCGACTCGGTAGTAAACGAATTAATCCCGGATTCAAATTCATAAGCTCCATCAATCAGATTCCCGGCTACAAGTCTGTATTCGTAAACAGTAGACGGTGTAAGACCGCTGACCTTGACAACCGCGGCAATATCGGCTCGCGTGAATGACACAGGAACTGATTCCCAAGAGCCGGCCCCCGAAGCCCTATACTGCAGCATCGGATTCTCAACATCAGGATTGGTTATTTTCAACGGAATAGAAGCAGAAGTCGCGCTCACTGCGGTAAAATCTTTCTCGAACAATTCCGTCTCGACAATTATCGGGTCGGCATAGACTATCGCCTCGTCAGTGTTGGCAATCCTCACAGGCTGAGTCCCCTTTTTTCCATTGATATCGACAGCCTCGACATTCACCACATACTCCGTGGCTCGTTCCGGAAGAGAGTTGAGAAACGAAGAGGTGAAGGTGATGTAGTATTTGCATAGATTGCCGGTGGGCGTACCCTCTGTAAATGTCACTCCACGCGTCGCCAAGGCTGTCTTGCCGGCTTCTGAAATCTCTGTCAACTCAAACTCAGATCCACCAAGGATTGTCGCCAGCGATGAATCGTCTGTCGTCATGGTAAGCGACCGAAAACCATTGTAGGCATAGACACGCAAAGTCTTGTCGATAAACTGTCCCGGTTTCCCGATAATCTGGGAATTTATGGCAGGATCATTGCCGGCCCATGAGAAGGCCGGCTTTCCCACAATGACAACCTCATCCTCATACAATTCCTCATCCGCTACAATAACTGTCAGGAACGCTCCCCCCTGACCATCGACCGAAGGGTTATATTCAAACATGAAACGGTAGTTGTGAGCGGGCTGCACATCCTTTATCTCACCGGTTTTCGTGAAAGATGTCCCTTTATTGTTTACTCCTGTTATTGTATAGGTCAACGATGTGTCGCCGGAAGGCATCATATAGTAGCCATAGTCCATGATGCTATCTGCCGCATAAGTCAGCTCTCCTTTTGAATTGCCTATTACAACCTTAAGGTCGCTCATCAGATTGGAGTCGATGGTGGACTCATCTATTGAGGCTACCACATTGGCTATGCGGCATGCCACAGAAACTTGCGCAGTGGAGGACGTGGACTCCAACGTAAACTCCGACGCACCTTTAAAATACTTCTTAGAAAAGGAAGCCGGCACAGAATCTCCTGCCATGGCCTCCGCCACATAAGAACCATAGCGGAGAGCCACACCATTTGAAGGAATGTTCTGCACTCCGACCCATTTGTTGAGCACACCCTTCTCATTACTTATATATATTCTTGCGTTTGCCTTCAGGTCTTCCTCCCCCTCAACCGCACGTGTGAGCCGCGAGTCAACCTCGACATTCAGGCGAACCCTACCCTCGCCATCGACAGAGAAAGGAGCCTCCGACTGGCAAGACTGCATCAAGCATCCCGCTGTCATAACGACAGCAGAAACAATATATGTCTTTATTATCTTTTTCATAGCTGTCGCCTATTATATTTTTAATTTTAAAGTTACAACCTTTTCTCCATCAGAATCAGCTACTTTTATAACGAAGTGATGTTCTCCGGAGAAGATAGACAAAGGTGTCATAAACTGAGAGATGTCAAACACAACATTCTTTTCTCCCAACACTGTTTCCTGATTCTCTTTAAGAATGCCCAACCCTTGCAAAGCGCCAAGCAGTTCTCCCGGATTTATCAAGTCAAGATGCGCCCCCAAGCCTACACTCTCTAATTCTGCAGGAGTTAAATCATTTGATTCGATATCAACTTCAAATGTAGTAAAACCGCTGTCAGCTTTACTTTCAAAATTTAGGACAACCTTAGAAGATGCATTCACCTCATTAACCTTATCCAAGTCAATAGGAGCTTCCGCAGTCACTTTCGGGCCATTTTCCGGTGTGGAAGGGTCATCAGGACCCGGGTCATTACCCGGATCTTCATTTGGATAACGGTCATCATCCATATAAATATCCTCATCCGACGGCTCCCCCACATCAGTGCCTCCGTCCCCGGTCATGTCTTCAAGACTGACTGTAGCGTCAATTTTGATTTCATCGCCCGGATTTCCGGGATTTATATCTCCCGGTTCATTGGGGTCTACGGAATGAAGTTTAAAAGTGATGCGGTAATGATTGCCGGCCTTCACATTGCTGTAGGATTTAGACTCGGTGACTTCATCGCCATCAACAACACCTGTGAACACCGCAGAAATCGTGTTGCTTCCCTCCTCATAAGCGAAATAACCACTCTCTGAGGTTGAGGGGGTAAAGTCAAGTGACCCCCTTTGCCCCACGCTTACCGACACTTTGGAATCGGGACTCATAACTTTCACCAGATTTTCGTCAAAAAGTATCGTCACCTTCACATTCGACAGACGGCACTCTACTGTGCCGATATTGTCTGTGATTTTATTCTCGCTGATTGTGAAGCGGCCAGACTCTCCAAGATAATAGGGCGCAGAGAAAGCGGCCTTCCCCCCTTCGCTGCCATAGTCTCCACCATAATAAGCCCGGGCAACATACTCTCCGACAGGAAGCGTAACCACTTCCGGCATATCACCATATCTGAAATGCTTCACCGGGCTGTCCTCAAGATTGTCCGCTTTAATAAAATCAACAGTGAAGTCCGACACATCCGGCACACCCGACGAACGCACCAGCTTCTCATCTGTTTTCAGCTCCACCGACAAAGCCGATGCCAGCACACGCCCTTCCCCTTTTCGGGATTCCGCACTGAAGGGAGCCTCCGTGGAGCACGAGGCCATTCCAAGTGCAAGGGCGATTATTGAATATATATATATAATCCTTTTCATATCAGTTATTCTGTTTCTCTCCATAATTAAACTTCAGGTCTGAAATAGTGAGAACGGAACCCACACACAACGACTTGGCAGAATTCTCTGCAATATCATTATTATTCAATCCCTTTCCTTGATTCAATTCATCACCCTCCGGATATTTGGTCTCAATCCTTTGACCCTCCTCCAAATCTGACGACATGAACTTGATGCAAACTTTCCCCGCCACGCTGCCAAAAGGATAGCGATGCAACACAAGCCTATAGTCTGTCATTGTGTCCTGTCTATACAGATAAACCTTTCTTCTGTTCAACACGGTGCTTCCATCCTCAGAGTAAATTATAACCTCCGCCGATCCCCTCGACACATCCTGTTGAGGCTCATATTTATATTTAAAAGTCAATGATGTGGGACGCGCATTGAATGACACTCCCTCACTCCTATGTTCTGTGCCGTCAAAGTCATACGTACCCAGGAACAGTTCTCCGAAACACCGCTCAAACCCTGTTTCGTAATCAGGCGCATCAGTATTATAATGTTTTGTACTGATAAACCCACCTGTTTTGGCAGGCACCCTTCCATGATGATTGTACCCTACAGTACGTATGACAGCGGAACTGCCATCCATATAGGTCGAAGCCACCATAAACCACGAGTTCTTTGGATCTGAATCCATATAGAACGTTTTCTTGTTTAAAGAACTCCAGCCTCCTGTAGGCTCAGAATATCTGAAAGGACAATCCGTATGGTATGTTATAGCCCCACATAGCCAATCTCCTCCAACTCTCAGTTTAGTGTTGATTGTCTGTTCCGTTTGCGAAAAATCGCCGTTTGGAACGGGGAGTGCCGGTGAAGTGGTTATCGTATGGTCGCTGCCGAAGTGAGTTGCATTCTCTGCCGATTGCAGCGTGGTCTGCACCCTGTATTCTGTCGACGGCTGAAGATTGTAGACGGCTATCAGCCCGGTCGGCTCATCTCTTGAGTACTGAGGCTCCACAAGACGATTCCCATTGATAAAGACATGAAGCTTGTGGAAGAAAAGAGTGCTTTTATTAGAGTCGTCGCAATCAACTTTGATACGGAGTTTCTGGCTCATCGGGTCAAGCTGTACATTATAGGCAGGATATGAGAACGGGACACTAATCTCCATATCCGGACCCTCTGCATGCATCTCCCCGAAATATGCACGAACCTTAAACTCGTCGCGGTCTACATCCGGAACCGTTATACGATAAATATAATCCTGCGGTTCGAAAGCCCTTGTGGATTCCTTCTTTGTGATTGAAAGAATCTCAGAGTCGACAAACGCGTTGTTGCCTTGCGCACGGAAAATGAACGGATTGCTACCGGGAGATGTCGGGTCAGGACCGTTGTAGCTTACAGTTATGTCTACATAACCCTCTCCAAAAGGTGCGGATTCTGCGGTCATTGACATATCGACAGGCAGACATGACATGTTAACGGTCACCGGCTCGTTTACCTGAGTGAGCTTGTCCTTGACCTGGAACATTATCTTATGACGCCCTTCAGGCAACTTCTTGCAAAGTCCCGTAAGGTCAAGTTGCGCCATCTCTCCAGGATTGCGGTAGAAACCTACAGCCTTGACTCCGGAACGTTCCAATGCCGACTTCTGCTCTTCGGTGGCCGCACACAGGTCTATCGTCCCGTTTGTGAGGAAAGTCAAAACCGGATTATCAGAATCTGACTCAATTGTCAGGTTTGCCTCCTTAATGATTCCTGCGGCAGCCACATTGAACTTGACTTCTCCGTCAAACTCAGTACCCTTCTGGGTCACAAGATTCTGACCGTTGACAAATCCCTCTGGCGAGACAACCGGAGCCGGGGTATTCTCAAGATCACCCGAAAGGTCTATGACTATCGGTTCAGTCTCCAGATTTTCATCAAACGAAATCTCCAGCTTTGCGTTCCCGACCTCGCCGTTATAGATATTGTAGCGCATCTTATACATATGCTGAGGCTTTACCTCAAAACTGCCGGGATTCAGACTGATGGTCTTGCCGTTCTGCATCTCTGCGGAAATAGTTACATTTACATTGCCGGGAATGACATAGCTTGTGCCCTCCTCGCCACCTAAACTCACAGGCGACTCCCCGTCGGTCTGAACGGTAGTAGACCAATCGTTGAAATAGTTCTTGAACGCTTCGGCATACTCCACCACAACAACCGCATTGTTAAGAGCGGCATTGAGCTGCACTTCTGTCGTCTCTCCTTCAATTATGTTTACGTTGACCGTTTTTCCGTAATAGTAGGCGTGAGTGTATTCATCTTCATCTTTTTTCACGAATCCCTGTGCTCCGGGATCTCCATACCACGCCTCGATTTCATAAGAACCTGCCACGAAACTACCTTTGTTAACAAAATCCTCCACTTTGGAGAACGTCTCGGAATAGGAGCCGTCTGTCTTCGTGACCTTGACCTGAAAATCCGCCACAGGTGGGACCACAATGTCTGTCGATACCGCACGGACTGCGGGAACCGCGGCAGTCACCTCGTTACTTGGAGAGAGCTTTAGTTTTATCACACCCTCTCCTTTTCCGGCACCCCAGGGGACATCCTGACTGCAGGCCGTCATGCCGGCAAGCAGCAGCCCGAAAAGCATGCTTTTTTGCAAAAGTTTCATGATTATATTGTTATGTTGGTTTATAATCTAAATATTTACAACAAAAATATTGTAGTCAATTAACCTGTCGGCATATGCCTATTATGTCGGGTTATATTCACAAATTTATAAATTAAATAGGAATATAGCCAAATACACGGGAAAATTGAACTTACAATAATCCTATTTGACCAAAATTATCTATTTTTCCAATCCTTATCTCCAATATGCCGTTTTCTAAATCGTGTCTGCTTACAGATTAACCGCCACACCGAAATTAATATTGAAAATATTGAACCGGAAATTTGCTCCTGACGTGAATCTGTTTCCTGATCTTTCCCCGTCCACCATCTGCTTCTCTTTTTTAAGATAAAAACCGAACACACCGAAAGAAACATTAAACGACACCGGATCCAGTATGAAAACACTCACGCCCGGAGAGAAATTAAGGGCTGCCTGCATAGAGGTCGTGTGAGTGTTCTTCATCACGCCTCCATAAGGACGATTGAAATCTGAAGAGCCCGAAGAGAAAGCCAACTCCACTTCATTAAACACCCCGAAGCGCCCCCTGCGGGCAATTCCGAAATATTGATTGAATGTGACAGCCGCCGTGTAAGACTCGCTCCTGTACAATATGTCTTTAAGATTAAAGCCCATGTCGTCGTCGATATCAACATTAAACGAACCTATATTGGCACGCCCTGACGTGTAGCTTAGCCTCATCCCGACAGACATGTTATTACCTATAAAATATGAGAAATAAGGACGAATCGAAAACATATGGCCGGAGAAATCAATGTCGGAGATAAGGTCGAGCACTTCAAGGTCGGAAGTCGAGAATTCCCCATATGATGCAGTCACTCCTATCGACCATATCCCTTTGGGGATAAACAGATAATTGAACAATCCTCGATTGAACCGGCCAAAATTTCGGTCGCGAAGCACCATCGGCACAGTGTCGCCTCTGAAAAGCACTTTCTCATTCAGATCAACATGCTCTTCTACGCCGGTAACCGTGCCGACCGATTCAAGCCGCGCCTGAGGCGCAGGCAAAGTTGCTCCGCTGAGAGTGCGAGCCACATTATCCGACATCGAATCCGGCACCCACACATATCTTCCGCCCGACTCCGAAACAGACACATCTCCTACAGGCTGCTCCGCATCAGGAAACTCTTCTACAGTTGGCGCTACTTTAATAGACTCCGACACAGAAGGCGTTGACTCTGAAGAACCTACCACGGAAGAATCTTCAGATGAAGCATATAACGACGATACCTCGACAGAAGGCCCGGACCCTACCACAGAGTCTTTTCTGACCACCACCTCGCGACGAGTGATAAAATCTGTGCGAGTGATCACCTCAGTGCGTATTATTGTGTCGGTGGTAACAATTGTGTCAACCTTCACCACGCTTCCGCTCTTACGGATTGCCTCAGAACCCACATCCTGAGAGCGGGAAGCAAGAGTGGCGAAAGCCACGAAGAGAAGCATTATATAGACGATTCTTTTCATAACTTTCACAAATAAAACGACACTCCAAACTGAATGGAGAAAAGGTTGATTCTAAAATTGGCAGACTTGGAGTTACGGCGCGACACATATATCTGGTCTTTTATCGCCTTGGTGGCCGTGTAACTGAAGCCGAGCACTCCTATGTTGACTTCAAGAGCCGAATAGTTATTCAGAAAAATGCAAAGCCCCGGGGCGAGTCCCACGTCAACCGAAAGGTTACGCTCATAAGTGCCTGTAAGATCAGTTCCAATCCCTGTGGTCAGTTTCGACTGCCCGCCGCCAAGCTGAATCTGCATTTCGTTAAAAAAACCGAATCGCTTCGACTTTCCTATCGAGAAATAATTGCGGGCCATGGCAGTGAAATAATAATTATGAGAGAGGCGATAGAGATGGTCTAAGCTGTAATCGGTCTCCGAATCCAGAATAATGTCGGCGCTCTCAAGTTTTGTGAGCGACCTCGCATAAGCGAAACGCCCGCCCACCCCCAGGTCGGGGGCCGCCACATACATAAGCATGGGAGAAATCTTAAAGCTATAAGTGTCGCCAGATATTCCTTCAAAAATCAAGAACTGATATTTGTTCTGGCTCGATTGGGAATAAGACACCGACAAGCCTGTGACCCACTGCCCTTTGGGCACAAACACCACCGACTCTATGTCGCGCGAAAATTCCATAATCCGCTGCCCGTCTGCACCTCCGGCCTCTGAAGCCACAGTGTCGGCAGACATTCCCTCAGACACTGACAAGAAGTGTCCTTGCGCTAAATTCTCATGCGCGTGAGCCACTGACGGAAACACCGCCAATGCCAACAGAAGATATAGTATTATGCGAAACATAAGGCAAAGTTACAAAAAATGCCGTAAAAAGTTACTTTTCACGGCAAATAATCTGACTTGATGTTTCATAAATGTCCGTTTCCGCATTAAATCCGGAACGAAATACATTCACCGGACATCAAAACACATATCCAAACCCAACGTTGAGATAGATCGGATATAACGGAAAGCTCACGGTATTGAACGATGATTCAAAAACATCGTTCAATCCCCATTCAAGGTTAGCATTGACCACAAGATGCCTATAGGCTGACCATGACACGCCGCCTTGAAGACCCCACTGGAATTTTCTTAAATCTCCACCGAAATCATATGAGGCCTTCGAGTCATCTTCAAAAACATATTTGTTGCCTGTAGGGTCTCCCTCCCTAAGATATCCGTCATACACATATCCGTCGAAATTGTTGTCGAAAGCAAAACCAAGATAAGGGCCGAAGTTCACTTTCAGCCGCCTGTTGATTTTATATACACCCGTGATCGGCACAACAAACTGTCGGGAGTGATATTTAGTGTGTACCATTCCTGTCCATCTTCCTTTCAGTTTATTGCCATTGTCAAGAATCTCCATCCCGTAATTCTTTACAGAAGCCTTTGTCTCCATGCCCTTTGTCTCGACACGCACCCCAACGTTCACACCCCACTTCTTCCTCATGTCGATCCATTTTGTGACCGATGCGCCAAGCTGCAGATTGAGGTCGGGGTTATATGAATCTATACGCCTGATCTCTGCCGGCAGGGGGATTGGAGACGCTCCGCCGATATTCACTCCCGCGTTGACTTCATATTCAAGTTCGAGCGCCTGAAACCAGTTCTTTTTCTTTTCCACCGTGTCAGCACACAACACCGACACCGACATTGCCAGACAAACAATCAAAAGAGACAATCTATATATTCTATTTTCTGTCATAATCATAAGTTGTAAAACCCACTCACTTTAATCCTCGTCGCCTGAGGCACAGGTAATCGAAAGCTCATCCACTTGCAGAGTGCTGCCTATGGCGCCGCAGAAGGCGTCGCCATCGCGGCTTGAGCCCATCACAACCGTTATGCTGTATTTACCCTCCTCAAGTTTCTTGCGGTCGATGCTTTTGCCGGCTCGCATCTTGAATGGCACAGCAAACTCCACCCACTCTTCACTCGCATGAGGATCCGGAATCTCCGCAGTGCTGATGATATTGGGATTGTTGGCAGCAAGCACATTCGTGCCGTCGAGCCACTGCATTTCCCGTGTGGTTTCAAACAACACTGCATAGAGATTGAACATATCTGTTTTTCCGGCCACAGGCACGAGCTCTCCGTTTTCGCCGGGCTCGCAATAAGTCTCTCCGGGAGAATACTTATAATATCCGCTGAACAACACAGGCTCATTTGTGAAAGGAGTTCCAAAATGAGTGGCCTGCAATGGGTTCTTGAGAGCATTGGTGCCGTCGAACACGCCGATAAAGAGGTTTCCCGAAGCCAGCGGCTTGCCCACCTTGCCTCCGAAATTGCCGGTGGAGCGTGTAACCAGCACCGCGCATTTACCCGTCACGCCATCGTCGCCCTGATAGGTCGGGAAAGTGCTGGGGGTGCTTGCCTGCAGTGTGAGCGCAAATGAAGAGTTGGCGCTGGCCCACACAAGCGACTCCTTGCCAAGCACACTCGTTTCATAAAACTCATCGTAAGAACACATGCCTCCAAGCGCACTTATCTGGCGGACAGTCTCGAAGTTATAATTAAGATTGATGGCATTGTTTTTCTGCACCTCCACAATATAAGTCTTATGCCATTCCCCGTCTTCCGCAGTCACTGTGTAGGCCTGAGGCAAAAGAAAATTTCGTTCTGTGCCGCTGGCCGGCTCTATAGTGGCTCCGGGGGTAAGAGTAAACTCTGGAGCAAGCGACATGACCGACACATCATTCTTCACTATAATCGTAACCTTATTATTCTCTATGATCGGCACCCTGTTAAGCACATCGCCCGGCAAATTCACCTCCGTTATGTCGCATTCGGAATTCAACGGCTCCGACTGAATGCACGACACGCAGGACAGCAACATCAGCATTATCGCCATTACGTTGTAAATCTTCATATTCTATTACATTTCATTGATTATTCTCACCTTTTAATAGCCTGCATACATGCCGCATACACATGTGCAGACTGCAAAATTAATCATTTTTAAGTAATGCTTCTACACCCATACATAAAATAATTATGTATTTATCCCAAATTATTACTAACTTTGCCACGAATTTTAACAATAATATCAGATTTTAAAAATCAGAACAATGAATTTGAAACTATTCTACCTTCCATTGATTATAGGAGCAATGGGACTGGCAACCTCCTGCAAAAGCGACGACCCTGTCACTCCGGGAGAACAATTAGAAGAAAAAACCTATTCCACATCAGACGACCTTTCGATTATTCTTGACGGAACTGCCGTAACCGGACAGACCGTCACATTCACTCCGTCGGCAGATGGAAAAGGAACAATCACGATTGCGGGTGTAATGCTCGACCTTAACGACCTCATAGGCTCAATACCCACTAAGGCAGTAATGCCGGGAATACCCACGCCTTCTATGATTCCCGGCTCTTCTTCGGTAAGCATCCCCGTGGAGCTTTCAGGCGACGCCAACAACTGCACATTCAGCGGAAACGGCGAATCCACCTACTGCACATTCTCTTATGACGGAACCCTCACTGCCGACAAACTCAGCCTGTCAATCTCTGAACTTAAATTGAAAAACACTTCAATCGCCGGCACATATGCCGCTCCCGAAAACATCTACATAACCGACTCTCGGGGCGATCAGCAGGTGGCTCTCAACAAAGTTATGAGAATCATATGGGAAGCAGACTCCACTATTGAGGTAGAACCGGGATGGTCTCTGCCTGTGAAAACAATATTACCCTTAACCATGATGATGGTCACTCTCCCCGATGCTGATGGCAACAAGCAGCAGCTCCCTACTCTTCTTAATGAAGTGCTTAAAGAAGTGACATTCGGAGAAGACGGCTCTGTGACTGCAAAATATGCCGACACAAAACAAGAGGGATGGCCGGCTGTGACTTCTCCCAAGGGTTTTGCTCAATATGTGGTGAAAGAAGACGGCACATTGCTTCTCTTCCTCAACCCGCAGTCAATAATAGCATCTGCTCTTCCCGGTCTGAATGGGTCAACAAAAGCCATCGACCCTTCTGCCATTGTAGAGGGCTTGCTCACAACTGTTGTACCTATGATTTCAAACGGAATTCCTGTGCGCTATGGCAAATGTCTCGCCTTGGATGAAGAGGGACAGATTATCTATAATGAAGACGGTGCCCCCACGTTCGACACTGATTCTTCCAACGTGTCGTTCTATCTCGACAACGAAACACTCCTTCCCATTCTGAAACTCGCAGCCCCAATAATCTCTGATGACGATATTATAAATTCAATCGTAGAGATTGCCCAAAAAGACCCAATTATGGGAAGCATGGCAGAATCGCTTCCCGGGATTCTAAAATCACTCCCCGGAGTAATCGACACCACAACAGACATCCAGTTAGGTTTGAACCTTGTGAAGAAATAATAATCACTGAAAAGTTAAAAAGAGAACAGGATTCCGGACAGTCCGGAATCCTGTTCTCTTTTTTGGCATTCCAAATTCAGGTTATTTCTTCTTTTTGTTGAGCAGGTCTTTGAGCGAGTTGAGGGCAGAGCCGTCATTCCCGCTATCCTGCCGGGTGGAACTTCCGGTCGACGCAGGGGTGTTTCCCTGAGAAGAGGAAACATTTTTGCCTGTGTTTTCCATCTTAAAGCCCACGCAAGCCCCGTCATAGCTGTCAAGTATTGTGCCGAGGGTCTTGGCAATCGTCATGCCGGAGAACTTTCCGACAGTAGAAATAATCTCTTTGAGCTTAGTGGCGTCAAACATGAGATTGAGATTCTTTCCCGTTTTCTCTACATAGGCGGTGAACTGTCCCACTTTCATGCCCATGGCCATGAGATTGAAAGTGAAAGTGCCGTCGCCATCGTTGCGGGTCACTGTGCCTGAAAGTTTTATTCCTTTCACTGTCATTATGTAAGAAGCGTCGTCGTTCACCACAAGCGTCATTCCCGTGAGCCCATACTGCTCATAATAAGGCTGAAGCTTAGTTTCGAGGGCAGCTGCTCCTGCCACACCCCCTGCTTTCTGCAAAAAATTGTCACTTTTAAACGTCACAGCCGGGCCTGTCGACACATAATCGCCTACAAGGTCTTCCAAAGTTATGTCTGACTTGGAGAACACACCCTCTATAAGATTGCCGATAGTAGACGACACGTCGCCGCCGGCGCCCCCAAGGCCCTTCAGAATGTCTGACAGGCCCTGGGCATTGGCAGTGGCCCCAGCCATCAAGGCGAGAGCCACGAGTGATACTTTAAGCTTCTTCATGCTTTTTCCTGGTTGTTTTAGCCGGCTTTGCCGCCTTCTTAGCAGACGAAGTCTTTGCCGGCTTCGTTGTCTTTGCTGTTTTTGATGTTTTTTCAGTCTTCTCCTTGGCCGGTTTCACCGTCTTGGCTACCGTTTTCACAGCCGTTTTTTCAGTTTTAGGCTCTGCCGGAGAATCTGACTCCTTTTTGACACGCTTTCTTGGTTTGGGTTTAACCATGCGAAGCACCTGCGCCGTGCGCGACGGTATATACATCTTCAGCCATCCTTTCCCTGAAGGTGAATAAAGCGGGTCGGGAGTGGTGAAATGATGCACCGAGTCGTCTACAAGCCCAAAGCCGCCGAAATCTTTGGAATCGCTGTCGAGAGCCACCTCGTATTCTCCGGCCGGGGCAAGAAATCCGTAGCCGTCGAAACTCTTCGTCGGATTCCAGTTGAACACAAAGATAAGGTCGCCCCTTCTGAAAGCAAGCACCTGGTCGTCATCTTTTTCCCAAAGTTTTTCAACCGGGAGCGACTGGAAGTCATACACACCCGACACCTGCTCAACCATTGCGTTATCGAAGGCATTGAGAAAACTATATTTAAGGTCTTCCCGGTCTACCAGGTCCCACTGGCGACGCGCATACTTATAGCTCCATCCGTTACCTTCACGCGGGAAATCAATCCACTCCGGATGACCAAACTCATTACCCATGAAGTTAAGATAACCGCCGTTGATGGTGGCAAGAGTCACAAGGCGTATCATCTTATGGAGCGCCATCCCTCTTTCCACCGTAAAATTATTGTCGCCCACCATCATATGCCAGTACATCTCTTTGTCGATAAGACGGAAGATGATTGTCTTGTCGCCCACCAGAGCCTGGTCATGGCTTTCGCAATAAGAAATGGTCTTCTCGTCGGCTCTACGGTTAGTGAGCTCCCAGAAAATAGAGGTCGGATGCCAGTCCTCATCCTTCTTCTCCTTTATCATCTTGATCCAATAGTCGGGTATTCCCATGGCCATTCGGTAGTCGAATCCTATGCCTCCGTCTTCAAACTTCACAGCAAGGCCGGGCATTCCGCTCATCTCCTCAGCAATAGTGATGGCTTTCGGATTTACCTCGTGAATCAGCATATTGGCGAGTGTAAGATATGTGATGGCGTTCGGGTCTTGGTTGCCGTCGTAATAATCGGCATAAGAGCCAAATGCTTTTCCAAGCCCATGGTCGTAATAAAGCATAGAGGTCACTCCGTCGAATCGGAAGCCATCGAACTTATACTCCTCAAGCCAGTATTTGCAATTGGAAAGGAGGAAATGAAGCACCGAATTCTTGCCATAGTCAAAGAGCAGCGAATCCCAGGCGGGGTGTTCGCGGCGTCCGTCGCCATAGAAATAAAGGTCATAAGAGCCGTCGAGACGTCCGAGTCCCTCCACTTCATTCTTTACAGCATGTGAATGCACGATGTCCATGATCACCGCTATTCCAAGCCTGTGAGCCTCATCAATCAGACGGCGAAGGTCGTCGGGCGTGCCGAAGCGGGAACTCGGCGCATAGAAACTCGACACATGATATCCGAAAGAGCCGTAATATGGGTGCTCCTGAATGGCCATAATCTGGATAGCATTATAACCATCGGCGGCGATGCGCGGAAGCACCTTCTCGCGGAACTCGTCGTAGCTGCCTACACCTTCCTCCTGCTGCGCCATGCCTATGTGGCATTCATAAATGAGCAACGGCTTCACATCCGGGGTGAATTTTTTAACCTTAAACTTATAGGGAGTTTTCGGCTCATAAACCTCGGCTGAGAATATCTTTGTTTCTGAATCCTGCACCACCCGGGTGGCGTATGCGGGTATTCTTTCACCCTGTCCGCCGTTCCATGTCACAAGCATCTTATAGAGGTCCCCCTCTTTGAGTGCGTCGTCAGGCAAGACAAGTTCCCAGTTACCATTGTCAAGGCGAGTCATTTTATAGGCATCTTCACATTTCCATTCAGAGAAAGTGCCTATAAGCCAAATCTCAGTGGCATTGGGGGCGTGTTCCCTGAAAACCCATCCACCTTCAGGAAGCCTGTGCAGGCCATAATACTTATAGGCATTTGCAAAATCGGAGATAGAACCGCCGCTGGCGGCTGTAAGCTCTTCAAGTTTATTCACTACATCCTCGTGGCGCCCTTCAATGGCAGGAGCAAACGGCTCAAGCCACGGGTCATTGCGCAGAATGGCTAATTTCTTTTTCATCAATTCATACGAATATCCAGTCTGTAATGGCACAAGACACATTTCAGACTGAGGGTTATATATACTATCTACTTATTAAACGTATTTGCTATGCTTTTTGTTATTTTTTGACTTCGGATTGCGCAGTGATGTCGGCTTGGCATGATTTTTAGGGGCTTTCCGCCCGAATTCCTCAGGGTGCTTTCGCTTAGGCGGCAACGGTTCATCAAGCCGGAAGCAGCGGCGCAGCGCATTCCTTATTTCCTCTGCGCTATCCCCGCCTTCCTTGAGAGCTGCTATTACCCCGGCCACATATTCATCTTTTGTCTTATACCCCAGAAGCCGGGCCACCCCACAGTCGCTAAGCATTGGTTTATGATTAAAAACCTTCAGTATGGAAGGATAGTCGCCGTTGTTCAGGAAATCCTGAAACTGCGACCTCAGCTCATTATACTGCTGACGCGGCTTTAGCATATTGATAAGGCTGCGAAGATGTGTCTCCATCGCGGTTATGCAAGAAAACCTGGCATCTATCTTGCATTCCACCTCGCGCTTCACCCTGTGGCGCACATGCTGCAGCGCCTGCTCGTCGAAGTGGCGTCTGAACTCCTTCTCAATCTCCAAGGCAACTTTTGAGAAAACCTTGTCGGGATTTCTGCGCCGACGCTTCGCCATTGCCTTGATAACCCCTTCGAGGAGAAACAGGTTCTCTACCTCAGCCACATCAGGCACCATAACCGACTTTCTGCGAAGATAATCCACCTCCGGGTCTGTGCGCCTGTCGCGGTCCACCACTCCCCGGCTCTCAAGATGATGCATATTTTTGAGGTCGTTGAATGTGCGGGTAGTCTCTATCACCTTGTCGCAAGATCCGAGTGGCTTCACTGTGCAATCCGTAAACACCAGCGGATAAAGGCGCGCATCTATGCTGTGGCGGGCGTCTCCCTCGATAAACAACACCGGCTTTCGGCTTCCTATCAAGTCAACAAAAAGCTCCTCATGCAACTCTCCGGGGGCTATCACCTCATAGTCCCAGGCATGCATCTCGGCGTCATAGCTCTTCACCCACACGCACACATTGCGCGTGCGAGAACTTACAAACTCTACATCTACAGAATTATAGACAAATGTGCAGTCGGGGCGCAGGCCCTCTATCGAGTTCCAGAGATTATTAAGCACAGCCGGGTGCATGAACAGCGACGGAGAGTCTATGAAAATCACTGCGTCGCGCATGGCATAAAGCACCGCCGCCGCATAATAGAGCACCGTCTGCTCTCCCTGGCTCAATTTGTCAACAGAGATAAGGTCGCCGCCCGATGACGTAGCAAACATCATCTTCCCTTTGGAGCGCACAATCCTGTTGCCCGGATAAACCGTCTCCCAAAGCGAGGCAAGGAGGTCAAGACGAGTGGGCTTGAGTTTCACGGTGCCTCCCGCAGATATTTTCTCCTCCTTCACCGAAAGCAGATATTCAAACTCATCAGTGAAGAGCATATATGTGAGTTTGTCAAGTTCGCTCACGGCATCTGTGCGCAGATACGGCTGATTCTCCGCCGCCTCTCTGAAAAGCATGTCGATGCTGCCCGGGCGCGTTGACTCTTCTCGCTCAGGATAAGGAGCACTCAGCGCCGAGAGGCAATAGGCCCTGTCAGCCGTGAGGCGCATAAGCTCCTCCATGAATTTTGTTTTGCCGGCGCCGCTGGCGCCGATTATGCTCAGCTGCCTGGCGTCAGGGAGGCGCGGAGTGTCACGCCGCCCTGTCAAGGGGGGGAGGGTGAGTGTGTCCATAGGTGAGTTTTTTCCGGAGCGCATAATTGAAAAGAGCGCTCCCTTGTTTTCTGACTCCAAATATAGCACATTTTAACGAAACTTCATGCCGACCGGCTAAAGAAATATTGTTTGAAAGGAAAAATATGCGTAATTTTGCACAAAATCAACCAGCCCGAGTGCCCTTTTACGCACGAGGGGAAATGTCTATTAACACAAAAAAGAGACCCCGAACATGTTTTCAGGAATAGTAGAAGACGCAATAGAAGTTGTGGGATTGCGTCATGACGAAAGCAACCTCCATATCACACTGAGATGCCCGTTTGCAGATGAACTGCGCATTGACCAGAGCATAAGCCATAATGGCGTGTGCCTCACCGTTGTGTCGCTCCCCGGCGACGGAACCTACACTGTCACTGCAATCCGCGAAACCCTCGACCGCTCAAATCTTGGCGGCCTTAAAGAGGGCGACCTGGTGAATGTGGAACGCTCGATGAAAATCGATGGTCGCCTTGACGGTCACATCGTGCAGGGTCATGTTGACACCACTGCCGTGTGTCAAGGAGTGGAAGAAGCCGACGGAAGCTGGTACTACTCTTTCAAATATGACGTTGACCGCGAACTTGCAAAGAAAGGATATGTCACGGTAGAGAAAGGGTCGGTCACTGTGAATGGAGTCAGCCTTACAGTGTGCGACTCTGAGAAAGACTCTTTCAGAGTTGCGATCATCCCTTACACTCACGACCACACAAACTTCTGCCGCATAGAGAAAGGCACTGTTGTCAACCTCGAATTCGACATCATCGGGAAATATCTCGCCCGTCTCAATTCATACTGATTCCGGCTCTGCCGGGAAGAGCACAACTCACTAATATCGCTAAAGATGAACAATAAAAAAATAATTGTAGCCATCGACGGATTTTCATCATCGGGCAAAAGCACTATGGCTCGCGAGCTTGCAAAGCGTGTGGGATACGTGTATGTCGATTCAGGGGCTATGTACAGGGCTGTGACCCTTTACGCCTTACGCCACGGAATGGTCAATGCCGACCATGCTGTCAACAGAAAGGAGCTCGTGGCCGCTCTTCCTTCAATCCATGTCTCTTTTCAGCCGGCGGGAGCCGACGGCGTCCAGCACACCCTTTTGAATGGAGAGGATGTGGAAAAGGTGATTCGAGACATGCAGGTGAGCGCCTTGGTCAGCCCTGTGGCCGAGATTCCCGAAGTGCGCGAAAGGCTTGTTGACCTTCAGAAAAAATTTGGGGAACACAAGGGAATCGTGATGGACGGACGAGACATCGGCACAACAGTGTTTCCAAACGCCGAATTGAAAATATTTGTGTGTGCAAGCCCCGAGGAACGTGCCCGCCGCCGACTCAAAGAGATGCAGGAGAAAGGTGAGAATGTAAGCTATGACGAGGTTTACAATAATGTGGTGGAACGCGACAGAATCGACACCACGCGCGAGGTTTCTCCACTTCGCAAGGCGGCAGATGCAATTGAGCTCGACAACGGCGACATGACCCGCGAACAACAGATGGACCGGCTTCTGTCGCATTTTGATGAAGCATTAAAAAAGAACTGCCCATGACAGTAGAAATCGACAGCAATTCCGGATTTTGCTTCGGAGTTGTCACTGCCATAAAAAAAGCGGAAGAGGAGCTCGACAATTCCGGACAGCTCTATTGCCTGGGAGACATCGTGCACAACGCCGGGGAAGTGGAACGCCTGTGCGGAAAGGGGCTGCAGACAATCACCCATGACGACCTCAGCCGCCTTAAAGACGTGAAAGTGCTGCTCCGCGCCCATGGAGAGCCCCCGCAGACCTACACCACTGCCGCAAAAAACAATGTGGAGATTATCGACGCCACATGCCCAGTTGTGCTGCAGTTGCAACGGCGCATCAAAAAAGCGTATGACGAGGGTGTTGAAACCGAAAAGAACGGAGGAGAGAAACCTCTTATTGTGATTTACGGCAAAAACGGTCATGCCGAGGTTAACGGCCTTGTGGGCCAGACAAACGGCGAGGCCGTGGTGATTCAAGATCTCGACGGAATATCTTCACTCGACCTTTCACGCGACATACTCCTGTATTCCCAGACCACAAAATCACTTGAGGGGTTCCGGCAGGTGGTGGAAGAAATAAAGCGTCGAAAAACCGAAGGGAAGTTTGAATATTTCGACACGATATGCCGACAGGTCTCGAACCGCATGGAGAAGATGCGCGAGTTCGCACGCAATCACGAGGCTGTGGTTTTCGTGAGCGGGGCAAAAAGTTCCAACGGGAAAGTGCTGTTTGAGAAATGTCTTGAGGTGAATCCGCGCACATATCTCATATCCGAAGAATCGCAGCTCAACCCTGAATGGGTGAGCGGCGTGGAGACTGTGGGAATCTGCGGAGCAACCTCCACGCCGCTATGGCTCATGGAGAGAGTGGCCGAAAGAATCAGAAGTTATGGAGAGGATTCCCCGAGATGAATATTTTATGCGCCAGGCCCTTATTGAGGCCGAAGAGGCCATGAGGCATGACGAGGTGCCGGTAGGAGCGGTTATAGTTGCGGGCGACAGGGTGATTGCCCGCAGCCATAACTTGACCGAAACCCTCACCGACGTGACTGCACATGCTGAAATCATGGCCATAACTGCTGCTTCCGAGGCTCTGGGAGGGAAATACCTGCCGCAATGCACTTTATATGTCACTGTCGAGCCTTGCCCAATGTGTGCAGGGGCTTTGGGATGGAGCCAGATTGGAAGAATAGTCTACGGAGCAAGCGATGAAAAACGCGGATTCTCAAGATTCTGCGCCGAAGGTCTTTCTCCTTTACACCCCAAGACCATTGTGACACCCGGTGTTATGGCCGACGAAGCGGCTGAACTGATGAAAGATTTCTTCCGAAAAAAACGTCGGCGCTGACAACATCCCGACCCTGAATTTTTCAGAAACCCACACTTGTCCGATTATTTTCGTTTTTATATTATTTTTGTAATTTCACTGGCGTCTCTTAAAATCTGTTAATGCGAAATTGTTAAACTCTGTATTCATGTTGGTTACGCGATTTTCAGGC
>VSPM01000043.1 GCA_009775365.1 Muribaculaceae bacterium
CCCCAGCCCCAAGCATATGATGGCATCCAGCCGCAGGAATACCAAGGATCGTAAAACCCTATGCTCCATCCCCACGGGTTGATTGACAATCCCCATGAAGGCGACGACCACCATCCGGCATAGTAGGGATAATTCCATCCATAATATGGCGAGAAAACAGGCAATCCGTTATTGTCAATAACTATCTCTACATTGCCATAGGCATTCTCAAGCACATCGCCAAGCACATCGGCATTGTCAACAACTATTGTCGGGTTGTAATACTTCTGTATCTGCTGGGTGTATACAAAATCTTCCCCATTTTCCACATAAGTGCCGATGGTGTCTACAGGCGAAGCATAATACTGTTCTCCTCTGCGGTTGTAGGCATCAACATCCATATCGGCCATATTGGGAATATAAGCCGACTTTTTCTTTTGTGAAGTCGACGACGACTTCTTGGGATTATAATAGATGTCGTCGTCAAAATAGTCCTGAGCATACACTGCGGCAGGAGTCAACAACAACATGGCTGATATCAACAATTGATGTTTCATATTCATTCCTCTCATTAATTTAGTGAAATGCAGACAACAAGGGCATTCTGCCCCATTGTCACATATCTGACAAATAAACACACGAATAGTTTAATCCGTATATCCCCTTCTTAATATTTAACTTATTTAACAACGCAATTTTAGCATTCGTTTACAAAAAGTTTGAATTATTAGAACTTTAGATAAAAATCTCCGCAAAGCCTCCTGTATTCATCCGTTGGCTGACGGTCATCCTCAAACATCACAAGTGTCGGCACTTCATCTGTCATGGTCATATCGGCATCAGCGCAGGAAGATTCCGATTCTTTTTTTATAAACTCAGCCATGACTCTTTTAGCCACCGAGCCATATCCGTCTTTCACATATGTAGCCCTGTCCAACGACATTCCACACAATGGCGCCATCAGTCGCAATTTTGAAAAGTATTCGGAGGGGAAAATCATGCTTAACCTGCCTTTGTCTCTAAGCATATGAGATGAACATGCAAGCAACGTCTCAGGAGAAAGGCTTCCCTTATGCCTGGCAATATTTCTTGCGCTGCTAAAATCATTCACACCGGAATCAAAATATGGAGGATTGCTGACTATCAAGTCATAACATTCCGAACATTCCTCATATAACGATGAGAATGGAGACTGCATAACACAAACTCTGTCACCCCACGGAGATCTTTCGATATTCTCTTTTGCTTCTGCCACCGAAGCAGAATCTATATCTATAGCGTCTATGCCGGCAGAAGGGAAACGCTGAGCAAGCATCAGGGCTATAAGCCCGCACCCGGTGCCGACATCGAGCATGCGCACACCGCCGCGTCCCGCCCAAGCGCCTATCAACACACCGTCCACTCCCACTTTCATGGAGCTTTGCGAATGGCTGACCGAGAATTTTTTGAAGTAAAACAATCCACTTTTCATGGTGCAAATATAGTCAGAATTAACTAACTTTGCACTATGTACAAGAAGAAACATCCTTTAATGAATACTACAGAATCTGCAGAAGAAATACAAGTCAGCGGCTCTTTCATTGCTGAATTTCCCTCAGGAGAAGAGGCGGATTTCACTTATGACACCGACTCTATCCCAGTGCTTCCAATGAAGGAGTCTGTTGCATATCCCGGACTCCCTCAACCTGTTAAAATCGAAAATGAGGAATTTGAGAAACTTATAGAGGCGGCCTACAACTCCAAGGAGTGCATTTTTGCCGTCACTCAATCCGACAGAACAGATCATCCATCTAAAGTGAAAGATTTCTTTCCGGTGGGTGTCGTGTGCAAGGTTGTGAAAATTATAAGAATCCCCGGCACTGTGCCTGTGGCATTCCTTCTTTCGGGAGAAAGAGCAAGGCTTAGAAAGATTGTAAAGAAAACCCCGGTATTGATTGGGGCCGTCGATCCGCTCGACGTAATCGACTGTTCTACTTTCGGCACAGAGGAAGAAGTGCTGCTTGAAAACATCAACAACACTTTTGCCCAAATTCTAAATTACATATCGGAGCAAGAGCGCAACCGAATCTCTTTCTCTGTAGAAGAAATGGACAAGTTTGTTGACCGCAAAATATATTTCATGGCCAACAACTCGCCGCTGCAAGTAGATGACAAAGCCCGCCTCCTTGAATGCGGCGACATTAAGAATCTACTTGAAACATTCCTCAAGATGCTCGACATGGCTCTTCAGAAGCTTGAAATTCAAGCAGCCATACATATGCGCACACACGAAGACCTCAACCGTCAGCAGCGCGAGCACTTCCTCCAGCAGCAAATCAAAGCCATTCAAGACGAATTGGGCGACAATTCCGAAGGCTCCGATGAAGACGAGCTCTTAGAGAGGGCTAAAAAAATGCAATGGAGCAAGGCGGCAAGAGCACATTTCGACAAAGAGCTTAGAAAACTTGAACGATTCAATCCGCAAAACCCGGAATATTCCATTCAATATTCTTATCTTGACAACCTTCTCAACCTTCCTTGGGAAAAATATAGCGCAGATAGTTTCACGCTTTCTAAAGTTGAGAAAATTCTCAATCGCGACCACTACGGGCTCGAGACAGTAAAGGAACGAATCATAGAGCAAATGGCCGTGATTAAGCTTCGCAACGACATGAAGGCGCCTATAATCTGTCTTTATGGCCCTCCGGGGGTGGGCAAGACCTCTTTGGGTAAATCCATTGCCGATGCCTTGGGAAGAGAGTATGCAAGAGTGTCGCTCGGCGGCCTGCATGACGAGGCAGAAATTCGCGGGCACAGGCGCACCTACATCGGAGCCATGCCGGGAAGAATAATAGCCGCTCTCGCAAAATGTGGCACAGGCAATCCGGTGTTTGTGCTCGATGAAATAGATAAAATCGGCAAGGACTTTAAGGGAGACCCATCTACCGCTCTGCTTGAAGTGCTTGACCCTGAACAGAACGGAGCTTTCCACGACAATTATATCGACTTTGACTATGACCTGTCGAAGATTCTGTTCATTGCCACTGCCAACAACCTTTCAGACATTTCGCGCCCTCTGCTCGATCGCATGGAAATAATTGAGATTGGAGGCTACATACCGGAGGAAAAGGTTGAAATAGCAAAACGTCATCTCGTGCCGAAAAGTCTGCGGGAACACGGATTTCCGGAAAATGAGATTTCTTTCGCAAAAGATGCGTTGGAATATATCATCGAGCGTTACACCCGTGAGTCGGGAGTGAGACAACTGGAAAAGAAAATCGCCAAAGTGCTAAGGAAGATTGCAAGGCTGAAAGCGTCTAACAAACCTTACCCTTCCAAAATCTCCAAGGAAAAAGTCAAGGAGCTTCTTGGCAAAGAGGAAGTTAACCCTGATTTTTATGAGAACAACAGGTTTGCAGGAGTTGTGACCGGTCTTGCATGGACTCAAGTTGGAGGAGAAATATTGTTTATTGAGACTTCTCTCTCCCCCGGCAAGGGCGACAAACTCACTCTCACCGGCAATCTTGGAGACGTGATGAAAGAATCTGCGGCTATAGCCCTGCAATACCTCAAGGCTCATGCCAATAGATTCGGCATAAACCCGGAGATATTCTCTAAAGCTGATATTCACATTCATGTGCCGGAAGGCGCTATTCCTAAAGACGGACCTTCAGCCGGCGTGACGATGGCTACATCGCTGGCATCAGCGTTTCTTGGCAAGAAAGTACGCGACAAACTTGCAATGACAGGAGAAATCACCCTGAGAGGGAAAGTCTTGCCTGTGGGTGGCATTAAAGAGAAAATTCTGGCGGCAAAAAGAGCGGGCATAACCGACATTATCCTTTCAAACGCCAACAAAAAAGACATAGAGGAAATTAACGAACGTTACCTAAAAGGGCTAACATTCCATTATGTAGAGACTGTGGATGAAGTCCTCGATTTCGCGCTCTTACCCGAGCTCGCAGAAAACCGTTTCGATTTCTGACAATATGCTCTGAATAAAACAGTTTTCTATGTTTCGTTAGTGTCACTCTTTTTGTGTGTCGTTTATAACTGAAATCAAAGATAAAATATGTGTTATGAAAAGACCATGGACCATAGCCACCTTCGCATTGTCTACATTAGGGTATGCGTGGCTGGAGCCGAAAGGGAATCTTTCGATCTTGGCTGGAAATTCGCATTCGGCAACGCAGCCGATCCCGCTAAAGATTTCGGATGCGGCACAGAATACTTCAACTACCTCACGAAAGCAAACTCAATCCATAACAAAGGCCCCTACTCTCCAAAATTCGATGAAGCCAAAAGGGGCGTTGTGTGGAAAGATGTGACACTGCCCCACGATTTTGTTGTAGACCTTCCTTTCTCAGCAGATGCCAGCCACAGCCACGGCTACAAGACTGTGGGTTACAAATATCCTGAGACAAGCGTGGAGACGAAGCATATTACCTGAAATCATAGTGGACAGACCTGCCCGTGCTCCATCTCTTCCCTCATTGGAATCTGAAAGGACACGAAGGCGAGGAAGTGGATGCGTGGGCATACAGCCATATGGAAGATCTGCTGACGGCAAGGATGTGGCGGCAGTGACAGTGAAAGTGCTCGATTGACGGCTATTCATAATCCGGCACCTCATTGCCATTTATAGGCATTGAGGTGCATTTTATCTTTTAAGAGTTCTATCCATTCTTCAACTACTTGAACTGCTACGGCACAATCTTGCAGGAGCGCAAGCCAAAACATCCGGCCACACCTAATGACGAAGCAAAAGTATTAAAGCAGTAGAGGGGCGCCGTGACGGCACCCCTCTACTAATTGAAAATCATTATTATCGTAGAAGATTATTATTGTCGCGATATCGATTCGACAAGCTGATTTGCCATTTTCACTGCCACCGTGATGTGCGGGCAGATATGATCTTTCCCGATCAGCTGATCAATGCCTACATGCTCGAGCACAGCCCTAACACTGTCGTTAACGCCCGACAGCACCACATGTACTCCATGTTCCTGTGAAGAGCGAATCAGTATCTCAAGGTTATGAACAGCCGTAGCATCAATAAACGGCACCTTTCTCATTCTTATGATACGCACGAGAGGCTTGTCGCCCATAGTGGAGCGGGTGATTTCCTCAAACTTTGTGGCCACGCCAAAAAAGAACGGCCCGTCAATCTCATACACCTGAACACCTTTGGCCACATCAAGCACCTCATGAGTAGTGGCTTCAGTGCCTTCCGCCACATCAAGCTGGTCGCTATACACCTTAATTTGTATGTTCTCCGTCACACGGCGCAAGAATAATACAATCGCGAGCAACAAGCCAATCTCTATGGCTATCGTAAGATCGAAAATAACTGTCAGCAAAAATGTCACCACAAGCACTGTGACATCACTCTTAGGATTCTTGAGAATACCTTTAACCGTTCTCCATCCACTCATATTATAGCTAACCATAATCAGCACCGCTGCAAGACAAGCCATCGGAACCATGTTGATAAGCGGCATCATGAAGAGGAATATGAGAAGCAACACAAAGGCATGGATAATGCCGGCCACCGGTGTGCGTCCGCCGTTAGTGATGTTAGTCATTGTGCGGGCAATGGCTCCGGTCACAGGAATACCGCCGAAAAACGGCACTACAATATTGGCGACTCCCTGGCCTATAAGCTCGGTGTTTGACCTCGTGCGAGAGCCTGTGACACCATCAGCCACTGTGGCTGACAGCAAAGATTCTATCGCCCCGAGAATAGCGATCGTGAATGCCGACGGCAACAATAGATTGATATTCTCCAATGTTATTTTGAAACCTTTTGGAGTGGGAAGATCTGTCGCCATGCCGTGAAAACGGTCGCCAATTGTTGTCACATGATATTCCGGATAATAAGTGTTAAGAACCCAGACCACAAAAGTAATTACAATAATAGCAATCAAGGCGCCGGGCAATTTCTTTGATATCATCGGGACGGCAATGATAATCAACAGCGAAACAACGCCAACTATGGTTGTCACCAAGTCGATATTGCCAAAATTGCTGAAATACATGCCCCATTTGGGGATAAATGCAGCCGGCACATCTGTAAGTCCGAGCCCAAAGAAATCGTTCATCTGCGTGGAGAATATCGTAAGCGCGATGCCCGCCGTGAATCCCACTACAATCGGATACGGGATGAACTTGATGACAGTGCCCAGATGGAACATGCCGAGAAGCACAAGTATCAAGCCGGCCATGCAAGTGGCGATTGCCAGGCCTTCAAGACCGAAATTCTCAATTATACCATACACAATAATAATGAAAGCGCCGGTCGGGCCTCCAATCTGAACGGAACATCCGCCAAGGGCAGAAACGAGGAAACCACCGATTATCGCGGTAATCAAACCCACGGAAGGGTTCACACCGCTTGCTATAGCAAATGCCACAGCCAACGGTAATGCCACGATGCCGACAACGATGCCGGCAATCAAATCGGATTTAAAACGAGATAATGAATAGTTTTTTAAAGCCGAAATCAACTTCGGTTTAAAATCAATAGGGCCGGAAAGGGTCATAACAATAATGTTAGATTAGCACTAAATTTTGGGGCAACGACTACCGCAGCCGCGCCTTTTGAAAGTGCAAAATTAGTGAAAATATGTTTAGTAACATAAAATTGCTTACACATTTTCACTTTTTTTTCTTCGCATAAGACCCTAACCTATCAGCAAGGATGTAATAAAGACACCTTTTTACCCTGCCGATACTTGCAACCACATTCCAGCAAGCTTGCGTCGGAAACGTTATATTCAGAATGCAAAGCCTACGGAAATGCGAAAGTAATTTTCATGATATAAGATGCGGCCTCCGGTGTTCTTTGCAAGATTCAACAATCCGAAATCATATCCCAATGCAACATTCCATCGGCCAAAATCTGCACCTGCTGCTATGTCCCACAGCAAATCGAAACGATTAAGCATTCCGTCTTCACCATACATGTCGTTATCAAACTCCTCTTCAATAGGAATGTGCATCTTCTCTGTGAAGCCATACATCAACTGTGGGCCTGTCTTAATAAATAACGAAGCATTTTCCCAGATGTCGAAATGAAACCCAAAATCAAGGGGAACCCTTATGCCGAATTTATCGATATGTCCGGACGGTATGTTGTTTGACTCATCAATTGCAAAATCCATCTTATATGTGTCGTAAAACAAAGAAGCACCCGGCTCAAAATATAAGTTTGCAACTAAAGGAAGATGATAATATGCCCCTGCTGAAGCGCCAAGACGAGACTCAAACATATTGATCTTTATAATACTCGATTTCCAGTCGCCCGGGTTAGAAACATCTAACGAAGCCCTCACTCCCCAGTGCCCGGCATTGTCAGGGTTATTAAACACTACATCCGATGCGAAAGCACCTTTCACTGATGCAGAAATTAACATGAAGACAGGAAACCATTTACGAAGTGCAGTCATCATTCAAAAGCAATTTATGTTAGAAATATATTTATCGGAATCAAATTACAACTCCCATTACTATTCTAATAACGAAGCCAAGACCGCAATTAATGTGTGAGGACTGCATTTTTTATGACTATCTTTATATGGCAACGAAAATCAGACCCTTCATACACCGGCAATACATATAAAGAGACTGCATGCCTCGCATATGTGCAAAAAAAAATTGATTGTCATCCCGACAACCAATCTTCTTGTTAACCTTAAAATCTAATACCATGAAAAACTCACTGCAAAGTTACAAATATTTTTTCAAACACTGTTATAAAACATATAAAAAATTCATGTTTTAACATAGATTTAACTTTTATGAGATTTTCAAGTATTATTTTATATTTTGTTAACAGAAGATTGTTTTTACTAAGGTAAATCTACGATAACAATATTGACAAAATAATCATAATGCGATTCAAAAAGAATCATCCATACGGTGAGCATTATCTGCCACGCTCTTATAAGGAGCGTAAGAAGATACTAAATTATACGTTGACAAGGTGTAAGAAGTTCTGAAAATCTCTTGAAACTAACGCGCAATAATAAATATGAATCAATCGACAACACTGTCGTGTGCAATCACGTTCTTAGGAAACCTTCCAACCTTCATGTTTTCAACGTGAAAGTTTGGAAATATTCCGCAAGTCAAGCAAACAGAATTGCGTGATTTATCTGTCTTACCGTGAATTAATTCTAAGAGAATTTTAAGAAAACTCTTGAGATTTTCACTATATCAGATATTTAACAAAAGGAATCTCTGTTTCTAAAGGGGCAAAAAAATTGATTGTCGTCCCGACAACCAATCTTTCTGTTAACCTTAAAATCTAATACCATGAAAAACTCACTGCAAAGTTACAAATATTTTTTTAAACACTGCTGCAAAACATATAATAATTTTGATAATTAACATAAATTTAACAATCCATTGGCATTTTACGATATTTTTTAAGTTCATTAACAATGCAAAATTATGCTTAAAGAAAACAAAAATAGCAAGCCACTAAGCGCAGCCTGCTATCTCTTTTAATCCGTGAATGCGGTTTATCAGCGTATGAAAAGCAGTTCTCTGTATTTCGGCAACGGCCATATCTCGTTATCCACCATCAGTTCAAGAGCATCGATGTGAACACGTATCTCCTCCATTAGCGGAGCGACAGTGTCGTGATATGATATAGCCTTCTCTCGCTCGCTCGGCTTGCGGTTAGCAATATGGCGATTCGACACCATTTCTTCCACAAGTTTCTTTATTGAACTCAGATGGCCGGCCATGGTTTCTATCGTGGCAAGATCCTGCCCCCCTATAGCCTTTGCCTTGTCGGCATCAAAAAGCTCTTTTATTTTATAAACATTGTCAAGAAGCAGACGCTGATATGAAATTGCCGCCGGAATGATATGGTTAATGGCCAAATCTCCGAGAACCCTGCTCTCGATCTGAAGTTTCTTGGAATACATCTCCCATTTCACCTCATTGCGGGCTTCAAGCTCTTTCTTAGAGAATATGCCTACTTTCTCAAACATATCCACACTCGCATCGCTTAGATAAGTGTCAAACATCAGAGGAGCGGATGATTCGGTGTCAAGTCCGCGACGCTTAGCCTCCTCTTTCCATTCATCGCTATATCCGTTTCCGTCAAACTGAATCACACGCGATTTTATGATATTCTCGCGAGCTTCATCAAGAAGCACCTTCTCGCAATTCTCGCCATTGGCAATTCTTTTCTCCACCCTGTCGGCAAATTCATCAAATTCCGCAGCCACGGCAGAGTTAAGGGCAATAAGCGCGGAAGCACAGTTGGCCGACGACCCTACCGCGCGATACTCAAATCGATTGCCGGTGAACGCAAACGGGCTTGTCCTGTTGCGGTCAGTGTTATCAATCATGAGCTCAGGAATCTGATTCACGTCGAGACGCACGCCCTCTTTTCCCTGAAGAATGATGGCTTCAGTCTCATTCTTCTCTATGCTGTTGAGTATTTCATTGAGCTGGCTGCCAAGGAACATAGAAATGATGGCCGGAGGAGCCTCGTTTGCGCCAAGGCGATGAGCATTGGTGGCCGACATGATTGAAGCCTTCAAGAGAGCATTGTGCTTGTGAACGGCGGCCATGACATTGCTTATAAAAACAATGAATTCAAGATTGCTTTTGGGAGTTTTTCCCGGAGAAAAGAGCTGCTTCCCTGTGTCGGTGCCAAGACTCCAGTTGTTATGTTTGCCGCTGCCGTTGATTCCGGCAAAAGGCTTTTCATGAAGGAGGACCCGAAAATTATGACGCCTCGACACTTCATTCATCACCGACATCAGAAGCAGATTATGGTCATTGGCAAGATTCGCCTCCTCATAGACCGGAGCCAATTCAAACTGATTGGGGGCAACTTCGTTATGACGAGTCTTCACAGGAATGCCAAGACGATGGCACTCTATTTCGAGATCAAGCATGAATGCCTCTACCCTGCTTGGTATAGATCCGAAATAATGGTCTTCAAGCTGCTGATTTTTCGCGCTTTCATGTCCCATCAGGGTTCTTCCTGTCAGAGCGAGATCAGGGCGTGCCATATATAGCGCCTCGTCCACAAGGAAATATTCTTGCTCCCACCCAAGATAACACACCACATGATTCACAGCAGGGTCAAAAAAACGCGCTATCCTGGTTGCAGATTTGTCAATTGCATTGAGAGCCCTCAAGAATGGCGTTTTGTAATCAAGAGCCTCACCGGTGTAAGATATAAATATCGTCGGTATGCAGAGCGTGTTGCCTACAATAAACGCAGGCGAAGAAATGTCCCAAGCAGAATAGCCACGTGCCTCGAATGTGTTGCGTATCCCCCCATTTGGGAAACTTGACGCATCAGGCTCCTGCTGCACAAGCAATTTCCCTGTGAAAGTCTCTATTACGCCCCCCTTGCCGTCATGCTCTATGAAAGCGTCGTGTTTTTCTGCTGTTCCACCGGTCATTGGCTGAAACCAATGTGTGTAGTGACGGGCGCCCTGCTCCACAGCCCAACGCTTCATGCCCTCGGCAACGCTGTCGGCCACTTCGCGGCTCAGATGCTCCTTATTGTCGATGGCTTTTACAAGAGCCTCATAAGTGGCGCGTGGAAGATATTCAAACATTTTCTGACGATTGAACACTTTCTCAGCGTAATACTTGTCTACCCTCTCTTTAGGTAGATCCACTTTCACCGCTTTGCGCGAGGATGCCTCCTCAACGCTCTTGAATCTTAATTCTGACATACCTGTAATATTATTTTTGCTTTAAGCATTTATCATCATCTGCATAGCATTCTGAGTATTCTCCAGGCTATTGAACCCGGTGAGCCTTACAAAGCCCTCACCATTTTGCCCGAAACCAGACCCCGGAGTTGAGGAGAAATGATACTTCTGTAATAGGGATTCAAAAATCTCCCATGAATTGCGGCCATCGCCCGGACTGGCCCATACATACGGGGAATTGACACCACCATATGCACAGAATCCTATCTTTTGCAACGATTCCTTAATTATTCTTGCATTGCGTATGTAATAATCTGTTGCCGCTTTCACGTCTTTTTTCCCGGCAGGAGTGTAGATTGCGGCCGCCCCTTTCTGTGAAATATATGATGCGCCGTTAAACATGGTAGTCTGACGCCTGTTCCACAAGGAGTTCAAATCCACTACCGACCCATCAGCAAATCTGCCTTTTAATTTATGTGGCACAACCGTATAGCCACACCTGACTCCTGTGAAACCCGCTGTCTTGGAAAAACTGCGAACTTCTATTGCCACTTCGTCGGCACCATCAATCTCATAGACTGATCTGACAATATCATGTTCTCTCACAAATGCTTCATAAGCGGAGTCGTAGATTATTACACTCCCGTTTTCCCTTGCATACTCTACCCATTTTGAAAGCGCGGTTTTGGTGATTCCTTCACCTGTAGGATTATTGGGGAAACAAAGAAAAATAATGTCTGCTTTCTGCTTTGGCAAATCCGGCACAAAATCATTATATGAATTGCAATCAAGATACATGAGCCGATTCCATCTCCCGCCGACAAACTCGCCGGCCCTTCCGTCAATCACACTGTCATCAACATACACCGGATATGACGGATTCATAACGGCCACAATGCAGTCTCTTGAATAAATATCGCCAAGATTTGCAAGGTCGCTCTTGGCACCGTCACTAATAAAAATGTCGGAAGCATCAATAGCCAAGCCCCTTTCCGCATAATCATGCTCGGCAATAAGATTCCTGAGAAATGGATAGCCTTGCTCCGGGCCATATCCTCTAAAGGATGTTGACAACGCCAACTCATCTACTGCTTCATGCATTGCCGCCACAACAGAATGCAACATGGGTATTGTCACATCTCCAATATCCATGCGAATCACGTTGCAATTTCCGTTATCGCTTTTAAAAGATGCTATCTTTCGCGCAACTTCCGAAAAAAGATATGACGCAGACAACTTCCGAAAATTATCATTTACCTTAATCATTGTTTTATACCCATATTATATTTTCTACGAACCTTATTCAAACCTGCTCTTTGCAATTGCATAAACTTGCCCTTGCGATTATTTTTCATGAAATGAACTATCAAAAGAATATCATTCACTTTCAATCTAAATAACACACTCCCTCGGCAACAAATTCAGCACAGCCGCGAAGTTTGACATGGCCGGAAACAGAATCATAACTCACATTTAACTTGCCTCCGGGCAGCTCCACTTCCACATCGTCATCTACCAGGCCATTTATAAACCCGGCCACGACACTCGCACAAGCTCCCGTGCCACATGCCAATGTTTCGCCGGTTCCCCTTTCCCAAACCCTCATTTTTATATGTCTGCGGTCTTTAACCTCCACAAATTCTATGTTGGCTCTTTCAGGCCAGATTTCCAATGTTTCAATAATTCTGCCATAGTGACGGATATGCCTGTCGGTTATTTTGTCTGCAAATATAACTCCGTGAGGATTTCCCATCCCTACTGCCGTAATCTTAAAACACTCGTCGCCGATTATTACCGGCTCTTGTTTCATGACAGAATCCGGATCACCTGCGGCAGGCACATCTTTTCTGCTTAAATAAGCACGCCCCATGTCTACACTAATTTCTACAACCTCCCCATTCTCCACAAGAAGATGCAATGTCTTCACACCTGCAAGCGTCTCAAGCGTAAACTCTAATTTATCGGTAAATCCTTTATCATAAAGGTATTTTGCCACACATCTTGAGCCATTGCCACACATCTGGGCTTCCGACCCGTCGGCGTTAAACATCCTCATACGAAAATCGGCACTAGCGGAGGGCATTATAACTATCAGCCCGTCGCTGCCAACGCCAAAATGCCGGTCGCTTATCTTGCGTGACAAATCAGAGAGGTCTATCGTGTGCAAATCTATTGAGGTGGGTGTCCCAAGGGCATCGACATATACATAATCATTGCCGCAACCTTGCATTTTTGTGAAATATAACCTTCTACCTTTTGACATTTTCCTGTATTTGAGAGCCATCTGTCATTTAATGCTCTTTGCTTTTAATGGTGCAAAGTTATCATGATTTTTGCACATTTGCAACATTTTAGTAATAATTCTTCACACTGTCGACATAATTCGTTTATTATATTGCCAATTTACAAGCAATAATATCTTGCAACCGCACTCACCAAGCAAGAATCATATCGTTTTCATATCTACAGCATAATCCACGTTTCTCCAGACAGAGCTCTAATTATGATATGAGGCCAACGGGCCTACAATGCAAGATCAAGGATGATGTCATCACAAATCATCACCCCCTTCTTTGTAAGAACGATACTCCCTTTATGCTCTTCGAGCACTCCCGACAACAGATGTTTTGCCGCGTTGCGCATTATTCTCTCTGACGCGTCTTTACCGAATTTGGCCTCTACCTCGGCGAGTTTTATGCCATTCCTCGTGCGCATTCTTGTCAGAATCATTTCCTCTAACAGTTCCTCATCAGAAAGGAACTCTTCATTATAAAACTTTTTAGAGCCATATGCTTCTTCGTCAGTGCAGACCTGATCATCTGTGAAAGGAGAATAGCAGTTGAGATAGCCATTAATGTCAGGCGGATTAAAACGGCGGGTTCTTGCCCCGTCGTAAGAATGGGCGGAGGGGCCGATGCCGAGGTATGGGGAACCGTCCCAATAACGGCTGTTGTGAAGAGACTCCATTCCCGGCAATGAATAGTTAGATATCTCATATTGTCTGTATCCAGCCTTTGCTAACCTTTCAGAAAGATAATTCCACATTTCAATGCAGTCTTCTTCAGAAGGCAACAATAAGCGCCTTTCATTTTTCAACACAGTCAAAGCTGTGCCCTCTTCAAACATCAATGAATAAGCTGATATATGTGAAGGTGCAAGCGACACTGCTGTTTCAACAGTAGACTTCCAACTTTCCATTGATTGATTCGGCAATCCGAACATCAAGTCAATGCTTATATTATCAAACACATTTTTCAATATCTCGACCCCTTTTAAAGCACAATCTGAATTATGCCGTCTCCCGATGCAAGACAATTCATTGTCTTGAAAAGACTGCACCCCCATGCTCACCCTTGTCACCCCACAGTCCTTCCAAGCCTCGCAACTATTCTCCGTGACGTCATCCGGATTCACCTCGATAGTGAATTCTTCGATCATGCCTTCGCATCCAAATATTTCCTTAATTTTTCCAACCAAAGATTTCAGAATCCCCACGGGCATTAACGACGGCGTGCCTCCTCCTATATATATAGACGACGGCAGAACCGACAATTCATTTTTACGCAACTGCATTTCGCAACACAATGCATCAAGCAAACGCGGCCACTGAGCAATCCGCTCGCCTCCGCTATAGAAATCGCAATAAATACACTTTGAGCGACAATATGGAATATGAATATACAGAGAAGTTTCTTTCATGCTGAAATATTGACAGTTGTCTTTACATACTGATTTATTCGCGCCGCGAATATACAGCGAATATAATAAAAAAAATAGAAATGTGTTGTTTAACATATAACAGAAGCATCACTAATTAATATTTTTTTACTAAATTGCGTCGCTTTTCACACAGAACTGTGTGGAACACGCATTAAGACAACACCTAAAAATCTTATACAATATGAAGATTTATAAGACCAACGAAATCAAAAACATTGCCCTTATCGGATCTAAGGGCTCGGGAAAAACCACACTTGCTGAGTCAATGCTCTTCGAGTGTGGAGTCATAAAACGTCGCGGCACAATTGATGCCGGCAACACCGTTTCCGACTATTTCCCGGTAGAGAAAGAATATGGCTATTCTGTATTCTCGACAGTTTTCAACGCTGAATTCAATGGCAAGAAACTCAATGTGATTGATTGTCCCGGAGCAGATGACTTCGTTGGCAACTCATATACAGCTCTTGGCGTGTGCGACACAGGAGTGATTGTGGTTGACTCTGAATATGGCGTGGAGGTAGGAACACAAAACATTTTCCGCACCACAGGAAAACTCAAAAAGCCCATACTTTTTGCCCTCAATCAGATTGATGGTGAAAAGGCTGACTATGATAATGTAATCGAGCAACTTCGTGAGCACTTCGGCCCGAAAGTAATCGCTGTGCAGTATCCTATTGAAAGCGGCCCGAATTTCCACTCAATGATCGACGTTCTTCTTATGAAGAAATATGAGTGGGGACCTGACGGTGGAGTGCCTACAGTGACAGACATTCCCGAAGACCAGATGGAAAGAGCCAACGAGCTTCATAACGCTTTGGTTGAGGCTGCCGCTGAAAACGACGAGACTCTTATGGACAAATATTTCGAGCAAGGACATCTTACAGAAGACGAAATGCGCGAAGGAATCCGCAAGGGACTTATCGACCGAAGCATCTTCCCGGTGTTTATTGTCAGCGCATTGAAAGACATGGGCGTTCGCCGCATGATGGAATTCCTCGGAAATGTCTGCCCGTTCGTGTCAGATATGCCGGCTCCCGAAACCATCAATGGCGAAGAGGTTAAGCCCGATGCAAACGGCCCGCTCTCAGTGTTCTTCTTCAAGACTTCTGTTGAGCCACACATCGGCGAGGTGTCTTACTTCAAGGTTATGAGCGGCACACTCAAGGCCGGTGAAGACCTCGACAATGTGTCACGCGGCGGCAAAGAGCGTCTTGCGCAGATTTTCACAATCTGTGGGCAGTTGCGAACACCTATCGAAAAACTTGAGGCCGGCGACATAGGCGCCGCAGTTAAGCTCAAAGATGTGCGCACAGGCAACACTCTGAATGAAAAGGGCTGCGAATATCAGTTTGATTTCATCAAATATCCCGCCCCCAAATATATCCGCGCTATTAAGCCGGTGACTGAAAGCGATGCTGAGAAACTCATGAGCATACTCGTGAGAATGCACGAAGAAGACCCCACATGGATTGTGGAGCAGAGCAAGGAGCTGAAACAGACTCTTGTTAAGGGACAGGGAGAATTCCATCTCCGCACACTCAAGTGGAGAATCGAAAATAATGAGAAACTCCCCATCGAGTTCACAGAACCCAAAATCCCTTACCGCGAAACTATCACCAAGGCTTCCCGCGCCGACTATCGCCATAAGAAACAGTCTGGTGGATCAGGACAGTTTGGCGAGGTTCATCTCATTATAGAGCCTTACACAGAGGGTATGCCCGAGCCTGACACCTACAAGTTTGGCAACCAGGAGTTCAAACTTAATGTCAGAGACAAGCAGGAGATACCTCTCGAATGGGGCGGCAAGCTTGTAGTCTATAACTGCATCGTGGGCGGTGCAATTGATGCTCGCTTCATCCCGGCTATTGTGAAAGGTCTTATGGATCGCATGGAGCAAGGGCCGCTGACCGGTTCATATGCTCGCGACGTGAGAGTTATGATCTATGACGGCAAGATGCACCCGGTTGATTCAAATGAAATCTCATTCCGTCTCGCCGGACGCAACGCATTCTCGCAAGCATTCAAAAATGCAAACCCCAAAATTCTGGAACCCGTATATGATGTGGAGGTATTCACACCGGGCGACACTATGGGCGACGTCATGAGTGACCTTCAGGGTCGTCGCGCCATAATCATGGGCATGGAGTCTGACAACGGCATTGAAAAGCTCAATGCTAAAGTGCCTCTCAAAGAGATGGCATCCTACTCTACTTCACTAAGTTCAATCACAGGAGGCCGCAGCTCATTCACAATGCAGTTCTCTTCATACGAGCTCGTTCCGGGCGACGTACAGGAGAAGTTGCTCAAAGAATATGCTGAGACCCAAGAAGAAGAATAATTCACCTAACCTTAGCCACTAACACTTGTGAGAGGGACGATCAATAGGTCGCCCCTCTATTTTTATGACATTATATATAATGCAGAAGAAAAAGCAGGATGCGGCCGATTCACATCGACCGCATCCTTTGTTTTTCCATAATACTTTCTAACTAACCTAACATCATGAAACGATTTTCTATATATAATACAATCCAAAGTGTTGTTTTGTTTACTGCGCAGAAATAATTTTTCAAATTTTACTGATTTTCTGAGGTCGCCTCCTTAACGATTTATCATATAAGCCATCCTACACATAATATATAATTTGGATTTTCAAATCAATATATCTACAAATAAAAACAGACGAAGCAAACTCTATTAAATGTTTGCATCGTCTGTTTTATCTATTTATGAAACCGGACAGTCTCTAATCTGTCGGCATATATATTAGTTAGAACCAGCGAGAGTAAGCGAAGTCCTGACGATGAGGGAGCGCAGGATTATTAGGATACATGCGAAGTGAATAACGGAATGTGCCGGCATTCTCCACTTTGCTCTTGAGCTCGTAGGTGTAGACTCCGCCATCCTTCTTCACAATCTTCAGAGGTTCAGTGCCGACAAACTCGCTTTCGCCGTCGTGGTCGCGATATTTTACAACCTCAACTCCGATAGAATCTCCAAGACCCTTTGTGTCGATCACACACTTCACATCGATAGGATTACCGGTGCGGATTGCAGACTTGCCCACAAAACCATCGTTTACATCCACGCTCAGGATTTCAACCTGATTCCACTTAGAGGCAACCTCCTCTTTCCAGGCCACGATTTCGCGAGCCTTGGCATAATTACCCTTCTTGAGCTCGGCGGCACGTTTTGCTTCGGGAGCATAAAGACGTGAAATATAATCATCGAGCTGACGCTTCATAGTGAAATGAGGCGCGATGTGGCCGATTGAACGCTTGATGCGGTCGATCCATTCAGGGCTGTAGCCTTTATAGTTCTTCTTGAAATATAGAGGAACTATTTCATTTTCGAGCATTGAATAGATTGTGGCAGCGTCAAGACGGTCTTGCTGCGACTGGTCTGTGTATGTTCTCTTGTCGGTGAGCGCCCAGCCTGCAAGTTCATCAAACTTGTAGCCTTCATACCACCAGCCATCAAGCACAGAGAAATTGAGCACGCCGTTCATCTCGGCCTTTTCGCCTGATGTGCCGGAAGCCTCAAGCGGACGGGTCGGGGTATTGAGCCAGATGTCAACACCGGTCACAAGGCGTTTTGCAACTATCATGTTGTAGTCCTCAAGGAATATAATCTTACCGAGGAACTGCGGCATCTTTGAAATCTCAGCAATGCGCTTGATCAGGCCCTGGCCAGCTCCGTCGGCAGGGTGCGCCTTTCCGGAGAAGATGAACTGAACAGGATATTTGTCGTTGTTCACAATCTTTGCAAGACGGTCGAGGTCTGTGAAAAGAAGGTGTGCACGCTTATAAGTGGCAAAACGACGTGCGAAACCAATGATAAGCGCATTGGGGTTGATTCTCTCAAGAATATTGACCACTGCACCCGGATCACCCTGGTTCTTCAGCCATTTCTCCTTGAAGTCTTTCTTGACGAAGTTGATAAACTTGTTTTTCAAAGTCATTCTCATGTTCCAGATTTCTTCATCGGGAACATTGAAAATACCCTTCCATGCATCAGGATTGCTCTGGTCTTCAAACATTTTTTCGCCAAGGTTCTGCATATAGAATGACTTCCATTCAGAAGCAGCCCATGTGGGCATATGCACGCCGTTGGTCACATATTTCACATGAGACTCAGCAGGCCCGTAGCCTTTCCATACTCCGGCAAACATCTTCTTGGAAACCTCTCCGTGCAGCCAGCTCACGCCGTTTGCCTCCTGGCATGTGTTAAGCGCGAACACGCTCATGGAGAAACGCTCCGGAGTGTCGGGGTTCTCACGGCCCATGTTGATGAGGTCATTCCATGAGATGCCAAGTTTGGCGGGATACTCGCCGAGATACTTGCCAAGAAGACTCTCCTCGAAATAGTCATGGCCGGCAGGAACCGGAGTGTGAACAGTGTAGAGAGAACTTGCACGCACCACTTCAAGAGCCACATTGAAGGGAAGATTCTCCTTCTGAACGTAGTCAACAAGACGCTGGAGATTAAGAAGAGCGGCATGGCCCTCATTTGCATGATATATGTCAGTATGAATTCCAAGACGGTTGAGCATATAGATGCCGCCGATGCCAAGAAGATATTCCTGCTTCATGCGGTTCTCCCAGTCGCCGCCATAGAGTTTATGAGTGATCGGGCGGTCATACTCGGAATTCATATCAAAGTCTGTGTCGAGAAGATAGAGATTCATGCGGCCCACGTTCACGCGCCACACATGGCAATAGATCATGCGGCCCGGGAACGGCACCTCAAGAATCATCGGCTGGCCATCCTCACCGAGAACCGGCTCAATAGGAAGCTGGTCAAAATTCTGAGGTTCGTAGTTGGCGATCTGCTGTCCGTCGATTGAAAGAGACTGCGCGAAATAACCATATCTGTAAAGGAAGCCGACTGCTGTCATTGGCACGCAACTGTCTGAAGCCTGCTTGATATAGTCACCGGCAAGCACGCCAAGACCACCGGAATATATCTTTAAACAATTGCAAAGGCCATATTCCATAGAGAAATATGCCACAGAGGGAATGTCGTTGCGCATGGGCTTTGCCATATATTCCTTAAATGCCGCATACACACCGTTAATTCTCTCCATCATGTTTTCATCAGCAAGAACCTCGTTGAGGCGGGCAGAGCTGATCTGCTGCAGAAGCATCACAGGGTTTTCACCAACCTTGCGCCATAGGCCATGATCAAGGTCGCGGAAAAGATTCTTACCTTCGCTGTTCCACACCCACCATAGGTTTTTAGACAGTTCCTCAAGCGGCTTCAACTCCTTAGGAAGTTCTGCGCTCACTGTGAGGTTACGCCACACGGGCTCATTTGTATTGCTAACCTGAAGTTTCATTATAAAAGTTATTGAAATTTTCTTGTTCTGTTATTATTTTATACGGGCATCACGGCGCTCTTCGGCCACTTTAAATGCCTCGTCATATGCTGAAATAAAATATTTCCAATCCGCCTTTTCTGCTGTGGCTGACGCCGCGTCGCGAGCAGTTTTAACCTCGCTCTCAGAAGAATTGGAATATGCCTCAAGCTGATTCCCGATCTCTGCCACAGCCTCGCAGTAATTTGAATCGGTGCGACCTATCACCTTCACTCCGCAATCCATTATAGAATTCGTAAAATTGGAGAGGATCCACTGCCCGAAACCGCTTTTATCGGTTGTGACCGTAGGCACACCGAAAGCGACACTCTCAAGCGGAGTATATCCCCAAGGTTCATAATATGAAGCGAAGACTGTTATGTCGATTGCAGGGAGGATGTCGTAATATGAGACATTCACTATTCCATCGCCACCATCAAGATAACAAGGCACATACACCACGTCAACCGAGCCATGCAGTCTGCCCTCGCACTCCAGCGAACGAATCCGGCAGGCTATCGAGTCTGAGTCTTCGTTATTGAGTCGGTGAGTAAGATAGTCGGGAGACAACGCGCCTTCGCCACCTTTTGCCATGGCATCTTTAAGACTTTCAAAAGGCTCTTTCACCCATGCAGGCACGAGCACCAAAGCGAGCACACTCTTACCGGGCGTGCGCTTGTCAAGGTCGGACAATGCATCAAGAAACAGGTCAAGACCTTTGTTTCTATATTCATTTCTTCCTGATGTTGCCACAATCATAGTGTCGTCGGCAAACTTCTTGCCTTTCAGAGCAGAGGCAATATCAAGGATTGTTTTCCTTCCTTCTGAACGCAAACGCGCATATTTCTTTTCCTCAGGAACGAAATCCGGCTCAAAGCCGTTAGGAGTGACCACCTGAGGGCGAATGTCGAGCAGCTGCTCGCATTCACGGGCTGTCACCTCACTCACAGCAGTGAAGCAGTCAGCATTATGTGCCGCTGTTTTTTCAAGAGAATGCTTTGCCTCCATGTTGAGTTCTCTTGCCATCTGGTCGCCGTTATATCCGGTGAAATAATCATACAGTGGCTTGCCATTGCCACAAATGCTCCTTCCTATGCTTGTGGCGTGAGTGGTAAAGACAGTGGCGGCCTCAGGCATGTTGTGCTTTAAGTAAAGCAGCCCCATTGCTGTGGTCCATTCGTTGAAGTGAGCCACCACGTTATTCCCTTTCACATTGAGATGCCGGGCCAGAGCCTGCATAACTATTGCCGTTGCCACGGCAAATGCGCATCCCTCATGATAGTCGCCATAGGCGTGCATGGAATCCACTCCGAAATTCTCCCACATTTGGCCAAAAATCTCGTTAAGATGCTCATACACCCCCTCGAATTTCACGAGAACCACCTGCGGAGAACCGGGGATATCCCATCTTCCCACTCTTATTGTGATTCCATACGGGAGTTTAAGACGCGATGACGCTTGCTTGAGAAGAGTTTTGCGCTCTATGAAATAAGGTGACGGAGTGTCTTCTGTCCAGACATCCGGGCCTATGAATACCAACTTATCTCCGAATTTTTCCTGTAAAACGCGTGCCTTAGTAGAGAGAACCGTATAAATTCCTCCTATTTTATTGCATACTTCCCAACTTGTCTCCAAAAGGAGACCAATCTTGTCGCGTTCAAGTCGCTTGACCTTCTGCATATTCTTGAGTTATCTTTTTTACCTTAAATAAGGCCTTATTTACCTTATAAATTACCGCTAAGCATAGCGTAATTATATCCTGCGAGCGCAAAATTACAAAAAATCACACACATAGCCAAGTATTCGGCTCTAAAATCGCATAAAACACACGGTTCACCTCTTTTATTTTGAAGCGAACCGCGTGTTTTAACAATATTTTACGACGTCACCTCCCTTAAAAGGGGACGTCGTCTGTCAGAAAGGGAGATCTTCTTCTGCTCCGCCGGGCTGGCTGAATGTGGGCTGAGGCGCCGCGCCAAACGGGGCTGCACCGGGAGCCGCATAACCATCCTGAGGGGCCGCGCCATATGAAGGCTGAGATTCCATGCCATATCCCGGAGATGCGGCAGGAGCTCCTTGAGGATAACCTTGTGGAACATAGTCGCGAGCCTGATATACACTCACGTCGGTGTACCATTTGCCATTAAACTCACGACTCTCTAAATCGAAGGAGAGCACATAGTCCTTGCCCGGCTCAAGACGGATTGTGTCTACACGGTCGCCAAAAATGTGAAATTTCACTTTGCGGGGATAAGAGCCAAATGTTTCAAGAACCCATTCTTTCTTTTTCCAGGGTTTGCCGGCTTTCGACGTTCCGGTCTGGAGGGGAAGATCCAGTATTATTCTTCCTTCTATTTCCATAATTATTCTTTGTTGATGTGTTCGCTTGTTTATTCTTTGTGAATCACGGGACAAAGGGCACGACACTCCCCTATTCCGCCTCGAAATCTGACTGCGAAGTTACAAATTTTAAGCCGATTTTCCAAATATACTCTTAATCTTAATCTAAAAACTGCTCATTTTTCATTTGCCGGCCAAATCCTGCCCGTTGTCTGTCCACCCGTTCTCCGACCTGGCTATCCGCCTTGCGTCAGAAGTGTTTATTATCAGCGGGACTGTCTCCACCACCACATTGCTTGTGTCAAGCCCCATTGCTTTCTCGTCTGAAATCGAAATCTTCCTTATCAAGGCGTGACACTTCATAAGCATCGACGCCGTTTTGCCACATGTGCTTGAAGGTGAAAATATTCTATGCAAAATTATGAATTTGAAATTGCCGGGAATCCCACGCTTGCGCAATGACGGATAACTGCTTGTGAGATTCATTTTGCCATCTGCCACAAGGTCTTCAACTATCTGCCTGAGATAGACAGTTATTTTGGGCTCGACTTTAAATCCCATCCTCACCTTGATTTCATACATGGTGTCGGGCACTATTATGTCTACATCATATTCGAGTGTGTAGGGATCGTCGGCATATTCCGGATTGATAATAAAATAATGGTCCGCTCTTTTGGGCTCCTTGTTTATTATAGAATACATCAGCTTGCTCTCAACCTCTCCCCTCTTGCGGCTGCGGCTGAAATAAACCACATTTGAAGAATATTCGGGAATCTCCTTGTTATTCTTTAAATCCGTAATAATTCCGGCATAATCTGCAAGACAGCGATATTCTACAAACGTGCCTCTGATTTCGGTTGCCTTTCGCCATACAATCATTGTTAATGCCACCACGCCTGCTATAAACGCGAGTTCGGGATAAGAACTTTATGTTTTTCAACCAAGCAAAAGACATAGAGTATTGGGCGGCCTTTCA
>VSPM01000044.1 GCA_009775365.1 Muribaculaceae bacterium
GGGTAGTCCTCTCCTCCACATAGATATGTCAGAAGTGCTATCGCCATTAAATCCCCGAGTTCATAAGTGCATTGATCTATCTTTCGCGGATCCTTAACTCCGTCAAATATCGTTATAAGCATGTTTCTCATGCCTATAAAATAATGCCTTCACGCCCGATGTCAAGACCATGTCGATTTAATAATGCCTAAATCTTTATAATTTTTGTAGATTCCGATGCGGTTGCCCGAACTTTTGCTTTCTCCTTTCTTTTCTCCCTTTTTTTTATTAATTTTGCACTCGAATCAGGGTTAAACACTCTAAAACCCTATTTTTGTCAAGAATAACAACAACACTTTTTAAAGATATGATTAACGCTCAAGACATCAAGAACGGCACCTGCATCCGCATGGACGGCCGTCTTTATTTCGTAGTGGAGTTCCTCCACGTTAAACCAGGAAAAGGCAACACCTTTATGCGCACAAAACTCAAAGACGTGGTAGACGGCCGCGTGCTTGAACGCCGCTTCAACATCGGCGAAAAACTCGAAGACGTGCGCGTGGAGCGTCGTCCTTATCAGTATCTCTATGCTGACGGCGGCGACGACATCTTCATGAACAATGAGACTTTCGAGCAGGTGCCTATCAATAAGGAACTCGTGACAGGGTCTGCATATATGAAGGAGGGAGACACTGTGGAAGTTGTGAGCGACGCTTCGACCGAAACCGTGCTTTACGCTGAAATGCCGGTGAAGACTGTGCTCAAAATCACCTACACTGAGCCCGGTATCAAAGGCGACACCGCTACCAACACTCTCAAGCCCGCTACTGTAGAGACCGGAGCAACCGTGCGTGTGCCCCTCTTCGTCAACGAAGGCGAACTCATCGAGGTTGACACTCGCTCAGGTGAATATGTTGGCCGCGTGAAAGCTTGACAACTATGAACTCTGAGGCCTCCATCATGTTTTCGGTGATTGTGCCGGTCTACAACCGTCCGGGAGAAGTAGCCGAACTGTTAGCCAGCCTTGGCGCACAGACCGACCGCGGATTCGAGACAATCATTGTGGAAGACGGTTCCACCGTTAAGTGTGAGGAGCAATGCAGAGAGTTTGCCGACACGGCAAACGTGAAATATTATTATAAAGGTAACGACGGGAGAAGCATAGCCCGAAACTACGGCATGGACAGAGCCAACGGAGATTATTTCATCTTCGTTGACTCTGACTGCATTTTACCTCCCGACTATATCGGGAAACTTAGAGACTCGCTTGCAAAAGACCCTTCCGACTGCTTCGGCGGCCCCGATGCCGCACATGAATCTTTCTCCGACACTCAGAAAGCAATCAACTATGCCATGACTTCATTTCTGACCACCGGCGGCATTCGCGGCGGGAAAGTGAGCATGGAAAAGTTCACGCCACGCACTTTCAACATGGGATTTTCAAGAAAAGTGTATGAAAAAGTGGGCGGATTTCGCGAAATGTTCAGCGAAGACATCGACATGAGCACCCGTATCAGGCTTGCAGGATTTAGGATTGCGCTATTTCCTGATGTGGCCGTCTACCACAAACGCCGCGTTGATTTCAAAAAATTCTGGCGTCAGGTGCATGTGTTCGGAATGTCGAGAATCACTCTACAGCTCCTGTATCCGGGCTCTATGAAAGCCGTACACTGGCTTCCGGCCCTGTTTGTAATAGGAGCCGTGGCCATGATTATCGGAGCTTTCTTTTGCAAATGGCTTATCATCCCGCTCCTTGTTTACATTCTCGCGCTTTGGATTTGGGGAATTATATCTACAAAAAGCCTTAAAATAGGCACCCTGGGTGTAGCCGCTGCAATGGTGCAGCTCACCGGCTACGGCACCGGATTCATCCGCGCTTATGTGTGGAAAATTATTCTCGGACATGGACGTGACATCAACGATGAAATTGAACGAAGACGTGGCAAATAACAACGGATATCCGGATATTGAGGCTGACAACGAGACCATTCACCTCACCGTAAAAGACTTCGACCCGGAAGACCAGCCAAGAGAGAAAGCCGAGAAACATGGATGCGGAGTGCTGTCAATTCCTGAACTATGGGCGCTCATTCTGCGCACAGGCACTCCCGGAAATCCTATCACAGAACTATGCCGGGGACTCATGAAACAAAACGCCGGCTCACTTCATCGACTTGAAAGGCGCACTCGCCGTGAACTCCGCGACATTAAAGGAATCGGCACCACGAAAAGCATACAGATAGAGGCCGTGATGGAGCTTATTAAAAGATATTGCGACGAAGAAATCCCCCTGGAGGAAAGCATTTCGTCGTCGCAACAGATCTACAACCGTATGCGCCATAAAATCGGGAACCTCGACCACGAGGAAGTATGGGTGATGCTGCTCAATCGAAGAAATCAAGTAATCAAGGAACTACAGTTAACCACCGGCACAAGCACGGCATCGCTTTTTGATGTAAAGACCGCCATAAAACAGGCTCTGCTCGAAAATGCCGAAGGAGTGATTCTCACCCACAACCATCCTTCAGGAGGAACCAAGCCAAGCAGTCAGGACGACAAAATAACACAAGAGCTGAAGAAAGCATGCGAATATATGAAATTGCGCATGCTCGACCACCTGATTGTGACAAGCAATGCTTTCTACAGCTATCACGACAATGGCCGCCTCTGAGCCTTAGTGCGCGTTCCATAAAAAGCCGGGGCAAGAGTCTAAGAAGAGAGACGGTAATAGAGAGAATCTGAATCCCCTTTCACATCTTCACGCAAACCTTCAAGAGGAACAATGTCTCTTTTCCCCATTCCTATGAGAAATTTATGAAAGAGTATGCGGCGGCAGCGCTCGTCTATAATTCTTGCATCTAGTTCTCCGCTCCTCACTTTTTCAATCACATTCTTAATTTCATATTCAGTGTCGGCCGGGGCCACCACTATGTCAGCGCCGGCAAGAATCGCAGCCGCAGCGTCATGCCCTTCTGCGCCCCCCATGTTGAGAGCGTCTGTCAGCACAAGGCCGTTGAAGCCGAGCTCTCCCCTCAGCAAATCTCCTATCACCACAGGAGAAACTGCCGCCGGAAGCGACTCAGGGTCGATGGCCGGCACTGCAAGATGACCGGCCATCACACCCGTCAGACCCGCGTCGATGTAACTTCTGAACGGATAAAGGTCGATGCTGTCTAACTGATTGAGCGACCGTCGTATCACAGGCAACGACACATGGCTGTCGCCACAGGGGCTGCCATGCCCCGGAAAATGTTTCGCCACGCTCACCACTCCCCCCGATTCAAGACCTTTGGCATATGCCACACCAAGGTCGGCAACCCTCACAGGATCACTGCCGAAAGAGCGGCTTCCTATCACGCCATGTGGATTCTCAGCGACATCCACAACCGGGCCGAGCACCATGTTAATGCCTACCCTGCGGCATTCACGGGCAACCTCGCGTCCGTAGTCGAAGAGCAAATCTTCATCGGCGCCGGCGCCGATCCGCCCGTTGCGAGGAAACCCCGGAGCATCTTTCAATCTCATCCCCAGCCCCCATTCGGCGTCTATTGCTATAAACATCGGCACTCTGAGTGCGCCTCCCTCCCCTGCCATAAGGGCAGCCGAACGCAAATCTCCCTTCAAAAGCACAATACCCCCGACATGAAAGTCGGCGATATAACCACGCAGACGATTCATGGCGGGGGGATTGCAATCGGCATATATAGCCGGCATAAAGCATTGGCCTACACGTTGTTCAAGTGTGAGTCCCGACAATACGGAATCTGCCTTGCGCATGGCTTCAGACGACAAGTCGCCTGCACCGGGACATGCCGCCACGGAATCCGTTTTTTCTTCACGACAGGATTCTTCTTCAGCACTCCCCGTTCTGCCGCATGACAATGCGAGCAAAATGACAATAGCGACGACCGTCCACGCTCTCATATAAATTAATCTTCATTGACATCCACCACAAAACGCGGAGTCTGATCCGGGGACACAGGCAGGCCGAGCTCTCTCTGGCGTTCAAACCATCTTAGAATCGGTGACGCCACCTCCACACTGTCTTTCCATATCTTGCGGTGATTGGCAAGCGTGCGAAAATCGTCGTTACCCTCCGCCACATAATTGATGGTGCCTAAAAGATAACGCCGGTCTGGATTCATTTCTTTACCATCCAGAACCACCCTGACAAGATTCCTGTCTTTGTCGGTCACAACTCTCACATTATGGCTCACCGCCTCTCCACCTTTTTTCGCCGCAACCCGGAGTGCTTCTATGATGTCGGAGCCGCTTAACTCCACAATCTCAAAATAATTTGAGAAAGGATAAGTGGCAAGAATCTGCCCTTCTGTTATGTCTCCCTCAGGCATTCCATGACGTATCCCACCTACATTCATTATGGAAAGGTCAATACGCGGAATATCGATTCCTGACATGCGAAGCGAGTCTGCCTTGTGGTTGGCATACCATAACCCGAAATCGGCTGTCATGTTTGCAAGGCCGCCTACACGCCCGTCATTGCTCATGTCATAAACAGACTTCCCAATCACACGGCTGTTGACGGAATCTACAACATGCCTGTATGGCTCGATAAACTCCTTCATCTTCCGGTCAAGAGCGTCATCAGGGAAACGGTCGGTCACCGGAATGAGTTCGTAATCAAAATTTGACCCGTCTGCGCCTTTAAGATTATCAAGGTCTATTGTGATTTTCCCTACATATTTGCCATACTTCCCGGTCTGGGCCACACGCACAGGCCTGCCATCCGCATTTGGAATGAGCGACGGATATACCTCCGGGCGGGCAGGGTCTATGAGCGTATGAGAATGGCCGCCTATGATTATGTCGATGTCGCGGCTTGCATTCGCGAGCTCAACATCAGTGGTCTTATCATTCTCTTTTGTATAGCCGATATGGGTGACAGCTACGACCAGGTCACATTTTTTCTTATTTTTCAGATAAGCGGCAAGATCGTTGGCCGTAGGGATAATCTCCTTGAAATCCACATCTATGCAATGTTCGGATATAAGGCTCTCCGGATTGATGTTAAGCCCTATGAACCCTATTTTTTTGCCTCCGACTTTCTTGATCACATAGGGCTTGAACACGCCCTCAAGTTCTGTGCCGTCAAAATTATAATTGGCAGAGAGCCTGTCGGCCTTCACGGTCTTGTATTTCTCTGCGAGGTCTGCCATGCCGTTGTCAAACTCATGGTTGCCGAGGATGCGCACGTCATACCCCATCATGTTCATGAGAGGATATTCCACGTCACCGCGAAAATATTTAAAATACAGCGAGCCTTGAACCATGTCGCCGGCATCTACCGTAATTACATTTTTCTCCGCTTTCCTCACTGAGTCGATCACTGCTTTTCTCTGCAGCACTCCCCCGGTGGCGTCAGCCGCCGGCTCAATCGTTGAATGCGTGTCGTTGGTGTGAAGAATCACAAGTTTTTCGGCAGATGCAGAAAAACACAAAGCGGCGAGTCCCAGCATCGGGACCGCCGCTTTTATTAGGAATGAGTGAGTCATCTCATTATTCTGTTTTATGTTCAATCACAAATCAAGATTCCCTTTCTATTTGAGAGTCTTGAGAGATTCCGGGTCAGTCGGCAATCAGGTCTTCGCCGGTCATGTCGGCAGGCTTGGGAAGTCCCATAATGTGGAGGAGCGAGGGAGCCACGTCGGCAAGGCGTCCGTCCTTCACTTTTGCCTCCTTGTTGCCTACATATATAAACGGAACCGGGTTAAGAGAATGGGCAGTGTTGGGTGTGCCGTCCTCATTGAGGGCATGGTCGGCATTGCCATGGTCAGCGATAATGATTGTGCCATAGCCATGGGCCTTGGCTGCCTCCACAACTTTCTCAACACACTTGTCGAGTGTCTCCACAGCCTTCTGGATAGCAGTATACACGCCGGTGTGGCCCACCATGTCGCCATTAGCGAAATTCACTACTATGAAGTCATACTTTTCAGTGTCGATGGCCGCCACAAGTTTCTCTGTCACCTCAGGTGCGCTCATTTCCGGCTGCAGGTCGTAGGTGGCAACCTTGGGAGAAGGCACAAGAATGCGGTCTTCGCCCTCGAATGGAGCCTCGCGGCCACCGTTGAAGAAGAATGTCACATGAGCATACTTCTCGGTCTCCGCAATGTGAAGCTGCTTCTTTCCTTTCGATGAAAGATACTCTGCCAATGTGTCGGCCACATCCGACTTATTGAAAATTACGTGAACTCCCTTAAATGAATCGTCATAAGGAGTCATGCAATAATACTGAAGGTCGGGAATCGGGTTCATGCCGTCCTCGGTGTGCTGAGTGAGAACTGTGGTAAGCTCTTTTGCACGGTCATTGCGGTAGTTGAAGAATATCACAACATGTCCGGCGCCGATTCTGCCGTCAACCTTGTCGTTGACTATTGGCTTGAGGAATTCGTCTGTAACACCCTCGGCATACGACTCTTCCACAGCCTCTACAACATTGTCGGTGTGCTTCCCTTCGCCATACACAAGAAGATTGTAAGCCTCTTTCAGTCGCTCCCAGCGATGGTCGCGGTCCATGGCATAGTAACGGCCGATGACAGAAGCGATTGTGCCTGCGCTCTTGTCGCAATGCTCTTTGATTTCCTGAAGGAAACCGGCTCCGCTCTTGGGGTCGGTGTCGCGTCCGTCCATGAAGCAGTGAAGATAAACCTTGTCAAGGCCGTAAGCCTTGGCGGTGTCGCAAAGGGCATAAAGATGACCAAGGCTTGAGTGTACGCCTCCGGCCGATGCAAGGCCCATAAAATGGATAGGCACATTATGCTTCTGGGCATAAGTGAACGCATCTTTTATTTCCTGGTTCTCGGCGAAAGACCCGTCGGCAATTGCGCGGTTAATTTTCACAAGATCCTGATATACCACACGCCCTGCGCCGATATTGAGGTGACCCACCTCTGAGTTGCCCATCTGTCCGTCGGGCAGACCCACGTTCTCGCCGCTGGCCTGAAGTTCAGAATGAGGATACTGAGCCACAAGGCTGTCAATATAAGGAGTTGGAGTATTGAAAATAACATCATCCTTGCCATGGTCTCCAATGCCATAGCCATCGAGGATTATGAGTAACGCTTTGTTTGACATATGTCTTATAACTTTTTAATTATTTCCTCTTTAACCGCAGCCTGTACGCAAATTTTCAACAGCTGCTCATGACCGCTTTCATTGGCGTGCGGCCGTAACTGCAAAGCCGCACATCGGGCGATTCAGTTTGCAAAAATACTCATTTTTTCCGTCTTTAGCAAACAAATTTCAGCAAACAATTATCGTCGTGTCGGTCATTGATTCAAATGCAGTGTGCATATACAGAACAATCCTCCGCCAAAAATGGCGAAGGACTGTGTTGATTTTTACTGCTGTGCAAGAAAATCGCCGCAATTATTTGTCGGCTTTCTTCACGAAGCGCTCTTTGATGCGAGCCTTCTTGCCGGTGAGGTTGCGCAGGTAGTAAAGTTTTGCACGACGCACCTTACCATACTTGTTGACTGTGATTGACTCGATAAACGGTGACTCGATGGGGAAAATTCTTTCCACGCCGATGCCGTCAGACACTTTGCGAACTGTGAAGCGCTTCTTGTCTTCATGACCGTTGATGCGGATAACCACACCGCGATACTGCTGGATACGCTCCTTGTTACCCTCTTTGATACGGTAGGCAACTGTCACTGTGTCGCCGGGGCCAAAACTGTCGAACTCTTTTTTAGGGGTGGCGAATGCCTCCTCTGCGATTTTAATTAAATCCATTGCTATGTTGTGATTTATGGGTTACTTGCAATTTAACGAGCATCCATGTCTCGCCAGAGATTACAAATTCGTCGCAAAGTTACAAAAAATCCATCTCCCCGCCAAAATTTTCATCCAAATAAAATTAAATAAGTGTTTTAATGGCACGTTAATGACACAGCCAATCGCATAGATACGCAAAAGACAAATGAAGATTTAGAGAAGCTCGGAGATGTTGAGGCCGACATTGAGAAGAATCGACGATGCGCTTTTATGGGGCATGGCGTAGGCGGCACCTATAGAGAATGTGCGTGCCTTGAATCCTAAGCCAACTGAAAAGCCTGAGAAAAAATTGCGCTGATAATTGCTCATGTCGCTGCGCATCTTGTAGTTGTAGGCCAAGTCAACATAAAATCTTTCGTTCGGCTGATATTGAAGCCCGAATATGAGATGACGAAACAGATTCTTGCCAAAATTTGATTTCAATTCGGTTTCCTCGCCTTCTTTATGATCGTAATACGGAAGATCCCATTTTGTGAGATGAAGAGCCGTAATGCCAAAGGAAAAAGGCGACATGCCAAGCCCTTTCATAAAACCGATCTGCACATCAAACGGCAGGCGGTCGTAGGCCTCCTCAAATCTTTTCACCTGGCCGCCCATATTCTTAAGAACAAGCGACACTGAAAAGTCGTGGTCGTCGTCATAATAATTGATTCCGAGGTCGGCGGCTATTGCAAATGCAGAATATTGCTCATAGTTGCTGTATATCATCTTCAGGTTTATGCCGCCCCGCAGCCTGTAGGTGAAATCGTGAGAATAGGTGCCTTCAAACACTACGTCGGCCGGTGAGAATGTGCCGGTCATGGTGCCGTCGGGGTCGTAGCCTGTTATCTCTCCATAGTTAAGATACCTCACCCCGGCTGCCCAGGCGCCTCTTTCGCCTGCCGCCTTTCCAAAACGCACGCCAGCAAAGTTAGAGCCGCCCATGTAGTGCATATAACTGAACGCAAGCTGCCTGTCGATTTCCGGGCCTATCAGCGCCGGATTCTGCCCGGCAAGCGACACATCATCGTCAATGAGGGCTATGTTAGTGCCGCCGAGGCCAAAAACATGGCTTGATGTCGGAATATTCAGAAAATCATAGGCAGAGCGTCCCGTCTGCGCGGCAGCGGGAAGTGCGAATGGCAGCATTGCCAAGAGATATGTGCGCAGGGAATGTTTCATACTGTTACGTTCTAATAACGTTGCAATACGCTTTCTATTGTAGGCGAGATGCCTCTTAATTTCGCGAACCTAATCTTGACACGCAATCCGAAGCCAATTGTGAATAAATGTAAAACTATTTTAATTTAGTTAATTCTGCTTGTCTTGAATTTGCATAACTCAGATTGCAGACGTATATTTGCAACGTAAAACTACCGACTAAGAAATGAAAGCTCATACGATTCTACTCAGCATCGGGATTTCTTTTGCATGTGCCGCCGTTTTTGACGCCAAGGCGCAGACGTGCAGAGTGAACTCCGGCTATTCCGCCAACGGATGCGTGAACTATCTGGAAGTGTATGAATTTGACTACGTTGAAGTGAAACCTGAATTCCCCGGCGGCGGGCAGTCATTAGTGAATTTCATCAACGACCATCGCCGCTATCCCGCAGAGGCTTACGCAAGAGGCGTGGAAGGGAGAGTGACCTGCTCATTTGTGGTCAACACCGACGGCTCCGTGAGCAACATAAAGGTGATAAAAGGCGTGGAAAACTCACTCAACAACGAGGCCATACGCATCCTCTCAAAAATGCCGGCGTGGTCGCCCGGAAAAATTGAAGACCAGCCTGTCCCGGTGAGAGTGATTTGCGCCGTGCCTTTCAGGAAGTGAGAATTCACAGCCAGATTATTAGTCGGATTATAGACATCGAAGAACTTTTTTAGAAAATATATTGAATAGTTTTGATTTTTAGCACAGAAAAAGGATTGACCGTGAGGCCAATCCTTTTCGTTGTCTCAGCAAGGCTGACGTAATTTTTCGGCCCGCGATATCTTAACATCGCATCACACAAGCGCAATCACAATGTCTTCATCAGTCTGCGTGACGGCTATCTTGCCCTCGCGGCCGAGCCATCCCAGAGCAGCCATAAGTTCATCTTTTTTCAATTTAGTTGCTTTCTTCACAAGTTTGAAACCCAAGGTGCGAGTGCCGGAATTTTCAAGCGCCTTATAGACCTCGCCTGCCCAGGTGCCAATTGAATCAATGTTCATCTTTTCTAATTATTATGTTAAACTTCTTTAATAAATTGAATGGTTATGACGTTTCATCGCACAAAAATAATAAAAATAATTCAATAATCGATTATTTATCTATTATTTGCATAAATTTCACTCATTTTTGCCCGATTTTCGCATCAGTTTTTCCGACTTGCCCATATGGGCTAATTAGCCTGTTTATATTATTTTTAACAATCATAGCCACAGATTTGTTAAAAGTTTGACGGCAATTCATTAATTTTGCACCATGAGCAAGAAAAAAAACATTGCATCCCCCATCACGGCTTCGCTCGGAACCGGACGCGTGGTGAAAAACACGGGGAGCTCCTACATAGTAAGGCTTCAGTCCGGCAAAGAGGCTGCCTGCAGAATCAAGGGTAATTTCCGAATCAAAGGCATCAGGACCACAAACCCTGTGGCCGTGGGCGACATCGTGGAAGTGTCGAAAGCGGCCGACGACGCCGACTACATAACAGCAATTCTGCCGCGCTCAAACTATATCATCAGAAGGGCATCCAATCTCTCAAAGGAGAGCCACATCCTGGCTTCCAACATAGACCTGGCAATCCTTGTGGCCACTCTGCGCGAACCTGCCACAACCACTACTTTCATCGACCGCTTTCTCGCCACTGCCGAAGCATATTCAGTGAATGCGGCACTGGTGATAAATAAAGAGGACATGTGGGACGACATTGACCGGGAACTGGCCGATGCATTGAAAAATTTGTATTCATCCATAGGATACCCCGTATTTTTCGTGTCAGCCGCCACTGGCGATGGGCTGACAGAACTGACAGGTTTTATCTCAGGGAAAATATCTTTGCTCGCAGGCAACAGCGGCGTAGGGAAATCATCTCTCATAAATGCCCTTGTGCCTGACGCAAACCTAAAGACCGGAGAAATTTCTGACATTCACCACACCGGGACCCACACCACCACCTTCTCCGAAATGATCGACCTCCCCGGCGGAGGCGCCTTAATCGACATCCCCGGAGTGAGAGGATTCGGCACAATCGACTTCAAGCCTGAAGAGGTGGGACACTTCTTCCCGGAAATATTCAGATTCTCGAGAGAATGCAGATATAGCGACTGCAAACACACCGGGGAGCCGGGATGTGCTGTTATTCCCGCAGTAGAAAACCATTATATCTCCGAAAGCCGCTACGCCTCATATCTCTCAATTCTTGAAGAGGCTTCAGAAGAGGAAGGAGCCGACAAATATAGGAAACCGTTCTGACTCCACACCGCTCAGGCAATGCCATCACCCCACCAGGGCGCTGGAGAGGATATGCTCAAGGTCGGGGGCGCTCACTTTCAAAGTGAACTCTCCGTCCTTGGCCACTGATATACCTCCGGTCTCTTCACTGACTATGACACACACAGCATCGGTGACCTGGCTCATGCCCAACGCCGCCCTATGCCTGAGGCCGAGGCTTTTCGGGATGTTCATATCGTGGCTTACAGGAAGTATGCATCCCACAGATTTTATCCGGTGGCCGGATATTATCATGGCCCCGTCATGAAGCGGAGAATTTTTGAAAAATATGTTCTCTATGAGGCGAACATTCACGTCTGCGTCTATTATATCGCCGGTCTTCTCATAATCGGCAAGAGGCATCTTGCGCTGAAACACAATCAGGGCGCCGGTCTTCGACTTGCTCATGCTCATGCAGGCATACACCACTGCCATCACCCTGGAATGCTCATTCTCATTGGTTTTCTCATGCCTGAACCATCGCTTAAAAAACCTAAGATGCCCCTGCGAGCCGATGTCGATGAGGAAGCGCTTTATCTGGTCCTGGAAAATGATAACCAATATGATAAGCCCGATGCTCATAAACTTGTCGAGAATCGTGCCGGTGAGACGCATGTCAAATATCTCCGAAGCGATCACCCAGAGAGCAAAAAACACAAGCACGCCATAGAAAAGACTGAGCGTGCCGCTGCTTTTCATCATGCGATACACATAGAAAAGCAGAAGCGCTATGATTAAAATGTCGATTATGTCTTTTATCCCGAGAGTTATCATGATGCGTCTTGTTATCGGTTATCGGTTGTTACTTATCAAATTATGCCGAGGCACACTCCGCGCCTACGCCTCCTCCTGCTCTTTCATGGCCTGAATGAGACGGACTGTCTGAACAGCCTCTGCCACGTCGTGCACCCGCAATATGTCGGCGCCCCTGTCGAGAGCTATGGCGTCGAGTGCGACTGTGCCGGGGAGGGAGCCTTCAGGAGTGGTGCCCAGTGTTTTCCAGATCATCGACTTGCGAGACAAACCGGCAAGCACAGGCATTCCCATTTTGCAGAACTCTCCAAGTTCGTCAAGAATGCGGAAATTCTGACCTACTGTCTTCGCAAAGCCAAAGCCGGGGTCTATTATGATGTCGTTAACTCCCAGCCCCCTCAACTCATAGACTTTTCGGGCAAGGTCGGAAATCACCTCTGCAGTGACATCGGCATAATCCGTCATGGCCTGCATTGTCTGTGGATTCCCTCTCATGTGCATAAGCACATAGGGCACTTTCAAATCGGCAACCACAGGCCACATCTCAGGGTAGAGCATACCGCCTGATATATCGTTGACTATTTCCGCGCCCCATTCTTCCACACATTTTCTTGCCACACAGCCCCTGAATGTGTCGATGCTCACAATAGCCTCCGGCCACACCGCTCTCACGGCCTCAAGCCCACGCGCAAGCCTGGAATACTCCTCTTCGGCACTCACATCCTCCGCCCCGGGACGCGAAGAATAGCCGCCGAGGTCAAGAATGTCCGCTCCGGCCTCACGCATGGAGCACACCCTCTCTTTTATCTCCTCCCGGCAGTTGGTCCTGCTGCCTGAGAAAAAACTGTCGGGCGTGACATTGATGATTCCCATCACCTTTGGGATAGAGAAATCCATCAATGCCCCGCCTGTATTTATCGTTAGATTTTTCTTGTCAATTTTCATCTATCGCGAGTTATGAAGCCATCGGGTCAGCTCCTGTTGGCACGCTTGCGCTCGTTTTCGTCAAGAATTATTTTGCGCAGACGGATATGGTTTGGCGTAACCTCCACATATTCATCCTCCTTGATATATTCAAGAGCCTCTTCAAGAGAGAAGACTACCGGAGGCACGATTCTTGCCTTGTCGTCGGCCCCTGACGCACGCATATTTGTGAGTTTCTTCGACTTGGTGACATTCACCACAATGTCGCTGTCTTTAGCGTTCTCGCCTACCACCTGCCCTGCATACACATCTTCCTGAGGGAAAATGAAGAATCGGCCGCGATCCTGAAGTTTGTCGATTGCATAGGCATAGGCAGTGCCGGCCTCCATGGCAATGAGGGAGCCGTTTGTGCGTCGCTCGATATCCCCTTTCCAAGGCTGGTATTCAAGAAAACGGTGCGCCATGATGGCCTCGCCGGCTGTGGCTGTAAGCACATTGTTGCGCAATCCGATGATTCCTCTCGAAGGAATCACAAATTCAATGTTGATTCGATCGTTCTGGGTTTCCATCGAAATAATGTCGCCCTTGCGGCGCGTCACCATGTCGACCACTTTAGAGCTGTATTCCTCCGGCACATTTATAGTGAGAGATTCTACCGGCTCACATTTTTTGCCATCTATTTCCTTAATGATAACCTGAGGCTGGCCCACCTGAAGCTCATAGCCCTCACGACGCATAGTCTCGATAAGGATTGAAAGATGAAGCACGCCTCGGCCAAACACAGTCCACTTGTCTTCATTCTCGCCTTTCTTCACACGAAGCGCAAGATTGCGGTCAAGCTCTTTTTCAAGACGGTCGGCAATATGGCGCGAGGTTACGTATTTGCCGTCTTTGCCAAAAAACGGAGAGTCGTTGATTGTGAACGTCATCGACATTGTCGGCTCATCGATTGCAATTCTTGGAAGCGGCTCAGGATTATTGATGCAGGAAACAGTGTCGCCTATCTCAAAGTTCTCAAGACCCACGATAGCACAGATGTCGCCGCTGCTCACCTCGCTCACCTTCTTGCGCCCCATTCCCTCAAATGTGTGGAGCTCCTTGATGCGCTGTTTCATCACGCTGCCATCTTTTTTGCAAAGGGCTATGTCCATCCCCTCACGAAGTGTGCCTCTATGCACACGCCCAACGGCAATTCGCCCCACATAACTGCTGTAGTCAAGACTTGTGATGAGCATCTGAGGGTCGCCCTCTATCTGTTTCGGAGCCGGTATATACTCTATTATGGCGTCAAGCACAGGAGTGATATTGTCGGAAGGCTTGCGCCAGTCTGACGACATCCAGTTCTGCTTGGCAGAGCCATACACTGTAGGAAAATCAAGCTGGTCTTCTGTTGCGTTCAGATTAAACATAAGGTCGAAAACCATTTCATTCACTTCATCCGGGCGGCAGTTCGGCTTGTCGACCTTGTTGACCACCACCACCGGCTTAAGCCCCATCTGGATGGCTTTCTGAAGCACAAACCTCGTCTGAGGCATAGGCCCCTCGAATGCATCGACAAGCAGCAGACATCCGTCGGCCATGTTGAGCACTCGTTCCACTTCGCCTCCAAAGTCGGCGTGTCCCGGAGTGTCGATTATGTTTATCTTAGTGCCTTTGTAATTGATTGACACATTTTTGGAGAGAATCGTTATCCCTCTTTCGCGTTCGAGGTCATTATTGTCGAGAATTAATTCGCCGGTTGACTGGTTTTCTCTGAACAGATGTCCGGCGAGAAGCATTTTGTCGACCAATGTAGTCTTGCCATGGTCGACATGCGCGATAATCGCGATGTTGCGGATGTCTTGCATAAAAAGTCGTTGATATTCGGGTGCAAAGTTACAAATTTTTTTTCACACAATCGCTTTATGTCACCACTCTCTGTGCCTCGGCACATAAAAAAAAGCACAAGCCCGCATCCAAAAATCACGGAGCGGGCTTGCCTCATTTATGAAAAAAACGAATTATCTGTTTTCCGGGGCTATTATTTACGGATGCCGAGTTCTTTCTTGGCGATAATAGCACGATAACGGTTGATGTCTTTGCGGATCAGATAGTCAAGGAGCGAACGGCGCTGGCCTACAAGCATCTTGAGAGCGCGGGCTGTGGCATAGTCCTTGTGGTTGCTCTTGAGGTGCTCAGTGAGGTGCTTGATACGGATTGAGAACAGTGCAATCTGGCTTTCGGGGCTGCCTGTGTCATTCTTGCCCTGGCCGTAGGTCTCGAAAATCTGCTGCTTTTCTTCTGTTGAAAGATGCATGGCTGTGAGAGTTTTAATTGTTTTAAATTATTATTTTTCACTTTTCTTGGAAAAGCACAATCGGCGCAGAGTCTCTCTCCCTCGCCCACTTTTCGCGAAAAGCAGTGCAAAATTATAAATATTTTCTCACATGGCAAAATTATGCGGCTCATTCTCTGCAATATTTTGCAAAATATATTTCCTGACAAAATCAAGGCGGCCTTCTCGAGGTCGCCTTCATTGATTTTCATAATAACGGTGTTTGGGAAGAAACTTACAGTTCCATATCTCATGCAGTTTTATCTTGCGCATCCCTGCTTTCCGGCTTCGCGCCGGAGGAGTGAATATAGCTGATGCCACTGCTGTAGGTATGGGCGTCTGCCCGAGACGCCAACCCTTGGCCGCAGTCATCTGACATTCAATTATTGCATAGGGGCTATCCCCTTTTGGATTTTCCTGATTACGGGCGGAGAGTAGCTACTTAGGCAACCGATTCCATGCCGGAACTTCAGATGATTCATGTAACTTGCCCGTTGTATCTTATAAACACCCGCAGCACGACAATGGTTCATCACTAATCATTTTCAACCTCACACGCCGCCATCCCTTGACAACCACGCCCTCGTAACTCCGGGCCTCATAACCGCCACTAAAAGGGATTTGGCTTAATTTAGTCATCTCGTTTAGCTATATGTCAATATTTTTTCGTAACTTCGCACCTATAACTAAATAAGTTCTTTAACCCAAATGAAACTACCATTTATCTCATCTCTTATGACGGCAGCAGCCATTGCGTCGGGAACGCTCCTGACATGCATTCCCGTCTTCTCTCAAAGCGCATACGACTCAAGGTTCATCGAATACCCAACATACAACGGCGATGACCTTGAGCTGACCGTAGACGCTTCCGGCACTCACTTCAGGCTCTGGAGCCCTAAGGCGCAAGAGGCAAGGGTCAACCTTTATGACAACGGACACACCGGCAAGCCATACCGGACGCTCGAAATGAAACCGGACCCCGACAACGGCACCTGGAATGCCTCCGTGCCGCAAAAGCTTTACGGCAAATTCTATACCTTCCAGATCAATTGGAACGGCGAGTGGAAAAACGAAACCCCGGGAGTGTGGGCCAAGGCCGTGGGTGTAAACGGCAAAAGAGCCGCCATCATCGATTTCGCGACCACCGACCCTCAGGGCTGGCAAAACGACAAGGGGCCGAAAGTTGACAATTTCTCCGACGTGATTGTTTACGAAATGCACCATCGCGACATGTCGATGCACCCCTCGTCAGGAATAGCCAACAAGGGCAAGTTTCTTGCTCTCACCGAAAAAGGGACAACATCGCCATCCGGAGAAAAAACAGGCATCGACCATCTCAAGGAACTCGGCATAACGCATGTGCATATCCTTCCGTCGTATGACTATAATTCTGTCGACGAGGCAAATCTTCAGAACAACGTCTACAACTGGGGCTATGACCCTCAGAACTACAACGCCCCTGAAGGCTCTTATTCTACAAACCCTTCCGACCCGGCCACACGAGTGAGGGAAATGAAGGAGATGGTGAAGGCTTTGCACGATGCCGGAATTGGCGTGATCATGGACGTGGTGTATAACCACACTGCCGAGAACGACGGCTCCAACTTCGAACTGACAGCACCCGGATATTACCACCGGCACTGGGACGACGGCAGATATTCCGATGCCTCCGGATGCGGCAACGAGACTGCCTCCGACCTTCAGCAAATGCGCGACTACATAATCAAATCCACTAAATATTGGGCCGATGAATACCACATCGACGGATTCCGCTTCGACCTTATGGCAATTCACGACACAGAGACCATGAATCAGGTGGCCGCTGAATTAAAGAAAATAAACCCGTCGATTTTCGTGTATGGCGAAGGATGGACTGCCGGCGACTCCCCGCTCGCTGTTGAACGCCGCGCATTGAAGGAGAATGTGTCAAAAATGACCGGCATAGCCGTATTCTCCGACGACATCCGCGACGCCGTGAAAGGCCATTACACAAACGCCGCCGACCGCGGCTTCGCAACCGGGAAACCGGGCCAGGAGGAAACCGTGAAAATTGGCATTGTGGCTGCCACGAATCATCCGCAAGTGGATTTCTCCAAGGGAAACAACTCAAAATTTGCATATGCCGCTTCTCCCGAAATGATTGTGAACTATGTGTCTTGCCACGACGACCTCTGCCTCACCGACAAGCTTCATCACTCAATGGAGGGCGAGCCTGAAAAGAACATGCTTGAGGCAGCAAAACTTGCCCAGACCATAGTGTTCACCTCGCAGGGCACTCCTTTCATGTTTGCCGGGGAAGAGGTGTTCCGCGACAAAAAGGGAGTACACAATTCCTACAACCGCCCCGACTCTGTCAATGCCATCGACTGGAACAACAAATCAAAATATCGCGACCAGTTCGACTATTATAAGGAGCTGACTGCCTTGCGCAAGGCTCATCCGGCATTCCGCATGACTTCGGCTGGAGAGATTGCCAAGAACCTCGTGTTCGACAAAATCGACTCGGCAAAGACCCCCAACCTCATCTCTTATTCTCTCAAAAACCATGCCAACGGCGATGAATGGGAAGAGATTAAGGTAGTGTTTAACGGAGCCTCGCATCCGCAGGAAATAAACATCAAGAAAGGGAACTGGCTTATTGTAGCGAAAGACGGCAAGATGGCTCACGACGCCTCCTTAGGCGCAACCCAAGGCGGGAAAATAACCCTCGCCCCCTACTCTGCACTCATCCTTGCACGTCCATGACATGCTCTTTATTTAGCTCAGGCCGCAACGATAACACGGCTTGAAATTGCATAAAAACGCTGGCCAATTCAAATTTTGGCCGGCGTCCTTCTATAATATTAATCTTTTTAACATTGAATGCACCCTGCTCAGCCTCATCAGAGCTACAGGGAGAAAAGGGCTGTGCCCACAAGACGGTCGGCACGGGCTCCGGGAGTGCGGAGAAACACCTGAACCAGATACTCATTCCGCGTTTCATATTTATTCCCCTCTATAGGCGAGGCATCAGGCACGCCCCCACCTTTAGGCACCACAACATACTGATAATTATAACTGCCTTGCTTGAGCGGAATCTCCGCAGTATAGAGGCGAGTGCCATAGTCATAGCGCATGCGGTTAGAGTCAGAGAAGCGATGGAGAGCGAAATCCCCGTCTACATACACATCGCCGCCGATCACTTCAGGTGCATCAAGCGTGAAATGCACTGTGACATAATCCGCCCCAAGGTCAGGGTCGCTTGAATTATATTCATCAATCATGAAGCGCCCATGCTGCGTGCTGTCAAAGACATAATCCCTGCCGGCACGAGGGGAATCCGGCGAAAGATAGGCATGCCAGTTGCTGCCGCCAAATTTTACAGAGTCCGTATGCATTCCCGCATAGTCAGCGCGCACGGTTTCAAAGCGGCGATACTCGTCGCCGGCATTATACACCAAGGCGGGGTCATGCTCAAACACTGCCACTTTCCCTTCCACCCTCATGGGATGAGTGAGCACTCGCATCGTCTCCGGACGGTTATTCTGCATTATCGTCACAACAAAATCCTGATAAGGGTTGAGCACATCCATTCCGGAAGCGTCAACTGCAAACGACAGCTGCTGATACTCGGTGTTAAACCCTCGGTCGGTGCGAGAGGTCACGCCCCCCTCTACACCCATAGAATTTTCAGTTACAGAAAATCTCGCCTGGAGCATCACATCGTCAGGCTCGCCTTCGGGATATACCTGCACAAGATAATTGCCGCTCACAAGCGGCTGCATATCGCGGTTGGGCAGCTCGAGATTATAGTTCACATAATGCACAAACGTGTTCGACGAATAGGCATAGTCTTCTATCTCCCCCTCATTGAAACCATCAAGAAACTCCGAATCCACAAGGCGCGAAGGCTGCCAGTCTGCATTGCAATGCACCAGACGGTAGCGAAGATATTCATGCTGCTCCCCTATTATGTCGAAATTAATAAAAATGCGGTCGGAAGTGCCAAGACGCACCAAAGGGGGAGCCATAAAATTGTCGGGGTTGCGCACAGACAAAGTGCGCACATCCCGGCGGAACACGCCGGTGGATGTGTCGTCGGCACACCACATGGCAAAAGGAGGCAATGCCGCGGCGGCAAGCATCGCCGCTCTCAATGCAACACGCATAAATAGACCGGTCACCATGCTATCGGGATTTTACCATGGGCCACAAGATACTGATTGGCCTGCGAGAAATGATGGTTGCCGAAAAAGCCGCGATATGCCGACAATGGCGACGGATGAGGAGACGTCAGCACAAGATGCCGGCTTCTGTCAATACCCGCGCCCTTGCGTATTGCGTCTGCCCCCCAGAGCATAAACACAATATTATCTTTTTGCCCTGCAAGAGCAGAGACCGCCGCATCGGTAAAAGTTTCCCACCCAATCCCGGAATGAGATTTAGGCTGATGCTCTCTTACCGTCAGCGAAGAGTTAAGAAGAAGCACCCCTTGCCTGGCCCAGCGAGAAAGATCGCCGTCTGAAGGCATCGGAGCCCCTGTGTCGGAACACACCTCCTTAAAAATATTCACAAGCGAAGGAGGCATATCCACTCCGGGCGCAACCGAGAAACAGAGCCCGTTGGCCTGACCGGGGCCATGATAAGGGTCCTGGCCTATTATCACCACCTTTGTAGAGTCAAACGGCGAAGCGTCAAAAGCGGCGAATATCTCCCTTCCGGGGGGATAAACCCTGACGGCCGGATTTGCATAATCCGCCCTCACCCTGTCGGTAAGAGCCTTGAAATAAGGCTTTTCAAATTCTGGCGAGAGATGCTGTTTCCACCCCTCTTCTATTTTGACATTCATTACTTATTCATATTTTGCCACACCAAGAAAAATGTTTTTTTATCATCTTATGGACATAAATCACATTATGATTCGCAAAGTTCGGAAAAAATGATTAACTTTGCAACAAAATAACAAGCCAACAGGCCGGCAACCCTCTTCTCCACAATCAACAAGTCTCCATAGTTCAATGGATAGAATATCGGATTCCGGTTCCGACGATTAGGGTTCGACTCCCTATGGAGATACTTTAATTAAAGCGTAACTGATTTAAAATTAGATTAGTTACGCTTTGTTTATTTTTCCATTCTTAGCCAATTCTGCGGATAGTAGATCAATCTGCCCGACAATCGCCAAAAGTTTATCGGTTGTCGGTCTCATGATAAGTGGATTACACACCCGAATGGCGGATACCTGAGAGATGACATCCCTGTTCCTGAAGAATTGCGCCTCGGATCCCATTCGGAGCTATTCGGATGAATCTATAGACGTATCTTTTATATCCCCGTTTTCACAATAACCCCGCCGGGGATTCCGTTATAGGTTAGTCAGGCCTGATTCTACATCCAAGGCGAAGAATTCACTTCGGATATGGGCTATAAGACCTCAAAAGATATAACCGATTGTCATCATGAACGCAGACGAACGCATAAAGAAAGCAATGGAGCTTCGCGGCTCCGGATATAATTGCGCACAAACAGTGCTTATGGTGTTTACCGACGCCACCGGCGTCGACATCGACATGTCGGCCAACATAGGCGCGGCTCTCGGAGCCGGCGTGGCAACCGGCGAAATCTGCGGCGTGGCCAACGCCATGGCAGTGTCAGAAGGGCTCATCCTTTCAAACCCTGCCCCCGACGGCAAACTGAAAGCCATGCCTGCCGCACGAAAACTTCTCCAGAAATTTTCAGATTCCTGCGGAGGGTGCATAACCTGCCGCGACTTGAAAGGGAAGTGCGGAAAAAGTTGCGACGAACTTATCGCCGAGGGAATCCGGATTCTTGACTCCTCTTTTTGACAAGTTTCCAGATTTCATCCGATTTTTCATCTTGTTTTAAGATTCTTTAACTAATAAGATGGCTCTCCTGTCGGAACTTTGTTGTAAATTTGCAGTATAATTTAGGCATCTATAATCCTAACATGTAAGAATTTATTTAGTTAAGCAAAAGAAGAGTGGTCAGATTGGGAAATCAGTCCACTCTTCTAAATTTTATAACACTCTCTCACTCCCTCCACCTCCTCAACACTGCTCTCTCCACTCACACCCTTATAACTTTTAATCTAAAAACCTCAACATTTTGAGACCAACGGCTATATAACATGCTCCTAATAAAAGACACTCTTGTATCTCTCGACCTCGTGGAACGCTTTTTCGTGTGCGACCTCGACACATGCCTCGGGCAGTGCTGCATCGACGGCGATGCCGGCGCCCCACTGCTTCAGGAAGAGAAAGAGGCCATCGACGCCAATATCGACACAATTCTCCCTCTCCTGAACCCGGCTGCGCAAAGAATCATCAAAGAGGAAGGCACATCTTACATCGATGAAGAGGGCGACCTTGTAACTCAGATTGTAGAAGGGCGAGACTGTGTTTTCACCACATACGCAGAAGGAGGCAAATGCCTGTGTGCATTAGAAAAAGCATACCGCGAAGGCAAACTGCCGCAGCTGAAACCCTCGTCATGCCACCTATATCCCATAAGACTCAAAAAATATGGCGACCTAACAGCGGTCAACCTCCATCGTTGGAAAATCTGCAAATGCGCTGAAATCATGGGCCGCACAAAAAAAATAAGGGCCTACGAATTTCTTCGCGAGCCTTTGATACGAAAATTTGGCCGGGAATGGTATGACGAATTATCCCGCACAGCCTCCGAATGGCTTTCTCAACATCCCTGACCTTCCGCCCCCCAACTCAAAAGTTCAATGCAATGACTTCGCTTATCTCTTTGAAATATAGAATTTAATTTATATATCCTCTATATTTTCTATAAAATTATTTTTTTCGCATTTTTTATTAAATTTGCATATCTGGTATGGATAGACCAATTCTATATATATTAGCGGGATGTAATGGCGCAGGCAAGACTACTGCGGCATATAATGTGTTGCCTGATATTTTGGATTGCTATGAATTTGTAAATGCTGATGAGATTGCAAAAGGTCTTTCTCCTTTTAATCCCGAAAGCATGGCCATACCGGCAGGCAGAATAATGCTTCAACGGATTGATGAATTATTGCCTCTGCTTAAAAATTTTGCTATAGAGACAACATTATCCACCAAGTCATACAAAGCCTTGGTTGACAAAGCTCACAAACTCGGATATAAAGTCATTTAATTATACATATGGCTAAATTCACCCGAACTTGCAAAAGATAGAGTTGCTTCAAGAGTTTTAAACGGAGGCCATAATATTCCTGCAGAAGTTATTGTAAGAAGATATTATGCAGGAATCAGAAATTTATTCAATATATTCTTAGACATTGTTGATGATTGGCTAATTATCGACAATAGCAATGCGAATAGCGAAAATATCGCAACCAAATTCGTTATATACAATAAAGACTCATTTCAAAAAATAAGAAGTTATGTCAGATAAAGAACGCAAAGAACTATATGCAAAAATCGAACTCGGAATGAAACTCTCTACCGAGAAATGCCTCCTCGAAAAAAACTCAGAAAAGAAATGGTAGTAGTAAGTGGCATTAGAAAAGTTAACGACACCTTGTCATTCTTGTATACAACATTTCGGCGCATCCACAGGACACGCCGAAACAAATAAACAGGACTCTAACCCTGAAAGTATAAGTACAACCGTCCGCGATAGCAGGTAGGTGCTAAAAAGATAGCCGTCCAGATTTTGGGCGGCTATTTTTGTGAGGGTC
>VSPM01000045.1 GCA_009775365.1 Muribaculaceae bacterium
TATCCATAATTCAAATTTTATGGCAAAGTTAGGAACTTTACAGACAAGCTTAAATACGCTATCGCGGACGGTTGTACAAGTATAACGCTATACATTCAGGGAATTTTTATTTAAATCACAATTACAAGAGTTACAAAATAGGAGACACAAGACGAAGCAGCGATTCGTTAAAACGCTGGCTGACCGGGCGTTTGCGCCATTGCTCAAGTGTAAGTTTGCGGCATCGCGCAAGATCATCGAAAAATATATCACGCATTTTCCGGTTGATTTCTGCATCGTAAATAAGCAGATTACACTCAAAATTATTTTCAAAACTTCTGAAATCGAAATTTGTTGACCCTGCGGTGACAAAGGCATCGTCAATTATCATGGCTTTTGCATGAAGCATCCCCGGCTCATACAAATACACCTTTATGCCTGCTTTAAGACACTGTGTGACATATGAAAAAGAGGCATAATGGAGCAATTTGCTGTCGGTCATCTGAGGCATCATTATTCTAACGTCCACCTTTGCAAGCGCTGCCGCCTGCAGGGCATTGAAAAGTGCATCTGTTGGAAGGAAATATGGAGTCTGAATAAGAATTGTGCGCCTGGCTGAAGAAATAGCCCGGAGAAAACACAGCGAAAGATTGTTCCATCGCTCTGTGGGGCCTCCCGTCACAAGCTGAATGCCTGTTAAATTCTTTTCACCTGTTCTCACGGGCAAAACTTTTGGTATGTAGGGATGCTTTTTAAGGAAGTTCCAGTCTATTACAAAAGAATAAATCAACGACTCTACAATGTCGCCTTTCACGCGAAAATGTGTGTCGCGCCACACTCCTTCGCCACTGCCCCCCTTTGATTTCGGGCTCGATACATATCTGTCGGCGATGTTCATGCCCCCTATATACCCTGTCTCCCCGTCTATAACCACTATCTTTCTATGATTGCGCCAGTTGATGCGATTGGCAAAGTGAGGGAAGTTCACTCTGAAAAAAGGATGAGTCTCCACCCCCGCCTTCTCCATGTTTTTAAAAAACCTGTTTCTCGCTGAAAAACTTCCCACAGGGTCATAAATTACTTTCACATCCACGCCGGCAAGAGCCTTTTCAATCAATATCGACGAAATCTCCCTCCCTATATTGTCGTCAAGAAAAATATAATATTGAAGCAATATCGATTTCTTTGCATTCCTGAGGTCTTGCTTCAACGCCTCGAATTTGCTCTCCCCGTCGGTGAATATGTCGATGTTGTTATTCACTGTGAATGGAGCGCGACAAAGCGTGTGCGCCAGTTTTATAAGGCTTCTGTTTTCTGCCGCGAGATTCAATTCATTTATATCGACACGCCTCTGGGTGTGGTCATGCATCAGTTTCCGCTTGTTATGGCGTGATATGAGCTGCATCCCTCTGAGGCTTCTTCCGAAAAACAGATAGAACACAAGACCAACTCCGGGGAGAAACACAAGCGCAATCACCCATGAAAGAGCGCGGATAGGATTGCGGTTCTCCCTTAACACCACAATCACCGACGCAATAATCACCGATGCGTAAAGGAGCACCAAAAGCAAAGCGAGCCAACTGCTGAGATGTACTGTCTGAGGCATTTATAAAACTTAGGTTAACATTATGTACAGAAGTCGCGAAAGCAACACGACATTACGGGTGCTAAGTTAATGAAATGATTTGAAAAAAACAAGAGCAGCCTCCCCATAAGGGGAAACCGCTCTCTGCGTTTATTAATTATATGGCTAAGATTATTCAGCCTTGGGCGCCTCTTCAGCGGGAGCCTCTGCCACAGGAGCCTCTGTTGCAGGAGCTGCGCTTTTCTTGCGACGGCTGCGGCGTGTGGTCTTCTCCTTTTTGCCGGCAGCCTCGAGCATGTTCTCGTTGAAGTCAACAAGCTCGATCATTGCCATTTCTGCATTGTCGCCAAGACGGTGGCCGGTTTTGAGGATTCTTGTGTAGCCACCGGGACGCTCGGCAACTTTCTCAGAAATCACGCCGAAAAGTTCCTTGACGGCTTCCTTGTTCTGAAGATAACTGAAGACGAGGCGACGGTTGGTCATATCGTCGGTCTTCGACCTCGTGATAAGAGGCTCGGCATATACTCTCAATGCCTTGGCCTTTGCCAGAGTCGTGAAGATTCTCTTATGAATGATAAGAGAGATTGCAAGGTTGGAGAGAAGCGCCTCGCGATGACCTTTCTTACGACTGAGGTGGTTGAATTTTTTATTGTGTCTCATCGTTGTTTAGTCTTTATCTAATTTGTATTTTGAAATGTCCATCCCAAAGGAGAGGTTAAGGCTTGCGAGCAAGTCGTCAAGTTCTGTGAGCGACTTCTTGCCGAAGTTGCGGAACTTGAGAAGGTCGTTCTTATTGAACACCACCAACTCGCCAAGAGTCTCGACCTCGGCGCTTTTGAGGCAGTTGAGGGCACGGACTGAAAGATCCATGTCAGTGAGTTTGCTCTTAAGAAGCTGACGCATATGGAGCACTTCCTCGTCAAATTCGTCGACATCATTCTCTTTCGGGGCTTCGAGAGCAATCTTCTCATCGCTGAAGAGCATGAAATGATGTATGAGAATCTTTGCTGCCTCCTTGAGTGCGTCCTTAGGCTGGATTGAGCCATCGGTAGTCACCTCAATGAGAAGCTTCTCATAGTCGGTTTTCTGCTCCACACGATAATTCTCCACAGAATATTTCACATTCTTGATGGGAGTGTAGATTGAGTCTATTGCAATCACGCTGGGGTCTGTGTCGCCGAGAATCTCGCGGTTCTCGTCGGCGGGCACCCAGCCGCGACCTTTATTGATTGTGAATTCCATCTGGAAACTTGCCGACGGGTCAAGACGGCAGATTTCAAGATCAGGATTCAACACCTCGAAACCGGAAAGCACCTTTCCCAAATCGCCTGCCTTAAACACATCCGTGCCCGACACATTCACCACGCCTTTTTCGGTTTCGTGGTCTTCGGTCAGTTGCTTGAATCTTACCTGCTTCAGGTTAAGGATAATGTTTGTGACATCTTGCTTCACACCGAGGATTGTGTCCAACTCATGGGCAACTCCGTCGATACGGATGGAGCATATGGCGAAGCCGCCAAGCGACGAAAGAAGGATTCGGCGCAATGCATTGCCTATGGTCTGGCCATAGCCCGGTTCAAGCGGTCTGAACTCAAACTTGCCGAACGAATTGTCGGCTTCAAGCATGATGACCTTGTCGGGTTTCTGAAATGCTAATATTGGCATGGGTTTCTATTGTTTATTATTTAGAATACAACTCAACGATCAACTGTTCCTTGATAGTCTCCGGAATGTCTTCACGCTGCGGAACATGGAGGAACTTGCCACCCTTCTTGCTGTCGTCCCATTCAATCCAGGGATACTTGCTGTGGTTGAAGCCGGCAAGTGCGTCGGCGATAACCTCGAGCGACTTAGATTTCTCTCGCACGGCGATAACGTCGCCGGGCTTTACATGATATGAAGGGATGTTGACAACAGCGCCGTTCACTGTGATGTGCTTGTGAAGCACAATCTGACGGGCAGCAGGACGGCTCGGAGCAATGCCGAGACGATAAACTACATTGTCAAGACGGCTTTCGAGGAGCTGGAGAAGCACCTCGCCGGTGATACCCTTGGTGCGGGCTGCTTTCTCAAAGAGGTTGCGGAACTGACGCTCGAGCACACCATATGTGTATTTAGCTTTCTGCTTCTCTTTGAGCTGTGTGCCATATTCCGAAGTCTTTCTTCTGCGGTTGGCACCATGTTGTCCCGGCGGATAGTTCTTCTTTGCCAGAACTTTATCCTCGCCGTAGATTGCTTCGCCGAATTTGCGGGCGATTTTGGTCTTGGGACCTGTATATCTTGCCATTGTTTTCTGATTGTTTTATTAAAGCGGGCCTTTTGACCCTCTCCTTAGCGCAGCCGCGACCGCCGAGAGAAAGATGCTTGGGCAGTCTATTCGCATTCAGAGAAGGGCGTGGGGGCTGTTCTTATTAAACTCTTCTTCTTTTTGGAGGACGACATCCGTTGTGGGGCAGCGGTGTGACATCTACAATCTCTGTCACTTCGATTCCGGCTCCGTGTACGGTGCGGATTGCCGATTCGCGACCGTTGCCCGGCCCCTTCACATAGGCTTTCACTTTGCGCAGGCCGAGGTCATAAGCAACCTTGGCACAATCCTGCGCTGCCATCTGAGCTGCATAAGGAGTGTTCTTCTTACTGCCTCTGAAGCCCATCTTGCCTGCAGAGCTCCAGGAGATAACCTGGCCTTCGCTGTTGGCAAGGCAAACGATAATGTTGTTGAAAGAGCTATGCACATGGAGCTGACCGTTGGCGTCAACTTTGACATTCCTCTTCTTAGCTGCGACTGTCTTTTTTGCCATACTTTAATGTTATTTAGTAGCTTTCTTCTTGTTAGCAACTGTTTTCTTGCGACCCTTGCGAGTGCGTGCATTGTTCTTGGTGCTCTGACCGCGAACAGGAAGCCCGATACGGTGACGGATGCCTCTGTAGCAACCGATGTCCATAAGGCGCTTGATGTTGAGCTGAATCTCCGAACGGAGGTCGCCCTCTACTTTATATTCAGTCTGGATAACTTCGCGAACGGCGGCTGCCTGGTCGTCTGTCCAGTCCTGTACCTTGATGTTACGGTCAACTCCGGCCTTGCCAAGGATGGAGTTGGCTGCGCTGCGGCCTATGCCGTAGATATACGTCAAGGCAATCTCTCCTCTTTTATTTTGCGGCAAATCTACGCCGACTATTCTTACTGCCATAGTTTGTTGTTACAAATTTTTTGCAAAGGTAATAAAATTATCCTTGACGTTGTTTAAATTTTGGATTCTTCTTGTTGATTACGTATAATCTTCCTTTTCGGCGCACGATCTTGCTGTCGGCCGTGCGCTTTTTTACAGATGCTCTTACTTTCATATGGTGTGTCTGTTTTTTTATTTATATCTGAATGCGATGCGCCCCTTGCTCAGGTCATACGGGCTCATTTCAACCCTGACCTTGTCTCCGGGGAGAATCTTGATGTAGTGCATTCTCATTTTACCCGAAATATGGGCTGTGATTTCATGCCCGTTTCCGAGCTCCACTTTGAACATTGCGTTTGACAATGCTTCGAGAATCACTCCGTCTTGTTCAATTGCAGCTTGTTTTGCCATATAGTCGATTTTCAGTTATTGCTTGTTAATTTCATTCGGCTCTTCATTCGCCTGAATTCCGAGCGCAGCCTCGATATAAGAAAATGTTGTAAGAATCTCCGGCTCTTCGGGTGTGATCAATATTGTATGCTCATAATGGGCGGAAGGCTTGCGGTCGCGTGTGCAGCATTCCCAGCCGTTGCGCTCTATCACCACATTTTTGCTTCCCATATTGATCATCGGCTCAATCGCGATACACATCCCCGGCTTCAAAACCGGGCCGATTCCCCTGCGTCCGAAATTCGGCACTTCCGGGTCCTCGTGCATGCTCTTGCCTATGCCGTGGCCACACATCTCGCGAACCACGCTATATCCCGCGCGTTCACAAAATGTCTGCACCGCATTGGAGATGTCGCCTATGCGCTTGCCGCTCTTGGCCGCCGCAATCCCTTTGTAGAGCGATTGCTTGGTGATGTCGAGCAGGCGCATCACTTTTTCATCAACTTCTCCGATTGCAAAAGTGTAGCAGCTGTCGCCGTTGAATCCGTTGAGCTCCGCCACACAGTCTGTGCCGACAATATCGCCGTCACGAAGTTCATAGCCCGAAGGGAAACCATGAACCACCGTTTCATTCACCTCGATGCACAAGGTGCCGGGGAAACCATGATAACCCAGGCAAGCGGGTTTACCCCCGTTGTCGAGGATAAACTCCCTTGCTATGGTGTCGAGCCTTAGTGTGGTCACTCCGGGTTTTGCCCATTTCGCCACTTCTCCAAGCGTGCGGCTCACAAGATCGCAGGCCTCACGCATTTTTTCTATCTCTTCGGCTGTCTTAATGTAGATCATTAGCGTTTACTGAACATGACTGTTAAAAGGCTGCACTGCCTGTGGTGCGACCCTTTATGCGACCATCCTTCATGAGGCCGTCATAATGACGCATCAGCAGATGTCCTTCAACAATTCTCAATGTATCAAGAATCACACCGACCATAATCAGAAGCGAAGTGCCTCCGAAGAAGGCTGAGAACTGACGGTTCAGCCCGCACACGTGTGCCACTGCAGGAAGGATTGCAACTATGCCGAGGAATATTGAACCCGGAAGGGTGATTCTCGACATGATTGAATCAAGATATTCCACAGTCGGCTTGCCGGGCTTGATGCCGGGGATGAAGCCGTTGTTGCGTTTCATATCTTCTGCCATCTGAGCGGGACGCACTGTGATAGCGGTGTAGAAATATGTGAAGGCCACAATCATTATAAAGTACACCAGATTATACCAGAATCCATAGAGGTCGGTAAGAGCTCCGAAGAATCCGGTCTGCTCGGTGCTGAAGCCTACCAGAGTGACAGGGATGAACATAATCGCCTGAGCGAAGATGATTGGCATCACACCGGCAGCATTTACTTTCAAAGGGATATACTGACGTGCGCCGCCATACTGCTTGTTGCCCTGAATGCGCTTGGCATACTGCACAGGCACCTTGCGTGTGCCCTGAACAAGAAGCACTGCTCCGGCAATGACAGCCACGAGAATCACAAGCTCAACAAGGAAAATCACAAGGCCACCGCCTGCCGAATTCATAAGGCGACCGGTGAACTCCTGAATGATTGCCTCCGGGAAACGAGCCATGATACCGATAAGGATGATAAAGGAGATACCGTTGCCGATGCCCTTCTGGTCAATCCTTTCGCCCAGCCACATGATGAACATTGAGCCTGCTGCAAGCACGACTGTCATGAACGCCACTGTCCAGAATCCCATTTCTACGTGCCCGCCGGCTGCCTGAACCTGATATTTAAGGTTCATGAGATATGCGGGGCCTTGAAGCACCAGTATTGCCACTGTAAGGTAGCGAGTGTACTGATTGAGCTTCATGCGCCCGCTCTCTCCTTCACGCTGCATCTTCTGGAACGCAGGGAGCACCATGCCTAAAAGCTGTATCACGATTGAGGCCGTGATATAAGGCATGATACCAAGCGCGAAGATCGACGCCTGAGAGAACGCACCGCCCGAGAACATGTCGAGCAACTGCATCAAGCCGTCTGACGTGAAGTTTTTAAGAGCCAGAAGGTCGTCGGGATTGATGCCCGGCAACACCACGTAGCATCCGAAACGATAGATAATCACAAGCAGAAGGGTGATCCCAATCCGCTTGCGAAGATCTTCAACGCTCCAGATATTTTTTATTGTTTGTGTAAATCCCATTTGAATTATTTTTTGCTGACGGTTCCACCTGCTGCTGTGATAGCCTCCTCTGCCTTCTTGGAGAATGCATCTGCCTGCACTTCGAGAGCGCGGCTGATTGCACCGTTGGCGAGAATCTTCACAAGGGCCTTCTTGGAAACGAGGCCTGCAGCACGGAGATCGGCAACAGTAATTTTAGTGAGGTTCTGAGCAGTTGCCAAAGCCTCAATAGCATCAAGGTTGATAGCTTTATATTCAACACGGTTGATGTTCTTGAAACCAAACTTCGGCACCCTTCTCTGAAGAGGCATCTGGCCGCCCTCGAATCCCACTTTATGCTTGTAGCCTGAACGTGACTTAGCACCTTTGTGGCCACGAGTAGATGTGCCGCCGTAGCCTGAGCCTGGACCGCGGCCGATTCGCTTGTTGCTCTTGTTGCTGCCGGGAGCCGGCTTTAGATTATGTAGTTCCATTCTTTATATATCGGTTAGAGTTGTGTGACTTCTACAAGATGACGCACTGCATTGACCATGCCTCTGATTGAGGCGTTGTCTTCCTTAACAACTGTGTGATTCATTTTCCTGAGGCCGAGAGCGTCGAGTGTACGCTTCTGCACTGCAGGGCAGTTGATGCGGCTCTTGATTTGCTTTATTGCTATCTGTGCCATTTCTGATGTTTTTAGCCGTTAAACACTTTTTCCACAGCAATGCCGCGGTTCTGGGCCACCTGAGCGGGGCTTCTCAATTCGTCGAGAGCCGCGATAGTAGCCTTCACAAGGTTGTGAGGGTTAGACGAACCCTTGCTCTTTGCAAGCACGTCAGTGATGCCCACGCTCTCAAGCACTGCACGCATAGCGCCGCCGGCCTTCACACCGGTACCCTCGGATGCGGGCTTGAGGAAGATGCGCGAACCGCCGAACTTGGCGCTCTGCTCATGAGGAATTGTGCCTTTGTGAACAGGAACTTTGATAAGGTTCTTCTTTGCGGTCTCCACGCCTTTCGCGATAGCCGCTGTAACCTCGTTTGCCTTGCCGAGGCCCCAGCCGATTACGCCGTCTTCGTTACCTACAACTACAATTGCAGCGAAGCTGAAAGCGCGTCCACCTTTTGTCACCTTCGTAACTCGGTTGATAGCCACGAGACGGTCTTTCAGATCCAAATCATTAGTAGATTTTACTCTATTATTTCTCTTTGCCATGATTTTCGATTAAAATTTAAGACCGGCCTCGCGAGCAGCATCGGCCAATGATTTTACTCTGCCGTGGAAAAGATAGCCGTTGCGGTCGAACACAACCTCTGTGATGCCACTCTCCAAAGCTTTCTTTGCTATATCTGAACCCACGCGAGCGGCAACCTCAATCTTTGTGCCGCCTTCAAGACCCTTTGAGGAAGAAGCCACAAGTGTGCGGCCTGCGAGGTCGTCGATGAGTTGAACATAGATTCCCTTGTTGCTACGGAACACGCTCATGCGCGGGCGCTGCGCTGTGCCGGAAATCTTACCGCGGATGCGGGTTTTGATTTTGTTTCTTCTTGCTATCTTGGATATCATAGTCTTCCTTGTTTTAATTATTTCGCGTTAGCTGACTTACCCGACTTGCGACGAATAATCTCGCCAACAAACTTGATACCTTTGCCTTTGTAAGGTTCCGGCTTGCGAAGTGAGCGAATCTTGGCGCATACCTGGCCGAGAAGCTGCTTGTCGGAGCTTTCGAGAATGATGAGCGGGTTCTTGTTACGCTCTGTCTTGGCCTCCACCTTCACCTCTTTCGGAAGCTTGATGTAGATAGCATGTGAAAAGCCCAACGACAGTTCCAATACCTGGCCTGTAGATGTGGCACGATAGCCTACGCCCACAAGTTCCATCTCCTTCTTGTAGCCTTCTGAAACGCCTACCACCATGTTGTGGATCAGGGCACGATAGAGGCCATGCATAGCACGGTTATCACGCTCGTCGTTCGGACGCTTTAGCTCTACATGGTTACCCTCCTGCTCAACTGTGATAACAGGATTAACGGCCTGGGAAAGTTCTCCCTTGGGGCCCTTTACAGTAACTACATTGTCCTTTACCTGTACTGTTACGCCTGCAGGTATCTCTATGGGTGCTTTACCAATTCTTGACATACTGAATACCTCCTATAAATTAATAAACGTAACATAATACTTCGCCGCCGATCTTGCGCTCTTTGGCCTCTTTGTTAGTCATCACACCGTGAGAGGTGCTGAGAATAGCGATGCCAAGGCCGTTCAACACGCGCGGCATGTCTTTGTAGCCTGTATACTGACGAAGACCCGGACGAGACACACGGTGAAGGTTCTTGATGGCGCTCACTTTGTCTACGGGGTCATACTTGAGGGCAATCTTAATTGTGCCCGAAGGAGTTGGGCCTTCCATAAACTTGTAGTTCAGGATGTAGCCCTGGTCAAAAAGGATTTTCGTGATCTCCTTTTTCATCTTTGAAGACGGAATCTCCACCACGCGGTGTCCCGCACGGATGGCGTTTCTCAATCTGGTCAAATAATCTGCTATTGGATCAGTCATTGTTTTGATTGTTAAATTGATTCAGATTTTCCGAACAATATTTAATTTTCACTTTACTTCAATTTGGCTCAGCAACCAAGTTGCTGAATGTGAGAAAGATTGGAGACATCACCGGAGAGTTGTGCCCTCCGGTGAACAGTCACCAATACTTATAACGTGGTTCAACGTGAAAAATTGTTTACCAACTTGCTTTCTTTACACCCGGGATCAATCCGGCAGACGCCATTTCACGGAATTGGATTCTGGAAATGCCGAACTGACGCATATATCCTTTGGGACGGCCGGTAATCACGCAACGGTTGTGAAGACGCACCTTTGAAGCATTTTTCGGAAGCTTCTGAAGTTTTGTAAGCGCCTCATAATCGATGTTACCATCAGCGTCGGCGAGAGCGGCTTTCTTGAGGGCGGCCTTTTTCTCAGCGTATTTAGCAACCATCTTCTGGCGCTTCACCTCGCGGGCCTTCATTGATTCTTTTGCCATTGCCTATTATTTTTCGTGTTTGAAGGGAAGTCCGAATTTCTTGAGGAGAGCGAACCCTTCCTCATCTGTGGGGGCGGAAGTCACAAATGTGATGTTCATGCCCTGAAGTTTCGGCACATTGTCGATGTTGATCTCAGGAAAGATGATTTGCTCAGTGATGCCGAGTGTGTAGTTGCCACGTCCGTCGAGCTTAGAGTTGATGCCCTTGAAGTCGCGGATTCGAGGCAGAGCCACTCTCACGAGTCTTTCAAGAAACTCATACATCTTCTCTCTGCGAAGCGTAACCATAGCGCCGATAGGCATTTTTTTACGCAACTTGAAGTTCGAGATGTCTTTTCTTGAAAGAGTCGGCACTGCTTTCTGGCCGGTGATGGCAGTAAGCTCGTTGATGGCTGTTTCTATCAGTTTTTTATCCTGAGTGGCAGCTCCGAGACCCTGGTTGATAACAATCTTCTCAAGGCGCGGAACCTGCATCACACTCGTGTATTTGAACTCCTTCTGAAGTTCAGGAACAATTCTTTCCTTATAGTCTTTGCCAAGTGTTGTCTCGCTCATTACTTAATCTCCTCTCCTGATTTCTTAGAATAACGCACCAGTTTGCCGGCCTCATTGAGTTTGCGCCCGATGCGGGTGGGCTTGCCGGTCTTAGGATCCACCACATTAAGATTAGAAATGTGGACAGGAGCCTCTATTTTCACTATTCCTCCCTGAGGATATTTCGCATTGGGCTTCATGCTCTTGGAGACAATGTTAATGCCCTCCACGAGAGCGCGGTGTTTTTTCACCTGCACTTCGAGAACGCGACCAGTCTTGCCCTTGTCGTCGCCGGCATTGACATAGACAGTGTCACCCTTCTTTATATGGAATTTTGCCATTTCTGCTGTTCGTTAATTTGGATTGACATTAAAGTACCTCGGGTGCAAGCGACACGATTTTCATGTTGGTTGCACGCAGCTCACGAGCCACAGGGCCGAAGATACGGGTTCCGCGGATTTCACCGGCATTGTTAAGCAACACACAGGCATTGTCGTCAAAGCGGATATAGCTGCCGTCAGCGCGGCGGATCTCCTTCTTTGTGCGAACTACAACTGCCTTTGACACTGTGCCCTTCTTCACATCCGATGAGGGGATTGTGCTCTTTACGGTGACAACAATTATGTCGCCAACCGATGCATAGCGACGGCCGGTGCCGCCGAGCACGTGGATACAGAGTGCTTCTTTAGCACCGCTGTTGTCTGCTACTGTAAGACGTGATTCGGTCTGTATCATAATTACTTAACTTTTTCAATGATTTCCACAAGTCTCCATCTCTTTGTCTTGCTCAACGGACGGGTCTCCATAAGACGCACTGTGTCGCCTACAGAGCACTCGTTCTTCTCATCGTGAGCATGATACTTCTTTGTCTTGTTGACAAACTTTCCATAGATCGGGTGCTTCTCTTTCCACTTGATCTCGACCGTGATGGTCTTATCACACTTGTTGCTCGAAACAACCCCAATTCTTTCTTTTCTCAAATGACGTTTTTCTTCCATTTTTCTCAAATACTTTATGGGATCAGTTGTTTACTACGGGAGCCTCTGCAGCTGCAGCGATCTCCTTTTGGCGCAACACAGTCTTCAAGCGGGCAATCTCCTTGCGATCTTTGGTGATCTTGGAGGGATTGTCTACGGGAGATATCGCGTGCGCTACTTTCAATTCACGATAAGCCTTCTCGCTCGCCTCGATCTGGGCGCGCAGCTCCTGAATGCTTAATTCCTTGATTTCTTCCTTTTTCATATCTATCGTTTAATCTCTTTGATTGATTACACGTTCTGGCTGGGATCATAGTCGCGGCGCACCACGAACTTAGTGATCACAGGAAGTTTCTGGGCTGCCAGACGGAGTGCCTCCTTGGCAATGTCGTAGCTTACGCCCTCCACTTCGATGAGGATGCGTCCCGGGGTAACGGGCGCAACGAATCCTTCGGGGTTACCTTTACCTTTACCCATACGTACCTCGGCAGGCTTCTTGGTGATCGGCTTGTCGGGGAAGATACGGATCCAGATCTGACCCTGACGCTGCATGTAGCGGGTCACTGCCACACGGGCAGCCTCGATCTGACGGCCGGTGATCCATTTAGACTCGAGTGTCTTGATGCCGAACGAGCCGAATGCAAGCTGATTGCCTCTCTGGGCCTCACCCTTCATTCTGCCTTTTTGCGAACGGCGGTATCTGGTCTTTTTCGGTTGTAACATTGTCAGTCTTCTTTATTAACGATTGTTGTTTTTCTTGTTGCGGAAACCACCCTTACGGTTATTGTTCTGCTGACGGCCGGTCTCTTTCTGACCGATGGCATACGAGGGAGTGAGCTCCTTCTTGCCATATACCTCGCCACGGCAGATCCACACCTTGATGCCGATGATACCCACCTTGGTGAGAGCCTCTACCAAAGCATAGTCGATGTCAGCACGGAGAGTGTGGAGCGGAGTACGACCCTCCTTGAACATCTCGCTGCGGGCCATTTCTGCGCCGTTGAGACGGCCGCTGACCTGCACCTTGATGCCCTCTGCACCCATACGCATAGAAGAAGCGATAGCCATCTTCACTGCGCGACGATAAGCCACCTTGTTCTCAATCTGACGGGCGATGTTTGTAGCCACGATCTCGGCGTCGAGTTCGGGACGCTTGATCTCGTGGATGTTGATCTGCACATCCTTGTCAGTGAGTTTCTTCAGCTCATCCTTCAGATCGTCGACGTCCTTACCGCCTTTGCCGATCACCATGCCGGGACGGCTTGTGCAGATAGTGACTGTGACCATCTTAAGAGTGCGTTCGATGATGATTTTCGAAACACTTGCCTTCGCAAGACGAGTGCGGAGATACTTACGGATCATAGAGTCCTCAAGAAGGGTCTCACCGTATTTCTTTCCGCCATACCAGTTGGAGTCCCAACCGCGGATTACACCAAGACGGTTGCTTATAGGATTAACTTTCTGTCCCATCTTTCGATCAAGCTTTATCGTTATTAATAGTGTCGACAAACAATGTCACATGGTTTGAACGCTTGCGGATTCTGTAGCCGCGGCCCTGCGGAGCCGGACGAAGGCGCTTGAGCATCGGTGCGCAGTCTACGAATACTGTCTTCACGAAGAGCTCGCCTGCCTCGGCCTTGCGTTCGTTTTTCTGTTCCCAGTTGGCAATTGCAGAGCGGAGCAGCTTCTCCACCTTGCGGGCCGCCTCCTTGTTGGAGAACTTGAGGATGCCGAGAGCCTTGAATGCCTCCTGACCGCGGATCATGTCCACGACGAGACGCATCTTGCGGGGCGATGACGGCACATTATGCAGCTTAGCGAAATATTCGCTCTTGCGAGCCTCTTTGATGGCATCGGCTGCTTGTCTTTTTCTTACACCCATTGTATTTTCTTACTATACTTTATTAGACTGTTATTGAATGAGCGGGCAGCCATTATTTCTTCTTGTTGCCGGCATGTCCGCGGAATGTGCGCGTCGGGGCGAACTCGCCAAGTTTATGACCCACCATATTCTCTGTAACGTAAACGGGTATAAACTTATTGCCGTTGTGCACTGCGAAAGTGTGGCCTACGAAATCAGGCGAGATCATTGACGCACGGCTCCAGGTCTTGATGACCGACTTCTTGCCGCTCTCGTCCATGGCTGCAACCTTCTTCTCCAGCTTTACACTGATAAACGGTCCTTTTTTAAGCGAACGACTCATAATTGTCTTCTTTTAATCAAATTTACTTTTTCCTTCTTTCAATGATATACTTCGAAGAATGCTTCTTCGGCGAACGAGTCTTCAAGCCCTTAGCATAAAGACCTGTACGCGAACGCGGATGGCCACCTGACTGACGGCCCTCGCCACCACCCATCGGGTGATCGACAGGGTTCATAACCACACCACGGTTGTGAGGACGACGTCCTAACCAGCGGCTGCGGCCGGCCTTGCCGCTCTGCTCGAGAGCGTGGTCGGAGTTGCCGACAACGCCTACAGTAGCACGGCATGAGAGAAGCACCTTGCGGGTTTCACCGGAAGGCAATTTGATTATCGCATAGTCTCCCTCGCGGGAAGTAAGCTGAGCAAATGTGCCGGCTGAGCGAGCCATGACTGCTCCCTGGCCGGGACGAAGCTCAATACAATGAATCAGTGTACCTACAGGAATCTTTGAAAGCGGAAGAGTGTTGCCAACTTCGGGAGCTGCATTCTCGCCGCTGATTACTGTCTGGCCAACCTCAAGCCCGTTGGGGGCAATCATGTAAGCCTTGGTACCATCCTGATAGAAGAGAAGGGCGATACGTGCCGAGCGGTTCGGGTCATACTCGATAGTCTTGACCACAGCCGGAACGCCGTCGTTGATTCTCTTGAAATCGATGAGACGCAATTTTCTCTTATGGCCGCCGCCGCGGTAACGGGTTGAAAGATGACCCGAAGAGTTGCGACCGCCAGTGGAACGCTTGCCCACTGTAAGAGACTTTTCTGGTGTGATTTTTGAGACTTTCTTTACCTTTTCGGCACCCTCGGCGGGTTTAGCAGTGGCGATCTCATTACGGAACACACCAATAATCTTGTGTCTTTGCCCGGGAGTTACGGGCTTAAATTTTCTAACTGCCATCTGAATTAAATGTTGCTATAATAGTCAATCGTTTGTCCTTCTGCCACAGTCACGTATGCCTTCTTGAAAGCCGGCTTGCGACCGCGGATAAGCCCCCCCTTGGTGTAGCGCTGTTTGCGCTTGCCAGCATAGAAGGCGGTGTTTACTTTCACGACGCGCACATTGTAGAGCTTCTCCACAACGTCTTTGATCTGGAACTTGTTGGCGTCGGGAGACACAGCAAATGTATAGCAATTCTGCTTTTCGCTGTAGGCGGTTGCCTTTTCCGTCACGATAGGTTTAATCTGAATATCCATTGTCTATATCTCCTTATAATTAAAAGTTCTCGTTGATCAACTCCACGCTGCCCTCTGTCATGATGATTGCATCATTGTTGAGAACTGTGTAAGCGTTGAGGTCTGCAGCCTGCTGCATGAGTGCGTTAGGCACGTTGCGCACAGAAAGAAGCACGTTCTTGTCGAGGTCGTTCATAACAAGAAGAGTCTTCTTCTCGTCAACCTTGAAACTCTTGGCAATGCTCATCCAGCCCTTTGTGCTCGGCTTGTCGAAGTTGAAATTCTCAACCACGATGATCACGCCTTCATTAGCCTTTGAAGTGAGAGCAATCTTGCGGGCGAGCTGCTTCATTTTCTTGTTAAGCTTAGTGCGGTAGTCGCGCGGACGGGGACCGAAAACTGTGCCGCCGCCACGAAGGAGCGGAGAGTTGATGTCACCGCGACGTGCGCCGCCGCCACCTTTCTGACGACCGAGCTTACGGGTAGAGCCGGAGACTTCGCTACGCTCCTTGCTCTTGTGAGTGCCCTGACGCTGGTTGCCCAGAAACTGCTTTACGTCGAGATAGAGAGTGTGGTCAGCGTTGCCCACGCTCAAATCGCGAGCAAACACATCGTCGTTAAGAGTGATCTTGCGTCCTGTGTCTTCTCCTTTGATGTTATAAACTGCTACTTCCATTATTTCTCAACTATAACGATTGAACCTTTGGCTCCGGGGATGGAACCCTTTATCATTAACAAATTGTGCTCGGGAAGCACTTTTATCACCTGGAGATTCTGAACAGTCACACGCTCATTGCCCATCTGGCCAGCCATACGCAAGCCTTTGAACACTTTTGCGGGATAAGAGCAGGCACCGATAGAACCGGGAGCGCGGAGACGGTTGTGCTGACCATGAGTGGACTGACCCACACCACCGAAACCATGACGCTTCACCACGCCCTGGAAACCTTTACCCTTGCTCGTGCCGACAACGTCGACGAAGCCGCCCTCCTGGAAGAGGTCAACTGTCAGTGTCGAGCCAAGCTCGGGGGTTGTCTCAAACGATTTGAACTCGGCCAAGTGACGCATGGGGGCTACTCCAGCTTTTGCGAAGTGGCCGGCCTCGGGCTTGTTGGTGTGCTTCTCTTTCTTCTCCTGGAAGCCTACCTGAACAGCCTCATAGCCGTCTTTATCCACTGTCTTGATCTGAGTAACCACACAAGGACCTACTTCGATAACAGTGCACGGAATATTTTTTCCGTCGGCACTGAAAACGGATGTCATTCCGATTTTCTTTCCTAATAATCCTGGCATTTCTTACTTTGATTTATTTTGGATTGTTGAATTGATTGTTTTATTTCTTGGATTGAATCCGCTCCCGGGCTCTTCACCCGGGAGCGGATCATCATACCTTGATGCTTACGTCTACACCACTCGGGAGTTCGAGCTTCATCAGGGCGTCAACAGTCTTTGAAGTAGAGCTGTAGATGTCGATGAGACGCTGGAAAGATGAAAGCTGGAACTGCTCACGGCTCTTCTTGTTGACGAAGGTTGAGCGGTTGACGGTGAAGATACGCTTGTGGGTAGGCAAGGGTATAGGGCCGCTTACTACTGCACCAGTCGATTTAACCGTCTTCACGATCTTCTCTGCCGACTTGTCGACAAGATTATGATCGTAAGATTTGAGTTTGATTCTGATTTTTTGATTCATATTTGAATTGTGGCTTTATTATTTCAATAGATCAACTCTGCCCTGACATTCAGTGAGCACGTTTTTAGCGATTGAACTGCTCACCTCTGAATAGTGGCTGAACGACATGGTGCTTGTGGCACGTCCTGAAGTGATGGTGCGGAGTGCGGTAACATAACCGAACATCTCTGCCAAAGGAGCCTTCGCCTTCACGATGCGCGCACCGCTGCGGCTTGTCTCCATGCCTTCCACCTGACCGCGACGCTTGTTAAGGTCGCCGATCACGTCACCCATCGACTCTTCCGGAGTCACGACCTCAATCTTCATGATAGGCTCCATAAGAACCGGGCCTGCCTTCTCGCTGCCTTTCTTGAAGGCCTGGATTGCGCAAAGCTCGAATGAGAGCTGATCGGAGTCTACAGGGTGGAAGCTGCCGTCAAGAAGAGTAACCTTGAGGCGCTCTACAGGGTAGCCGGCGAGCACACCATTCTTCATGGCTGTCTGGAAGCCCTTCTGTACCGAGGGGATATACTCCTTAGGCACGTTACCACCCTTAACCTCGTCGATAAACTGGAGGCTGCCTTCGAAATCGTCGTCGGCCGGCTCGATGCGGACAATAATATCAGCAAACTTACCACGGCCACCGGTCTGCTTCTTGAACACTTCACGAAGTTCAACAGGCTTGGTGATTGCCTCTTTATATGTAACCTGAGGACGGCCCTGGTTGCACTCTACCTTAAATTCACGACGCAGACGGTCGATGATGATGTCAAGGTGAAGCTCGCCCATGCCGCTGATTACAGTCTGGCCGGTCTCCTCGTTAGTCTCTACGCGGAAAGTCGGGTCCTCCTCTGCAAGTTTCTGAAGACCCACGCCGAGCTTGTCGAGGTCCTTCTGAGTCTTAGGCTCTACGGCGATGCCGATCACAGGATCGGGGAACTCCATAGACTCAAGCACGATGGGCGCATTCTCGTCGCAGAGAGTGTCGCCGGTGCGGATATCCTTGAAACCTACGCCTGCGCCGATATCGCCGCAGCCGATAGTCTCTTTCGGGTTCTGCTTGTTGGAGTGCATCTGGAAAAGGCGAGAGATTCTCTCCTTCTTGCCTGAGCGGCTATTGAGCACATAGCTGCCCGACTGGATCTCACCTGAATATACGCGGAAGAAGCACAGACGGCCAACATAGGGGTCGGTTGCAATCTTAAATGCAAGAGCACACATCGGGGCTTCGGGGCTCGGCTCGCGAGTCTCAACCTCATCAGGGTCGCCCACTGCGTGACCCTCAACCACACCTGAATCCTCAGGAGAAGGAAGATAAGCGCACACAGCATCGAGAAGTGTCTGCACACCCTTGTTCTTGAAAGAAGAGCCACAAATCATAGGATTCACAGCCATCGAGAGTGTAGCCTTGCGGATAGCAGCCTTGATTTCATCTACAGTGATTGAAGACGGGTCGTCGAAATATTTCTCCATGAGGGTCTCGTCAAACTCAGCGAGAGTCTCGAGCATTTTGTCGCGCCATTCCTCAGCTTCCTCCAAGAGGTTAGCAGGAACTTCATCCACTGTGTATTCAGCGCCCATAGCCTCGTCATGCCAGAAGATAGCCTTCATCTGCACGAGGTCCACAACGCCCTTGAAAGTCTCTTCGGCGCCGATGGGGATCTGAATAGGGAGAGGAGTTGCGCCAAGCACTTCGCGCACCTGACGTACAACCTCGAAGAAGTTTGCGCCCGAGCGGTCCATCTTGTTGACGTAGCCGATTCTGGGCACATTATATTTGTCAGCCTGACGCCATACGGTCTCACTCTGAGGCTCTACGCCGCCCACTGCGCAGAAGGCAGCCACAGCGCCGTCGAGCACTCGGAGCGAACGCTCCACCTCTACAGTGAAGTCAACGTGCCCCGGAGTGTCAATCAGGTTGATTTTATATTTATTGTTGTTATAATTCCAGAAAGTTGTGGTGGCGGCGGAAGTGATGGTGATGCCACGCTCCTGCTCCTGTTCCATCCAGTCCATAGTGGCCGCTCCGTCATGCACCTCGCCAATCTTGTGAGTAAGACCGGTGTAGAAAAGGATACGCTCAGACGTAGTGGTCTTGCCGGCATCGATGTGAGCCATGATGCCGATATTTCTGGTCAAATTAAGATCTTCGTGTTTAGCCATTTTAAATACCAATATTAAAATCTGAAGTGAGCGAAAGCGCGGTTAGCCTCAGCCATGCGGTGCATATCCTCTTTTCTCTTGAAGGCTCCGCCCTGGTCGTTAAAAGCGTCTACGATTTCTGCGGCGAGCTTGTCGGCCATAGTCTTGCCGCCACGTTTGCGCGCATATATGATAAGATTTTTCATTGATATCGATTCCTTACGGTCGGCTCTGATTTCAGTAGGAACCTGGAAGGTGGCGCCACCCACACGGCGCGACTTCACCTCCACCTGAGGAGTTACATTTTCGAGAGCTTTTTTCCAGATTTCGAGTGCGCTCTTCTCCTCGTTCGGCAATTTGGCCTTCACGGTCTCAAGTGCCGTATAAAAGATGGTATATGCCGTGTTCTTCTTTCCGTCATACATCAGATGGTTCACAAACTTAGTCACTCTGACATCGTGGAACACGGGATCGGGCAGAATCACCCTTTTCTTCGGTTTTGCTTTTCTCATTTTTGTTTGTTTAGTGTTTTTGTTGTGGCTGCTTTTTCAAATCTTCAACGTCGGCTCTCTTGCCGCCGTTTACTCAACCTAAGCCATCCAGACAATCAAAAACAGGGTTGATGTTTGCTGGTGTCCTCTCACTGCCGCCGCGCAGTGCTGTTATTACTTCTTAGCGGCCTTAGGACGTTTGGCTCCATATTTAGAGCGACGCTGCGTGCGGCCCTGCACACCTGCTGTATCGAGGGTGCCACGCACAATGTGATAACGCACGCCCGGAAGGTCCTTCACACGACCGCCGCGCACCATCACGATTGAGTGCTCCTGAAGGTTGTGGCCCTCGCCCGGAATGTAGGAGTTCACCTCCTTGCCATTGGTGAGACGCACACGCGCCACTTTACGCATAGCCGAGTTAGGCTTCTTAGGGGTGGTGGTGTAAACACGCACGCACACACCGCGACGCTGCGGACATGAATCCAAGGCAGGCGACTTGCTCTTATCCTTAAGAGCCACGCGTCCTTTTCTTACTAATTGCTGAATCGTTGGCATTCTTAGTCTCTAAAAATTGATATTGTTTTATATTCGCTTATTAGCATTTGCCTTTCAGACAATCTTCGACTCACACCTATAAAACACTAAGTGCTTTCCTATCAACAACTTAGTAGGCATTTCACGAATCTCGCCTCAAAAACTGTGCAAAGATAATGAAAATAAGACAATTACACAAACTTATCCCGAAAAATTTTATTAAAATTGCATTTATTAACCAACCAAGCCCTATTATCGCGCCCCTGACCTCTCCCTTAAAGCCCCTTTCGCGCCATTCACACCACGGCCGGCGCTACCCCCCCTCAAGCCTCGTTTATAGTTTTTAACATTAAATATTTTTGAATAGTTATTAAAATATGTTACTTTTGCACATCTTTGCCGATTGTGAGCAACCGGCGCTTCTCTCCTTCACCGCAACAACACTGCGTAATCACATTTTTTTGCATCTAAGAAAATGATCGACATCATATATCTTTTTGATTCACAAAAATCCCACGAAAATCTGTTGCCGCTGAGTTTCACACGCCCCGTGGCCGACTTCAGAATCGGGATAACAACCATCAAAGAGAAATGGGAAGCATTATTCCCTGCGCGCTACTCCTATTACCCCGTGGAATACCTGAGAGAAAAATACGGCTCAGGCCCGGGCACAGGGCAGCAGGCCCTGTTTATCAACGGCTCCGCAATCCCCACCAATGGGCTGACCGAGGCGGCGGCATCACTGCTGCCGGGCGAAGCCATTGTCGACGACAACGACGTCATCGCGTTCCGAGGCACCACGGAAGACCTCGAAAACGGGATTTACACAATCAAGGAATGCAAGGCTGAAATAAGACGCATAAAATACGTGTTCGACATATTCCTGCTTAACGCTATCCAAATAAACGACGACTTCTTCCGGATCACGAGCCACAAAGACTCTATGCCGGCAGACAGCACCAACACCATAATCGGCCCGCTCACCGACCCCGAGGGGAGACAAATGCTCTTCGTGGAAGAGGGCGCAAACGTGTGCGGAGCCACGCTCAACCTCAAGAACGGCCCTATATATATAGGTAAGAACGCCGAAGTGATGGAAGGGGCATGCCTAAGAGGGCCGCTCGCGCTGTGCGAAAAAGCAAAAGTGAGAATGGGGGCAAAAATATATGGAGGCTCCACATTCGGGCCCTATTGTAAGGTGGGCGGAGAAATCGACAATTCTGTCATGTTCGGATACAGCAACAAGGCCCACGACGGATACCTTGGCAACGCCGTAGTTGGCGAGTGGTGCAACATAGGCGCCGGAGTCAATGCCTCAAACTTGAAGAACGACTACACAAAAATAAGGGTATGGAATTATCACTCCCACACATTCATGCGCACCGACCTTCAGTTTTGCGGGCTCATCATGGGCGACCACTCTAAAATAGGAGTGAACTGCATGCTCAACACCGCAACAGTGCTCGGCGTGGGCGTCAACCTCCATGGCGCCGGATTCCCGAGAGTATTTGTCCCCAGTTTCAGCGAAGGCAGCCCCACCACAGGCTTCACCAATGTCCCAATGAAGAAATTCCATGACATCGCAGAGAGAGTGATGTCGCGAAGAGGGCTATGCCTCAACGACGATGACCGGCGCATATACGAGAAGGTCTACGAAGTAGCCTCCGGATTCAAGAAATAACCTGACACAAGACCCTGCATCAAAGCAAAACACTCCTCAAGCAATCAAGCGGGCTCCTCCCACACAAGGAGACCCGCTTAACTTTTTTGCCGCTACGCATACCCCACTACATACACACGCACCCCAATCACATACATACATAACTCGACAGGCACACGCCTGCATCACAACCGTATATAAACAAAAACGACAGACTGTTTCACAACATTCCGTCGTTCTGTGATTTTTGTAGACAATTCAATCTTCACAGACTAAAAAGGCCTAACTCAACCACTAACTTACAATTTATATCACTATTACTTAAAAAGCTTTTTGACTTGCCATTTTTCTTTTACCGCTACAGATCCCGGTTTTACAACCACCATCCGGGTATCATCTGCGGACAAATTCACTGCAAAGTTAATCATTAATTTGTAATCTACAAAACTTATCCCAAAAAAAAATCCAAAAAAATCACCCCAACGCAAAAATAGCCACGGCTCTTTCATTTAAGATTGCGTTGCATTCTCAAAGATTGTGCTATTTTATAGTGGGAAGATGTCCCGATG
>VSPM01000046.1 GCA_009775365.1 Muribaculaceae bacterium
CTGATATACATTAGTGATTCTGTGTAATAGAACAATGTTGAAAAACATGGTAAAATCCAACTCAAAAATTAGCGATTAAATTTAGAATATTTTACTGATATATAAAATGTTACAACTATAAAAAGAACATAAAAGCTGGAACATTTTACTGAACACCCTAGTAAATAAATAAGAAAGATTCAATTCTTATTGATTAAAAGTTTATATCAGTGCCTCGGCTTGTCATCGACTTGCCGAGGCACTGTCTTAAGCGATTGTTGATTAAAATACCGAATTTAATAATTCAGATATTTAGACGGATTATGAAAACGCCGCAAACCAACAACAATTGGCATGCGGCGTTTTGAAAGATAACATGTGTTATCTGGTAACTATTTCGCTTGTAATCTTACTGTCTGGGAATAGGTGCCAATCTCAGGGGCGTCTGCAGGAAGTGATTCTTTGTTGTCAACTATTTTCACAGGGAAATTGACAGCGGCTGATGTAATAGACTTGTCAACCTGTAGAATAGTGGCTGTCAGCGACAATGTGTGTGTGCCGCTGTCTATTCCGGTTGTAAGAATTGAGCAGTTGAAAGGATGCTCTATCGACCCGAATACAGGATAGCCGTCAAAGAAATATCTTACGCCCGTAACAGTTGCCGCCTGATTTGTAAGCGACTTTACATTCACTCCATCTATTTTGATTGTGTCGCCCTGCACGGCATAATAATCTCCTTCAGATAAAGTTACACCGCTGAGTGTGAGCGTGAGGTCAACCTGAGCCATATCATCGTCATCATCGCACGATGCGAAAAATGCGAGAGGCAAAACAAACAAAAGGTAAAATAATTTTTTCATGACAACCTTCTTTTTTTGTGTTAAATTTAGTTTTGATTTTTAACATCTGATTATTACAATTCAATAAAACATATGTATATTGAAAAGTATTCTACTTAATAACGCTTAAAAACGTTAATTGTTGAAAGAGCTGATAAAATCTGACAGCGCATAATGCTCCATTTCTTGTGAATGGTTCTTTGCAATTAAATTATATTGTAAGTAATGCGTCGGCCGTTAAATCAATTAACAGCCGACGCATCCTTAGTTTCGTTTATAAAAACGTGTCTTTGTGACTTTGATTAGTCGAGTTTGTGAATAACGAGGCCGGAACGGAGCTTCGGTTCAAACCAAGTAGTTTTGGGAGGCATGATGTTGCCGCTGTCGGCAATGTCGATGAGCTGGCCCATTGTTACAGGATAAAGAGCCAGAGCCATCTTCATTTCGCCGCTGTCAACCCTTCTCTTGAGTTCGCCGAGACCTCTGATTCCGCCTACGAAGTCGATTCTCTTATCGCTGCGAAGGTCAGTTATTCCAAGAATATCGCGAAGGATAAGGTCAGAAGAAACAGTCACGTCAAGAACGCCAATCGGGTCGTTGTCATTATAAGTGCCGGGTTTGGCTGTGAGAGAATACCACTTGCCACCCATATAGAGGGCAAAATTGTGGAGGGCTGCAGGCTTGTAGATTTCTTCTCCCTTTTCTTCAACTACGAAATTTTCTCTCAGTTTGTTGAGGAACTCTTCTTCTGTGAGGCCATTGAGATCCTTCACAACGCGGTTGTAGTCAATGATTTTGAGGTGAGAAGCGGGGAATGCAACAGCGAGGAAGTAATTATATTCTTCGTCTCCCTTATGGTTGGGATTATTTTTAGCTTTTTCAGCACCAACGAGAGCTGCGGCTGCAGAACGATGATGTCCGTCTGCTATATACAGATTTGGAATCTTGCCGAATTCTTCTGTTATTTTAGCAATAGTTGCATCGTCTGTTATTTTCCAGAGAGTATGGCCAAAGCCGTCAGGAGCCACGAAGTCATACTCCGGCTCGTTTGCAGTCACTTTGCGGATTATCTCTTCAAGCGGTTCATTATCGGGGAATGCAAAGAACACCGGCTCGATATTGGCATTGTTAATGCGCACATGCTTCATGCGGTCTTCCTCCTTGTCGCGGCGAGTGAGCTCATGCTTTTTGATTCTGCCTTCCATGTAGTCATTTACCCAGGCAGCGACCACGAAGCCATATTGAGTGCGGCCATCCATGGTCTGTGCATAGATATAGTAATTGTCTTTATCGTCCTGCACGAGCCAGCCTTCTTCCTGGAATTTCTTGAAATTCTCTACGGCTTTGTCGTATACTTTGGGGTCATGTTCATCAGTGCCGGGTTCGAAATCAATTTCGGGTTTGATGATGTGGTAGAGCGATTTGGGATTTCCTTCAGCTTCTTTGCGAGCTTCTTCGCTGTTGAGCACGTCATAAGGGCGTGACACTACTTCTTCAACAAGCTCACGTGGGGGACGCACCCCGCGGAAAGGTTTTACTTTTGCCATGGTTATAAATTTAAGATAATAATTTGTGTTTGTTTTAAGTTGTATATTGTATTGTCTTAACAATTGACATTCACAAGTCAGGGATTTTTGTCGGCAATGTAATTGCCATGACTCTCCCTTTTGTTTTGTTCTTCGCATTTTGAACATATGCCGTAGATACATGTCGACACATATGTGGCATAGAAATCTCTGAAACTCATCGACGCCAGACGGTGGTCAATCTCTTCAAGTTCTATTTCCTTTATTTCTCCACATTGTGTGCAGATCAGGTGGCTATGAGTTTTTTCGGCAAGCTCATATCGAGCCTGATGAGTGTCGAAAAGTAATTTTCGAATAACTCCTCCTGCGCATAATAGTTCAAGAGTGTTGTAAACCGTTGCCTTGCTCACATGATATCCCCTTGCCTCCAGGCTTTTATAGAGTGTGTCAACATCAAAATGTCCTTTACATTCCAATGCACAATGAAGAATCTCAAAACGTTCAGGAGTCTTCCTGAGACCTTTTGTCTTTAGAAAAGATAAGAACTTTTCTTCCTCTGCCTCTATTGGGGTTATGTTTTGCATGGTTTGATTCGGTTCATTTGCCTTCACGGGGCAAAGAACAAGTGCAAAGATACGTAGAGAGGGCGAAAAATGCAAATAATAAATAAAAAAATAACGCGTAGAACACTTCTTATGCTTGTGGTGTTATTATTTATGTGAGTATTTTAGCTCCGCTTAACATGTAAATTATATTATAAATCTTAAAACTATGAAGAAGTATAGATGTGAAGTATGTGACTGGATTTATGATCCGGCTGTAGGTGATCCTGACGGAGGAATCGCCCCTGGCACACCCTTTGAGGAACTTCCGGATGATTGGAAATGCCCTGTGTGTGGTGTAGGTAAAGAAGATTTTGTGGAAGAGCCGGATCTTTGAGGTTACAAAACACTGTCAGGCTTGACGTAGCAGCCATGTTCGTCAGGTTTAATTTAAGGTGCGAAACTGTCATAAGTGGCGCACCTTAAACGTATGTTGCTTTTTATTCTTAATTATATGTATATTTTTCAATAGCTGTGATATCCTGACATTATGAAAAGATTGTAGGGTTACTAATTTGTTCATTTTATTAATTTATATTAATTTTGCCATTATAATTCAACCTTGAACTAATACATCTAATAATACATATGACAAAATTATTACGGCCTTCCCGCTCTAAATATCTGACGGTGTTTGCACATTTGGGGGCTTTGCTCACTATGGGTGCATGGGGAACATCTTTTCTTAGTACAAAAGTCCTCATGATTGACGGAGGTTTTACTCCGGTTGAAATGTTTGTGTATCGTTTTGCAGCGGCATATTTGCTTTTGTTGCTTTTTACATTAAAAAAAATATTATCTAATAATTGGAAAGATGAGTTACAATTGCTTGTGTGTGGCATGTGTGCGGGTTCGTTATATTTTATAACCGAAAATTATGCGCTGAAATATACTACAACCGGAAATGTTTCATTGCTGGCATCGATTTCTCCGATTTTCACCACTGTTCTCATGGCTGTAATTTACAAAATGCGCCTGCGAATGGGTGTGATTCTCGGATCGATAATCGCATTCGCCGGTGTGGCTTGTATTATTTTCAGCACAGGAGAAGGTTTTGAAATCAGGCCTACCGGTGACCTTTTGGCATTGAGCGCGGCAATGTCGTGGGCTATATACACTATCGCTGTGAAAAGGCTTAGCCCGATTTACAGTTCGTTGTTCATAACAAGAAAGCTATTCTTTTATGGAGTAGTGACCGCATTGCCGTTGCTGATTATGCAGCAGGCACCTATGCACATTGCCGCTTTGTTTGATTTCAGCAGACCGCAATTTGGATTTAACTTTTTGTTCCTGGTGATGTTCTGTTCTGTGTTTGCTTATCTAATATGGAACGAGGTCATGAAGATTTTGGGACAGGTCACTGCAAACAATTATCTTTATCTTCAGCCATTGGTGACAATGGTGGCGGCATATTTCATTCTTGGGGAAGACATTATGTTGCTCGGATATGTCGGGTGTGTATTGATTGTGGGCGGACTTATTATTTCAGATAAAATGAAATAAACAAGATAAGACATTGTTATATTATTATAGGACGTAGGATTAACACTATCTTATGCCCTTTTTATTATCCGTTTTTATTAAAAAGCAAACCAGATCTAAAGAATTATATTATGTTGTCTTGCGAATTTCTGCTCTCTTCGGCAATTGAAATGGCTCGCGCCGCAGGTGATGTGCAACTTGAATATTTCAGGAGCAAATCATTAACGATCGGCATTAAGCAAAACGAAAGCGATGTTGTGACAGCTGCCGATAAGGCATCTGAAAAACTTATTATTGATTGTATCCATGAAAAATTTCCCGAACATGGCATAATCTCTGAGGAATCGGGGCCTGATCATTCCGAAAGAGAATGGAGATGGGTGATAGATCCGCTCGACGGGACCACAAATTTCAGTCAGGGTCTTCCGGTGTTCAGTGTGTCGATAGCGGTAGAACATAATGGCGAATCAGTGGTAGGTGTGGTGTATGCGCCATATCTTGGCGAACTGTTTCATGCCATAAAAGGGGGAGGCGCATTCCTTAACGGAAAACCTATTTGCTGCTCTTCAAAGCAGCGGATGTCAGAAGCTGTGGTAGCCACGGGCATGCCATACGACAAGATGTCAAATCCGGATAACAATCTTAGAGAAGTGGCAAAAATAGCTCCGCTTGTTAGAGGTATAAGGCGCTATGGTTCTGCTGCGATAGATCTTTCTTATGTAGGAGCCGGCTTTTTGGATGCTTACTGGGAACTTAATCTAAATCGTTGGGATGTGGCAGCAGGATGTCTGATTGCAAAAGAGGCCGGAGCTGAGATTTATAATATTAGGGAAAACCGCAATTTCTCTATTATGGCAGCTTGTCCCGGGCTTGTAGAGGATATGAAAAGGCTTTTGCTATAAGTCTTCATTCTCCTGCATTAACAATTTCTGAGGAAGGGAGCCTATGTGCAAATTATCATAGATCTATGAATTGCGAAACTCTTTCGGCGACATCCCCACGTTCTTTTTAAAATATTTTCCAAAAAATGATTGTGACGGAAAATTAAGTTCGTCTGAAATTTGCTGAATATTCAGATTAGATGCCTTTAGCATCACTTTGGCTTCGAGCACAACATACCGTTCAATCCATTCTACAGCGGTAAAGCCGGTGAGATTTTTCATAGTGCGCGAGAGATGTTTAGGAGTCAAATCAAGTTTCTCTGCATAAAATTTGAGAAACCTTTCTTTTTTGAAATGTTTCTGAACAAGATTCAGAAATCTTTCAGGCACTCTATTGTGCCCTATTGGATAATTCTCCATTAGAGGCATATAGCATTTGTAAGCGCATTCATAGAAAAATGATGAAAGTGCAAGTGTCATTGCCTGATATCCGAATGGATTCGATGTGTCGGAAAATATGCGGGATATTCTGGAGTAAAGATTCTCGTAATCTTTTAACTGATTAGGGTGTATATAGACAACCTGGTGACGCAAGGCTGTGGAATACACTCTGCAATCTTGCAATAACAAGAAAAGATTGTCGCTAAATCTTTTTGACATAACAATGAATGAAGCTTCGAAATCGTCGCTTACATATCTGAGTTGCAGAATCTGTGAACTGCGAATATTGACAATGCCAGGAGAAGATATGTGGTGTGAAATCAGATTTATGTCGGCTATGCAGCTCCCATTTTTTACGAGCACCGACACATTTGATGTGAATTTCACCGGAGTTGAAATGTCGGGGAGCATAGCCTTGTTGAATTGTTCCAGCACCCAAAAGTCTGTGCTTAGAATATTGGATACTTTTTCCGGCAGATTCAAATCATATTTAAGTCCGATTTCCATAATAATTCAGATTTTTCAGGGCAGGGAAGCAGTTGCGCCCCTGCCCTATTTGTAATAATATTTAAAGAAGAGCAATGATTACATAAATCTGATTTTATAAGAATCCTTTCTCTTTGAGAATATTCAAAAAAGAAGCTGAAACAGTCTCGTTCATTTCTTTGGGATAACGAATGTCGGTAAACACTTCAGCGAGGTTTCTTTTATTGTTTTCTTCCACAAATTTTCTGTTAGTAGCAAAATTCTCTTTATCTGAGAAAAGTCTTTCTATTTCACTGTCGGAATCTTTGCGATAGCGTTCATAGTGCATCACTGCATCAATCGGCAGCCTTTCTGATTGCTCAGGCTTGTTTTTAGGGTATCCGAGGGAGATGCTTGCCACCGGCACAACAAGATCTGGAAGATTAAGCAGGCACGCAATTTCAGCAGCATTATAGTTCACGGTGCCGAGATAGCATGTGCCTATGCCATTCATTTCAGCAATTGTCACAATTTGCTGAGCGAAAATCACGGCATCAGTCATAGCCTCCACGAAAGAATGAAAATTGTTGTATCCGGGTTTGGCTTCTCTGATTTCACACCATCTCGTGAATCTGTTGAAATCCGCGCAGATTGTGAGTATGATGTTGCATCCGGTTGAGGCCGGCTGATTGAAATGAAGAGGTTCAAGCCTGGACTTCATTTCTCTGTTGCGAGTGACTATTACAGAATATAACTGCATATTGCCGCACGTTGGAGCATGCACGGCTTTTTGAATAACATCTCGGAGCATCTCGTCTGACACTTCTTCATCAGTGTATTCTCTCACTGTGGCTCTTGTTGAGAAATAATCTTGTTCCATTAATAATAAGGATAATTAATAACTTTTATAGAATTTGAGAGAGTGATAAAAAACATACGTCAAAGTGTGAAGATGAAGTGCTCCGGCATTTGGGGCAGACTAAAACTTGACGAATTATATAATTTTAAATTCACATATTCTCTCACAGATTGCAAATTTAATCTTTTTTTTGCTTAATTTTGCATCTAAGTTGTCTATAATGTTGAAAACATAGCGACCATCTCTTCCTTTAACAATCCATGAGTTAAGACAAATGAAACAACTTCAGACGTTTACCTACGAAGAGGCATTTGAAGCCTCGCTTGAATATTTTAAAGGAGACCAACTTGCGGCACGCGTATGGGTCACAAAATATGCGTTAAAGGATTCATTCGGCAATATATATGAAAGAACACCCGACGATATGCACTGGCGCATCGCCAAATCTATTGCTGAAGTTGAAAACTCTTATCCATCACCAATGGCGGAGCAAGAGATTTTTGATTTGATGAAGGATTTCCGTTATATTGTGCCACAGGGGAGCCCTATGGCCGGTATTGGCAATCACTTTCAGGTCGGTTCGCTTTCTAATTGTTTTGTGATTGGTCTTGACGGGAAGCCTGATTCATATGGTGGTATTGTCAAGATTGATGAGGAGCAAGTGCAGTTGATGAAACGTAGAGGAGGAGTTGGCCATGATCTTTCTCATCTTAGGCCAAAAGGCACTCCAGTCAAGAATTCTGCCTTGACATCCACAGGTCTTGTTCCGTTTATGGAGCGCTATAGCAATTCAACACGAGAAGTGGCTCAAGATGGTCGCAGAGGTGCCCTTATGCTCACGGTGTCGATTAAACATCCTGACGCGGAAGGGTTTATTGATGCTAAAATGACTCCCGGCAAAGTGACCGGAGCGAATGTGTCGGTGAGAATTGACGACGAGTTTATGGAGGCTGCTATCAATGGTGTGCCTTATGTTCAGAAATTTCCGATAGATTCCGACACACCGGAGGTTACACAAGAAATCGATGCATCTGCACTTTGGAAAAAACTTATTCACGATGCTTGGCAGAGCGCAGAGCCGGGTGTGTTGTTCTGGGACACTGTGCGCCGCGAGAGCCTTGCCGACTGCTATGCAGACAGGGGGTTTGAGACTGTCTCAACAAATCCTTGCGGGGAGATTCCGTTATGTCCGTATGACAGTTGCCGACTTCTTGCAATTAATCTTTATAGTTATGTTAAGAATCCGTTCACTCCGGAGGCTGCATTTGACTTTGAACTCTTCCGTAATCATGTCGGGAAGGCTCAGAGAATTATGGACGACATAATTGATCTTGAGTTAAAGAAGATTGATGTGATAATTCAAAAAATAAAGGCAGACCCTGAAACCGATGAGGTGAAACTGACGGAACTTAATCTCTGGACAAAGATTAAGGAAAAAGCAGCGCTTGGAAGACGAACCGGATGTGGCACTACAGGTGAAGGTGACATGCTTGCCGCTCTGGGTTTACGTTATGGCACACCCGAAGCCACCGAGTTTTCTGTTGAAGTTCATAAAGAATTGGCACTTGCCTATTTCCGTTCTTCTGTGGAGATGGCAGAGCAGCGCGGTGCGTTCGGTGTGTATGATGCAGATAAAGAAAGAGATAATCCTTATATATCTCGCCTTCGTGAAGCAGACCCTGAACTTATTGAAAAAATGGAAAAGGTGGGACGTCGCAACATATCCTGCCTGACCATCGCTCCCACTGGCACTACTTCAATAATGACACAAACAACTTCAGGCATAGAACCTGTGTTTATGCCTGTGTATAAGAGACGTCGCAAAGTCAATCCCAGCGATGATAATGTAAGAATTGATTTTGTTGATGAAGTTGGCGACTCATTTGAAGAATATGTGGTGTATCATCACAAGTTCCTTGAATGGATGCGTGTGAACGGTATTGAAGTAAGTGATAACCCATCAACAGAAGAACTTGATGAACTTGTGTCGCGTTCACCCTATTATAGGGCTACTGCTAATGATGTGAACTGGCTTGAAAAAGTCAGGATGCAAGGGGCAATTCAGAAATGGGTTGACCATTCAATCAGTGTGACAATAAATCTCCCTAACGATGTCACAGAAGAATTAGTTGACTGCCTTTATACTGAAGCCTGGAGATGTGGGTGCAAGGGGTGTACTGTTTATCGCGATGGTTCGCGCAACAATGTGCTTGAAGCACTACCCAAAAAGAAGTCGCAGTCGCAGTCCGACTGCAATTTGTCCGGGCTTATTCATCTTGTTGACCATAATGTGAAGCGTCCGCAAGAACTTGAAGCGGATGTGGTGCGTTTCCAAAACAATAAGGAGAAATGGATTGCCTTTGTCGGACTTGTAGACGGGAAACCTTATGAAATTTTTACCGGGCTTGCAGATGATGAAGACGGCATTTTCTGCCCGAAGAGTGTTAGCCATGGCAAAATAATAAAGGCCGTGGATGAAAACGGAAGAAAAAGATATGATTTCCAATTTATCAATAAGCGCGGGTATAAAACCACAATTGAGGGCCTGAGTGATAAGTTCAATCCTGAATTCTGGAATTATGCAAAATTGATATCCGGAGTGTTGCGATACGGAATGCCTATTGACCAGGTCCTTAAACTTGTAGGCGGCCTTGATCTTGATTCAAATAGCATCAACACGTGGAAAAACGGAGTGGAGCGTGCTCTTAAAAAATATCTGCCGAATGGCACTATAGCCAAAGGACATAAATGTCCTAATTGCGGTGCTGAAGCGTTAGTATATCAGGAAGGCTGTCTTATATGCACTAATTGTGGCAATTCACGATGTGGATAATGCGCAGAGGGCAATTCTTGTAGTTTTTGATACTTATTAGGCAGTTCAATCGTTTTATTGAAAAACAATATTGTTAAATTTAACTAAATAGATTCTCACATGAAAATCTCTTTTAATCTCAACTACCACACACAATGGGGTGAGGCTCTCTACATATGTGGAGACCTCATTCAGTTAGGCGGCGGTGATGCTCGCGAGGCTATTGAGATGAAACTTATGGCTCCCGACACATGGGTGGCTGAATTAGATGTCGATGGCTATGTCGGAGATTTCAACTACTTTTTTGTCGTGAAAGCTCCCGAAAAACCTTGGCGTTTTGAGTGGGGCAAGCCGCATCGTTTCGTTGGTAACAGTGAACTTACTGAAGTGAAAGTGTTTGATTCATGGCAGGATATGCCGGCTGATAAACCCTATTATTCATCAGCCTTCGTTGATGGAATGCTTCGCAGAAGTTTTCGCGACCAGCCTTTGTTGTCTCTTCCCGACACACTCCAGCTTCGTGTCAACGCTCCGATGGTTATGCCTGACGAGATACTTGCAATCGCTGGAGAAGGAGACTATCTCGGCAACTGGGATCCTGAAAAGGCTCTCCTTTTAAATGATTCAGACTATCCCCTATGGACTATAAATCTTCCGCTCGCTGAGTTTAAAGCTCCTTTTGAGTATAAGTTCGTAATCCTTAAAAAAGACACTCGTGAGGCTGTGGCCTGGGAGACTGTTGACAATCGCATATGCGGCTTTGTCAACGAAAAACCGGGCATTCAGATTGTGGTAGACGGATTGAGGTTTGCAAGTCCGCGCAATAATTGGAAAGGTGCGGGCACAGCTATTCCGGTGTTCTCTATACGCACAGAAGATGATTTTGGCGTAGGTGACTTTTATGACTTGAAGAAGATGGTAGACTGGTGTGTGCGCACAGGACAGAAAGTGCTTCAGGTTCTTCCCATCAACGATACGTCAAAAACCGGCACTTGGGTAGATTCTTATCCTTATAGCGCAAACTCTACATTTGCCTTGCATCCTATGTATATCCATCTTGATGCGGTGGGTGTGCTTGCAGAAGAAGACCGGCGTGAACATTTCCGCAAGGTGGGTGAAGAATTAAACCAGCTAAAAGAGGTTGACTATGAGGAGGTGAATATTGCAAAGAATGAGTACCTCCGTGAAATATTTGCCCAAAAAGGAGAAGTTGATTTGCGGTCGGCAGAATTTAAAAAGTTTTTCGAGCTCAATGAAGATTGGCTGACACCATATGCCGCATGGCGAGTCCTATGCGAGGAATTCAAGACTCCTGACAACACACTTTGGGGTGATTATGCAGAATATGAAGCCGATAAAGTGGCGGATTTCTGCAAAAATAATAAAGACAGGATAAAGTTCCATTATTTTGTGCAGTATCATTTGGATCGTCAGCTTCGTGAGGTTCGTGATTATGCCCATCAGCATGAAGTGGTGCTCAAAGGCGACATTCCAATCGGCATAGGTCGTTTCAGTGTTGACGCATGGCAGAATCCGCGGCTTTTCAATATGAATTGTCAGGCCGGAGCTCCGCCGGATGATTTTTCTGTGCTCGGACAAAACTGGGGCTTCCCGACATATAATTGGGAAGAAATGTCGAAAGATGGTTTCCGATGGTGGAAAGAGCGTTTCCGCAAGATGTCGGAATATTTTGATGCTTACCGGATAGACCATATTCTGGGCTTCTTCCGTATCTGGCAGATTCCTTTATCAGCAGTGCATGGATTGCTTGGGTATTTTAATCCTGCCCTTCCATTCTCTCCGGAGGAACTTCGCCATTCTTATGATTTCTGGATTAATCCTGAAATTCAGGCCAAACCCCTTATTCTTGAATGGATGCTGACAGATTTCTTCGGAGAATACACTGAAGAAGCCAAGGCTTCATATCTTGAAAAACTTCCGGAGGGACGTTATTCCCTTCGTCCTTTTGTCGACACTCAGGAGAAAGTGGTAAACTATTTCTCCACACTCGAGTCAACAGATAAAAATAATCGCATTTGTAATGCGTTGCTTGGTCTTATTGATGATGTCCTTTTCATTGAAGACCCGTATCTGAAGGGGCACTATTATCCAAGGATTGCTGCGCAATATACATATCAGTTCAGGTCGTTGTCAGATTATGAGAAATGGTGTTTCAATAGGCTATATAACGATTTCTTCTATCACAGGCATAACGATTTCTGGTATGGCAAGGCCATGTGGAAACTTCCACCTTTGATTGAATCTACCGGCATGCTCTGTTGTGCAGAAGACCTTGGCATGATTCCTGCGTGTGTGCCGGAGGTTATGAGCCGCCTTGAGATTCTTTCTTTGGAGATACAAAGAATGCCGAAAGATCCGGCTCTTGAATTTGGCGATACTTGGAGATATCCTTATTTCTCAGTGTGCACAACTTCTACTCACGATATGGGCGGCATAAGATCCTGGTGGGAGACTGACAGAGGTGTGACTCAACGATTCTTCAACAATGCGCTTCATGAGCAAGGCGAGGCACCCTATTTCGCAGAGCCCTGGGTGTGTCGTAAGGTGCTCGACCTTCAGTTGAAGAGCCCGTCGATGTTCTGCATAATTCCTTTGGCGGATTGGCTTTCTGCCGATGGCGAGCTTCGCCGTGAAAATCCACATGAGGAGCAGATCAATGAGCCGGCAGACGTTCATCATTATTGGCGTTATAGAATGCACCTTACTGCGGAGAAACTTCTTTCGGCAGAGAATTTCAATACTTCTTTATATGATGCGATAGTTTCGTCCGGACGTTAATTTGCGTTTATCAAAAAAAGAGGAAACCTTTAAGTTTCCTCTTTTTTTGATGTCATATTTTTAATTAGACAAGCAATTGATTTGTGTTTGTTAAGATTAGATGAGAATATAATTACTGCTAAAGCCTGTTGCTCATTTTATCAGAGACAGAAATTCCTGACGAAGCGTGGAGTCGGTAGCGAATTTGCCGGTGTAGTCAAAAGTTATGGTTGTTGACTCCTGTTTTTCCACTCCTCGCATTTTCATGCAAAGATGCCCGGCCTCACATGCCACGATCACCCCATTGTTGGGCAATGTGTCCGATAGAAGTTGACACACTTGTGACGTTAGCCTTTCCTGCACTTGCAGACGCCGGGCGAAACTATCGACTATCCTTGCAAGTTTTGAAAGGCCAATCATCTTCCCTTTTGGCAGGTATCCTACTGCAACTTTGCCGAAAAACGGCAATATGTGGTGTTCGCACATGCTGTAGAACTCGATGTCTTTTACAATCACAATCTGTGACCCGGCATGTTCAAAGATTGCCTGGGATACTATTTTCGCAGGATCCTGTCGATAGCCTGTGGTTATATCGTAGATTGCTTTCGCTGCACGCATAGGAGTCTTGACAAGGCCTTCGCGGTCGGGGTCTTCTCCGATAAGTCGCAATATTTCGCGATAATGGGAGGCAATCTCCTCCACTATCTTCTCATCACGATTGTCTGTTTTCATGGTTTGATTACTACAATTTGACATTTGACGACCCTCATTTCGGAAGCATAGTTAGGGAATGCTTTCTTGAGTTCCGCAAGTGCTGAATTGGCTTCCGCGCTCGTGCGGAAATTGCCGACGCGGGTATACCAGTTCGGAGAGCTGGAGTAAGTATAGATTTGTCCTCTGTATTTCGGGAATTTAGCTAATATGGCGCTCCCCCGGGCTTTTGCTCTTGCTTCAAGAGTGTGCTGGTTGCGACCGTCGCTAAACACTTGAATTCTGAACCCAGACAGTTTGTTAATTCCCGTCTTCATTTCGTGGCCGTCTTTTTTTTGCGCCGGTTGCTGAAGAATCAATTCAAGAATGTTTTGCGGAATCTCAATGGTGATATTGCCGTTTGATTCTTTTTCAATTCTTTCCACGACATTTTTATTATTGTCGTTGCCGGATGCTGTTGCAGTCATCGGCATAATCATTATGCCGCATGTGGCCGCAACAAGAAGTCGCCTGCGAATATTAGCGGGTAGAGGAAATAACTTTTTCAATTTTCCGGACTGTTTATAAAGCGAAGGCAGGACCCGGCGGAAGCCGTGTCCTGCCGTGTTAGCTGTGATTATTAATCAAAAGCCTCGATAATTCCCATAAATGAGTCTGCCTTCAGGGCTGCGCCGCCAATTAGGCCACCGTCTACATCGGGCTTAGCAAAAAGTTCTTTGGCATTTGTGGGCTTGCAGGAGCCTCCGTAAAGTATGGAGGTGTTGTCTGCGAGTTCCTTGCCATATTTTTCAGAAATCACATTGCGAATGTGTGCATGCATGTCTTGAGCCTGCTCTGCAGTGGCAGTCTTGCCTGTGCCTATGGCCCAAACCGGCTCGTAGGCAATCACGATTTTTGCAAAATCTTCAGCAGAGAGTTCGAATAGAGCCTCTACCTGGCCTTTTACAACTTCGTTGAATGAGCCGTTTTCGCGTTCTTCAAGCACTTCTCCTACGCAGAAGATAGGTGTCAATCCATTAGCAAGTGCGATGCGAGTCTTTGCAAGAAGCTGCTCATTGTTTTCCCCGAAATATTGACGGCGTTCGCTATGTCCAAGAATTACATGGCTTGCGCCTGTAGATTTCACCATGGGTGCGCTCACTTCGCCGGTGTAAGCTCCTTTCTCATGCTCAGAGCAGTTTTCTGCCCCGAGTTTGAGGGGTTCGTCGATTACCGCTTTTACCGATACAAGATGTGTGAAAGGCACACATATAACCACTTCGCAGTTGGCTTTTTTCTCCTTGAGGAGGTCATTGATTTGGCTGGCAAGTTCCACTCCCTCTTCGAGGACAGTGTTCATTTTCCAGTTGCCTGCAACAATATTTTTTCTCATTGTCTTAAATATTTAGAAGTCTTTTATGACACTCTGCATTCAGAGTGCAAAGTTAATCCTTTTCTACGTCTTTAGCAAAATTAGTCATTGGAAAAATAAAATCATAACAAAAAAAACGGACTTGACGAAATGTAAGTCCGTTTTCTGGATTGTATTAAGATTATTGATTATCTCTTTGCTACATTGAATGAGGAAGATGTTCTGTATAGGTCACTTTCTTAATATAGATGCCCTTCCCTGGATTGTAAACCTTTTGTCCTGAGATGTTGTTGAAGGCCACGTTCACAATTAACAATCTCTGATGGCGAGTAGCCGTATTCCCCGGTAAAGATGTAGCTATGTTTAAAATATCAAAAAATACATATCAAATGTTTATGATTTATTGGCTTGTGCAGTGTGTTGTCCTGCTTTCTGTTGTCTTTGTGATTCGGAGGTCATGCTTGTTTTTGTCATTGGGGTTTATTTATCTTTCCATCTGTATTTTAATGTATTTTGTTATTGTCTAAACAATAATATGCAGTGTTCTATGCTATTTTTTGCAATTTTTGATGTCATCAACGGCTGTAAATGCACACAGGCCACCGAGAGCAGCCAAGATCAAGATAAGGAATGTCTGGGAGTCGCCCTTATTGCCTGTAATAAATTTTTTTGCTAAATTTGCGAGATATGGATTTTAAACTGACATCAGATTATTGCCCGACCGGCGATCAGCCGGAAGCTATACAGGAGCTTGTTGCAGGCGTAGAGGCCGGCAACCCACACCAGACTCTTCTCGGCGTGACAGGTTCCGGCAAGACATTCACTATGGCTAACGTTATCCAGAAAGTGAAGCGCCCTACTCTCATTCTTTCTCATAATAAAACATTGGCAGCACAGTTATATTCTGAGTTTAAAACTTTTTTCCCTGAAAACTCTGTGCAATATTTTGTGAGTTATTATGACTACTATCAGCCGGAGGCTTATATTCCTTCATCTGACAAATATATAGAGAAGGATTTGATGATAAACGACCAGATCGAACGTCTAAGGCTTTCGACTGTGGCTTCCCTCCTTTCCGGCAGAAGGGATATTGTGGTTGTTTCGAGTGTGAGCTGCATATATGGTATGGGAAATCCCGATGATTTCACACAAAGCGTTGTGAAAATTGCCGTAGGTCAGCGAATATCCAGAAATGCGTTTTTGCGTAAACTTGTAGATTCTCTTTATTCACGCTCAGAGATCGAACTTAATCCCGGTCAGTTCCGTGTGAAGGGTGACACGGTAGACATCATGCTTTCTTTTGAAGAGATTCAATTGCGTGTGTTGTTCTGGGGAGATGAAATTGAAAAAATCCAGACAGTCGACCCTGTGAATGGGATGGTGCTCTCTGACCTTGAAGGTTTTAATATATATCCGGCCAATATCTTTGTCACATCAAAGGAGAGAATGGCGAGCGCGATAGACAATATCACGCTTGACCTTGGAGCGCAATGTGATTTCTTCGCAAAAGAAGGGAAAATCACAGAAGCCGATCGTTTGAGAGAGCGAGTCACTTATGACTTGGAAATGATGAAAGAGTTAGGCCATTGTGCCGGGATAGAGAATTATTCACGATATTTCGACGGGCGTGAACCGGGAATGCGCCCGTTTTGTCTACTTGACTATTTTCCACGTGATTTCCTTACAATTATTGATGAAAGCCATGTAACTATTCCTCAGATTCGAGGAATGAATGGCGGCGACCTTTCAAGGAAGATGAATCTTGTGGAATATGGGTTCAGATTGCCTGCCGCTATTGACAACCGCCCTTTGAAGTTTGAGGAATTTGAGCGACTCACACCGCAGACTATTTATGTCAGCGCCACCCCCGGGGATTACGAGCTTATACAAAGTGAAGGAGTGTTCACCGAACAAGTGATAAGGCCCACCGGCCTTCTTGACCCTGAGATTGAAGTGCGCCCTACTATGAATCAGATTGATGATCTCATGGAGCAGATTCAGCAGAGAATAGAGGCAGGAGAACGCACTCTTGTCACCACTCTCACAAAGCGTATGGCGGAAGAACTCGACAATCATCTGCGAAAGTGGGGCGTCAGCAGTGCCTATATTCATAGCGATGTAGACACTCTTGAGCGAATCCGGATTCTTGAAGATTTGAGAGAAGGGGCGTATGATGTGCTTGTAGGAGTGAATTTGCTAAGAGAGGGTCTTGATTTGCCGCAGGTTAGCCTGGTTGCGATTCTTGACGCCGACAAAGAGGGTTTCTTGAGAAATCACCGTTCGTTAACTCAGACAGCCGGGCGTGCGGCGCGAAATGTGCACGGGAAGGTGATAATGTATGCAGATAAGATCACTGACAGTATGCAGCGCACAATCGACGAAACTGAGCGCAGGCGAGAAAAGCAAATGCTTTATAATGAAACGAATGGAATTACGCCTCAACCCATAGTCAAGAAATCGTCTGCACGCGAATTGATTGACCTTTATGGAGGCGAGGAAAGCGCAGATAAGCCTAGGGCTAATAATGACAGGCGGAAGGATGGAAAGGTTAAAGCTAATGCCGCCCCTGCCCCCCGCCCCTACATAGAAGAGGAGCACGACAGCGGCCTTGTGGCAGATCCTGTTATTGAATATATGTCGATACCGGAATTGAAGGTTCGCATAGAGAGTGTGAACTCCGACATGATAGCAGCCGCGCGTCGCACAGAGTTCTTGGAGGCGGCCCGGCTAAGAGACGAATTGATTGCTTTGCAATCAATATTAGAGTCGAAGGAAGAGAACCTGTCTAAAGAAGTGGAGGCAAAATGATAAGAAAGGAATATTTTCTCCCTACTTCAAGGGAAGAGATTGAGAGGCTTGGGTGGGACAGGCCGGATGTTATAATATTTTCTGGAGATGCCTATGTGGATCATCCTTCATTCGGTGCTGCTGTTATAGGCCGGACATTGCAGGCTGCGGGCTATAAGGTTGCTATAGTGCCTCAGCCTAACTGGAGGGATGACCTGAGAGATTTTAAGAAACTTGGTCGTCCTAATCTTTTTTTCGGTGTTTCGGCCGGGGCGATGGACTCTATGGTGAACCATTATACTGCCAACAGACGTTTGCGCCATGATGATGCATTCACAGCGGGAGGACGTCATGGAATGCGTCCGGATTATCCCACTGTGGTCTATAGCAAGATTTTAAAGAATATCTTTCCTGATGTGCCTGTCATTGCCGGCGGCATAGAGGCATCGTTGAGGAGAGTGTCGCACTACGACTATTGGCAGGATTGTCTTAGACCTTCGATTCTTGTAGATGCACCGGTCGATATGATAAGCTATGGAATGGGAGAGCGCACGATTCTCGTTCTTGCAGAGCGTCTTCGCAAAGGAGAACGGATTCATGACATCACGGATGTGCCTCAGACAGCTTTTTTTTCAACTGAGACTCCGGGCAAAGACGACATTGTGCTTCACAGTTTTGAAGAGTGTCTTTCCAACAAGAAACTTCAGGCTCTGAATTTCCGTCATGTCGAGGAGGAGTCTAATAAATATTCCGGTAAAGTGATATGGCAATCTGTCGGCGGCAGATTGATTAAAATTAATCCTATGTATCCTCCTATGCGGGAGGGTGAGATAGATGCTTCTTTCGATTTGCCATACACTCGTGTGCCTCATCCTCGTTATAAAGGCAAGACCATTCCTGCTTATGAGATGATTCGCCATTCTGTGAATCTGCACAGAGGTTGTTTTGGCGGATGTGCGTTTTGCACAATTTCTGCTCATCAGGGGAAATTTATATCATCACGTTCCAAGGAGTCTATCATGAAAGAGGTGCGAAAGGTCTGTGAGATGGATGACTTCAAAGGGTATATCTCCGACCTCGGTGGGCCTTCTGCCAATATGTATGCCATGGGAGGATATGACCGCTCAATTTGTGAGAGATGTGTGCGTCCGTCATGTCTGCATCCCAAGCCTTGTCCTAACCTGAATAATGATCATTCGAAGCTTCTTGACATATATAGAAGTGTAGATAGTTTGCCGGAAGTCAAAAAATCGTTCATTGGCAGTGGCGTAAGATACGATTTGGCTATGGCTCCAAATAAAAGTGAGAAGACCAATTCGGTCAACAGCCGGTATGTAAAGGAGCTTATCCAATCGCATGTGAGCGGACGTTTGAAAGTCGCTCCTGAGCATACTTCTGAAGTTGTGCTCAATTGTATGCGCAAGCCGACATTTGCGTTGTTCCGTAAATTCAAAAGTATTTTCGACAGAGTTAACAGGGAGTGTGGTCTCAGACAGCAGATTATCCCCTACTTCATCTCGTCGCATCCGGCGTGTCATGAGGTGGATATGGCTGAGTTGGCTGCAATTACTAAAGATCTTGATTTCCATCTTGAGCAAGTGCAGGATTTCACACCGACTCCTATGACTCTTGCCACAGAAATTTACTACACCGGTTTTCATCCATATACCGGAGAAAAGGTTTACACAGCTAAGACTGAATCTGAAAAGCAGCGCCAGCGTCAGTTCTTTTTCTGGTATAAGCCTGAGGCAAGGGCAGGAATAGAGCGAGAATTGCGTCTCCTTCATCGTTCTGATCTTATCGACAGGCTCTATTCTCGGTCTAATAAGAATGAAGACCGTTCAAGGCAAACGTCTGCAGGAAGTCGTGCCGGTGCTGTCTCAGGTAAAACAAGAGAAGAAAAAGGCAGGAAACGAAAGAAAAGATAATCTTTTGCAGAAATGTCTTATTTTTCTTGCAAATTAGCGAATTTAAGATTAATTTTGACGCTGACACTTAAATCTATTAACCTATATCAAAGTTGAAATGAATAAATTAGCGACAACTATGGGCGGAATGATACTCCCCCTCATGTTCGCGGGCTGCCAAAGTGGCGCGGATTCGACTGAAAAGATAATCGAAAAACCCGACATTCAGATCACAGACGGAATGTTCACCCCGGAGGTGCTTGAGGCTTTTGGAAGAATTTCAGAGGCTCTCCCCTCTCCTGATGGCTCAAAGATTATTTTTACGCTCGCTTATGAAGACATTCAAGAGAATAAGGCTAACGCCGAAATTTACTCCATGGATGCCGACGGACAGAATATGTCACGTCTTACAACAACTTCTGCTTCTGAATCGAATCTCAGATGGCTTGACGGAGGCAAGAAGATTGCGTTCCTCCGCAAGGATGATAAAAGCGGAAAGACTCAGGTGTTTGTAATGAATCCTGACGGTTCTGACGTGAAATGCGTGTCGAATGTAGAAAACGGCATAGAATGTTTTGAAATCTCTCCGGATGGAAAGCGCATTGTATATGGCTCCCCTATCGATGCTTTCAATAAAGATGAGGAATTGTTTAAAGACATTCCTAATACTACAGGGCGCGTTGTAGACGACCTTATGTATAAGCATTGGGATGAATGGGTGACACAGATTCCGCATCCATTCGTGGCAGATTTTTCAGAATCCGGCATATCTAATGCAATCGACATTATGGAGGGAGAACCATATGAGTGCCCCATGCGTCCGTTTGGTGGTGCTGATGCTTTTGCCTGGGCACCCGACGGACAGTCGTTGGTCTACGTTTCTCGCAAGCTGAAAGGTCAGGACTATGCGTTCTCAACAAACAGCAATCTGTATCTCTACGATATTACAGCAAAGTCAACAATATGTCTGACTGAAGGTAATGACGGTTATGACACAAATCCGGCTTTCTCTCCCGACGGTAAATCACTCGCATGGCTGTCTATGCAGACTCCTAAGTTTGAGAGCGACAAAAAGAGGCTGATGGTTATGGATATGGCCTCAAAAGACAAGCGCGACCTTACTGCGGAATGGGATTACTGGCCTGAAGAAATAGCTTGGGCAAAGAATGGTGAGTCTATTTGGTTCTCAGGATATTATCAGGGTGTTGAACCGGTGTTCTCTATAGACGTGAAAACATGTGCAATCGACACCGTCGCAATGGATGTGTGCGATTTTGTCGGCGTTACTCCTGTGAGCGATAATGCCGCTGTTGCCATGCGCCATTCAATGAAGGCACCTAATGAGATTTGCCTTGTGAGAAAAGACACCAAGGAGGTAAAAGACCTTACTTCTGTTAATAAAGAGCTCCTTTCTCAGTTGAAACTTGGAGAGGTGAAGAAGGTCATGGTGCCCACTACTGACGGCAAGGAAATGACAACATGGGTTGTGCTTCCGCCGGATTTTGACCCCAACAAGAAGTATCCTGCCATCCTTTATTGCCAGGGAGGTCCTCAGCAGGCCATAAGCCAGTTCTGGAGTTATCGCTGGAATTTCATGATTATGGCATCACATGGATACATAGTGATTGCTCCTAACCGTCGCGGATTGCCAGGTTTTGGGACAGAATGGAACCGTCAGATTTCAGGTGATTATGGCGGCCAGAACATGAAGGACTATTTTGCGGCAGTAGACTATATGGCAAAAGAGCCGTATGTTGACGAAAAGCATATTGGTGCTGCCGGTGCAAGTTATGGCGGTTTCTCTGTTTATTGGCTTGCCGGACATCATGAGGGTCGTTTTGCCGCCCTTGTGTCGCATGCAGGAATCTTCAATATCGAGGCCCAGTATCTTGAGACTGAAGAAATGTGGTTCGCAGATTTCGATCTCGGCGGTCCGTATTGGGATAAAGAGAATGCCATCGCGCAGCGCACATATGCCAATTCTCCCCATAAGTTTGTCAATAACTGGACTGCTCCAATCCTTGTCACAGTAGGAGAACTTGACTATCGTATTCTTGCATCGCAGGGCATGATGGCGTTCAATGCGGCAAAGATGCATGGGCTTGAGGCAGAGATGCTTGTGTTCCCTGACGAAAATCATTGGATTCTCAAGCCTCAGAACGCGATACTCTGGCAGCGTGTATTCTTCCGTTTCCTTGATAAGTATCTTAAAGAAAATAATTAATTGAACAAAAAATACAGA
>VSPM01000047.1 GCA_009775365.1 Muribaculaceae bacterium
ACCAAAAGAATCGGCAACTTTTTCAAGCTGCCGATTCAACTTTTTATGGTGTTCCTTATCCCGAACTCGCGTTAATATGTATTTGTTGGTTAGTTAGTCGCCATCCCACACGCTTATGGGCGGCATGACAATAAAAGCGCAATAACATTCGAGAGAGGAAAAGTCCGATCTTCTAAGATGCAGTCAGTAATATAACGATTTCCAATGCAGATGAAATTTGCGACGAATATCTGCTTCACAGAAAAACTACCCTGCAGAATGGCATTCATAGTCAAGGGGGCGCCTCATGACTCAGTCATGAGGCGCCCCCTTGAGACCATTAGCCCCTGAAAGCGAGACTACTTCAAAAACAATTTACTTGGCAACTTCGTTTTTGAAGACATCTGCAGGCTTGAATGCCGGAATATTGTGTGCCGGAACAATAAGTGTGGTGTTCTTAGTTATATTGCGGGCAGTTTTCTGTGCGCGCTGTTTGATAATGAAAGATCCGAATCCACGAAGATAGACGTTTTCACCATGTGCAAGGCTGTCTTTCACAACAGTCATAAACTGCTCAATAACGGTTACAACAGCGGCCTTGTCAATGCCTGTTGTCTTTGCAATCTCAGTTGCGATTTCTGCTTTTGTCATTTTTCCTTATTTTGATTTATTGATTTTCAGAGTGCAAAGTTAGTTAATATCTCTCAATATTCATTAAGCCAACTCCAAAAAATAATTATGTCATGTTGAAAAATAGATAATTATAGGAATCACGGCAACCGAAAACAGTATATACATGGCCCCCGACTCTTTTAAATGCAGACCCTCTGACCGCTATTCCTGCGACATCTCAAAGAAGCTCTCATCCGGCCCGGGAGTCTGAAAATTGGAAAAATAAGTCAAGAGAAGATCATCAGCCACAATCTGGTCGTCAGCACCTGTGCCTCGCCGCAGAGAAAGCCTGCCGCGAAGCACAGGAAGTGATGCCTTCATATACACAAGTGAAGGCTCCACTCCTCTTTCCCTGCATATTGCCCTGAGATGATCCCGTTTGGCGCGTCGGCACAGAGTGGAGTCCACCACCACCTTATGGCCAAGGCTGATATGTTCCAAGAGCTTTTGGGCCACCTCTTCCTGAGCATCGGCAAACAGACTCCTCTGCCGGTCAGGCGGCATTTCCGACACCTCGCGCCCATAGCGTCTCCACACTAACTCATCGGGCGACAGGCGCACATATCCCTCCGTCTCAAGTTTCCTGGCATAGAATGTTTTCCCTGAGCCGCTTACCCCACACATCAGCACCACGCGTGAAAGTGAATCAGAAAGCTGCATATACGTTCTCAGGTTCAATATTCTTTATTACATAATTTTGAGAACCAAGTCCAAGTTCTTCCGCATAATCAATCACATCCGTGCTTAGGCGATAAGGGTTTCCGGCCTCACCGGTTGAGAGTTTCACTGCCACCCTACCCTTAGCTTCGCGGCCCGGGGCCTTATATGCTTTCACAAGGTTTTCAGTGTTGATTCTCTGACTGAAACACACCACTGAAGCATTCTTACATTTATCGTTATTCATCGCGTCAAAATTTAATCATAAAAAGCCTGAAAAAGCAACAGTACTATCTCTATTGCAAATTTAATAATGCCGTTATCGTGAAAAGATGCTTAGATTCCCAGGATTAGCTTCCTGCACGAAACACACCAATATATTAACAAAACACGACAGAATTATCCAAGAAGCACGTCAAGCGCCATCATAAGCATGAACCCTACGGCAAAACCGATTGTGCCCATATTGGAATGCCGGCCCTCCTGGGTTTCCGGAATCAACTCTTCCACGACTACATAAAACATGGCCCCTGCAGCAAACGCAAGCAGATACGGAAGTATCGGCAATATGAATGATGCAAGCATAATCGTTAATATAGCGCCTATCGGCTCCACGATTCCGCTGAGCGCGCCCATCATAAACGACTTCTTACGCGAGTTTCCGGCACTGCGCAAAGGCATCGACACAATAGCCCCTTCCGGAAAATTCTGGATAGCTATCCCTATCGACAATGCGACAGCCCCGGCCATCGGCATGTATGAATTGTGCTCCATAGCCCCTGCGAGCGCCACACCCACAGCCATCCCCTCCGGAATGTTATGAAGCGTTATGGCAAACACAAGTTTTGCTGTTTTAGAAAGATGAGACCTCGGGCCCTCGCTTTGCTTGCTGTCGATATGCTGGTGCGGGACAATGGTGTCAAGCAGCAAAAGGAACAATATGCCGGCCATAAAGCCCGCAATGGCCGGCACCACGCTCATGAACCCCTCCTTCCCGGTCATCTCTATCGAAGGAACCAGAAGAGACCAGACAGAGGCGGCAACCATCACACCGGCGGCAAACCCGGTCAGCGTTTTCTGCACGAGCGACGGGATGCTTTTCTTCATAAGAAAAACACAGGCAGCACCCAATGTGGTGCCCGCAAACGGCAATAAAAGCCCTAAAACAATACCATTCATAACAACATAACGCAAATTCCTCCCCTTTTGATTTATAGAGTGAGCGCGACACTTAATTTAATCCTTGCCCTCGATTGTGATTATCCTGCCGTCTTTGTCATAATTCAGCTCGCAGACCTTGAGGCTACGCAACCATGATTTTCCGCCGGAGGGAGCGCTGTCATGATGAAACAGATACCATTTACCTCGATACTCCACGACAGAATGATGTGTTGTCCATCCTACCACAGGAGTAAGTATCACACCCCGATACACGAAAGGGCCATATGGATTGTCGCCGACTGCGTAGCAAAGCATATGGCTATCGCCTGTGGAATACGAAAAATAATATTTGCCATTATATTTGTGAACCCACGACGCCTCAAAAAATCTATGCGGGTCATTAGCCTTTAACGGCTCTCCATTCTCGTCTATCACCTGTATCGGCCTCGGCTCTTCGGCAAACTGAAGCATATCTTCAGAGAGCTTCACGCATCGGCTCGGCAAAGAAGGCATGTCCCCTTCCGGAAGTTCTGCCGACTCAAGAGCCTTATTGTCGCGGTAACGCTGAAGCTGCCCTCCCCACAGACCTCCGAAATAAAGATAATAATCATTCCCTTCCCTGAGCACGCATATATCCATCGAATAGCTGCCTCGAATCGGGTCCGGCTCGGCTTTAAACGGGCCTTCCGGACAGTCGGCAACAGCCACGCCAATCCTGAAAATATCATTCTTGTCTTTCAGCGGATAATAAAGATAATATTTCCCGTCTTTCTCCGCGCAGTCGCAATCCCAAAGCTGACGCCCTCCCCACGGCACATCTTTCATGTCGAAGGCTTTTCCATGGTCAGTTACTTTGCCCTCCATCGGGTCGCCGTCAATCGACAATACGTGCATGTCTTCCATCACATAGCAATCGCCATTATCGTTTTCCACATTGTCAAGCTCTATGTCGTGCGACGGATATATGTATATCTTCCCGTTAAACACATGCACACTTGGGTCTGCCATATAGTCAGAAGGGAAAAGATACCTCTTTGCAGTTTTAATCGGAGTCATCATATTTAATTTTTGTTTTCTGATAATTCTTTAACCATAAAAGGTTTCATATTATAGTTTCTATCAAAAGGAAGAGGATAATCAGTGCGCCCCGCCATAGGGAAATCATTTCTCCATGACATGCCGTCATATGTGCCCCACCATGTGACGCGAGAAATCACATCGGCATGTTTCTTATATATTGCCATCACTGAATCCATCCTGCTGTTCCAAGCCTTGCAGACATCTTCAGGAAGACCGTCGGGATATGGATTACAATTCTCTCTAAATTCTGTGCCGCTGCCAATATTTGCGCCGTCATATAGGGTCGGAAGCGCCGACATATCGAGTTCCGTTATCATCACATCGCAACCTGTGGAGCCGAAAGCCTCAATCGACTTTTCATATTCCCCGAGATCAGGATAGTCCAAGCCTATATGGCTCTGCATCCCTATGCCGTCAATACGCAGGCCTCTCTCCTTTAAATCCTTGACCAAAGCCACATAGGCATCCCGCTTTGCCGGCTTAAACATTGAGAAATCATTTATATACAATTCGGCGTCAGGGTCAGCCTCATGAGCATATTCAAACGCCAGCGGAATGAACTCCTCCCCGAGTATTTCGTAAAAAGGTGATACGCGATAGCTTCCGTCATCCTCTATTGCCTCGTTGACCACATCCCATCCTTTTATCCTTCCTTTATATCTCCCCACCACTTCATGGATATGGGTGCGCATCCTGTCTTTAAGCACTTCCGCGCTCACATAATTGCCGACAGAGTCATAAGGGAACCACGGGGCAAGCTGTGAATGCCATATCAAAGTGTGGCCTATGACACTCATATTCCGGTCTTCGCCATATTTCACAAATTTATCTGCGTCATTCCATTCAAACCTACCCTCTTCAGGCTGAATACTTTCGCTTTTCATGCAATTCTCGGCTACAATTGAATTGAAATGGAGCGTAACTATCGAATCTGCATTCCGGTCAAGGCCATCGACATGGCTGACAGGGATAGCCGCTCCTATAAGGAAATCATTCTTGAAATAATCCTTCATTGACATCAACTGATCTTTTTCGGAATTGCAACTCATCAGCAATAACGTGACAAGCGTGCCACCCAACTTTATTCTCATAACTTTATTCATTTGTTTCGTTGCTCTATTATGCGGTTTATATCATCTATCCTATCATCATCAAGTTCGTATCGTGAGATTATGAACATTGCCACGAGCAAGAGCATCGCCGGAATGACTGCCACAAGCCACAATATTCCCTGCTGTGCAAAAACAGTCTGTTCCGTCGCCTCTTTCTCAAAGCCTACAAAAGCGAGCACCAGGCCGGGGACCACTCCGCCAAGGGCCATTCCCGCTTTATAGAAAATGCCGGTGAGTGCGTTCACAATTCCTGAGATACGCCGGCCATGTGTGTATTCGCCGAATGATATCACCTCCGGCACAAGCGCCCACATATATCCTGTGGCTACTATCACCCCGGTTGACTTTATGAACTGGGCCACATATACGAGCCACATGTGTCGCAATGACGGAATAACCGACACAGCATAAAGCATCCCCATCCCTATGATGGCTATAATGAGAAATATATTAAACATGCCTCTCTTGCCAACCACTTTTTTTATGGCAGGAATCATAGGCATAAATATAAATGCAGGAATAGACCCCAACCCCATGAATATGGAAAGCTCCCCTGCCCCGCCATGCAGATTGTAATTTATATAATATGCTCCGGCTGCATTTCCTATAGCCATCATGGCAAATGCCGTGATAAAGAAAAAGGCAAGAACCCGCAGCGGACGGTTATGCACAAATTCCATCCAAAGGTCAGAGACTTTCACATTCTCTGTTTCAGACTTATCCATGACCACTCTTTCCCGGCATTGGGAGAAGCAAAAGATCAGAAGACCCATTCCTGCCGCCCCATAGAGAGCCATCGTCTTGAACCATGCGCCGTCATTAACCGACATGTCTTCTGTCTCCATAGGGTCAAACATTCTCAGCACTACAGGGATACCCATCCCCACGGCAAGACCTCCGATATTTGCCATAAACATCCTTACAGACGTCAGCTTTGTAATCTCTGAAGTGTCGCGAGTCAGAGATGCGTTCAACGCTCCGTATGGGACATTGACAAGTGTATAGCACATCGACAATCCCACATAAGTGACGTAAGCATAAACAAGCGAGCCTGAAAAACCATTCCAGAAACAAAGAAGGGCAAATCCTGTCAAAGGTATGCCTCCGAGAATAAGATACGACCTGTATTTACCGAACTTTGGATTATGTTTATCAACGAACGTCCCTACCAAAGGGTCCCAGATAACGTCAATGATTCTTACTATCAGAAACATCACCGCCGCCACCGCAGGGTCGAGCCCGTATACATTCGTATAGAAGAACAGCAGATACATGCTTATAGTCTGATATATCAGATTCTGGGCAAGATCTCCAGATCCAAATCCGACACATTGCAACATCGACAGTTTATAGAAACCCTTTGATTCCGTGAGTTTTTCTGATTTTAAAGTATTTTTCATATTTCCGGATTATATGTCATGCAAATTTACAAAAAGAAATCTAAAACTAAGCAACATAAGTTAAATTATAAGCAGAGTTTCGTCAGATTCGGCATCACGAAGAGACCCTTTAACCACTGATGCAGAGGCCATCAATGAAAACATTATCGAGGTCATTACGACCAGAGCGGTTTTAATCTTATTTTTCATATTCATGCAATTTTGATATCGTTGTTATATTTGATGCTCAAAACTACAATGACGCCTCTCCTTGCACAATAAAAATTCGACCAACACGGCACCTCGTTTCGACGAAACGCTTTAGGGAGATTTCGCATAGTGCATAATCTCCCAAATCTAATGATTCTATCTTGATTTTAGCTATAGATTCCGATCAGTCTGTCAGATTCCAGTTGTCTGTGCGAAATGGAATGAGGGGAAGGAAGTTGCCGCCATAAAGAGTGCCTGGCAAGAAATCGCGGAAGCCGTAGCGCACTGACACCGGCGCCGCCACTTCGTTGCTTGAAACTACCACTTCGTTGGTCTGCCAGTTGAAGCGCACAGAGTCAGCCGGATGGAACACACGGTCAGCCCCGGCCACTTCAAAGCCTCTGATGTCATAGTTGCGGCAGACTCCGCTGTTTGGCGAGTCAATGGCCACCCATGCCTCATTGCCTACAAAGCGATGACTCTTGTAACGGGGGCTTCCGGCAAGGTATTGCTTACGGTCGTAGGTCTTATTGAGAGCGAGGTCGGCAAGACGTTTTCCGACAGCAGCCTTGTTGGAAGGATGAATGTTGAAACGCTCATAGGGGTAGACAAGGTCGTTTATTGAAATCATGTCTGAATTGGGAATCATCTCCACTGCTTTCCACTGGGCCTCACGCAAAAACGGTGATTTGCCGGTTTCAATGGGGTTGTCATAATCATATGGAGCGATTTCGACAGCGTAGAAAGGTATGTCGCCGAGCCCCATATCATTCCTCCAGCGTTCCACCATTGTGGCCAGACGGTCGGCATAAGTCTCCCATGTGCTGACGTTTGAACAACCTTGATACCATATGATGCCACGCACCGTAAAGTTTTTAAGCGGATTGAACATGGCATTATACATCAGCATGGGACGATAATAGTGAACCATCGCTTCGATATCCTTCGGATCGAGAGAAATGTCGGGATAAGTTTCAAGGATATCGCGTGGAGTCCAACTCTCCACCTTAGCCCCGCCATAGGCCGCGCTAACTATTCCTACAGGAACACCAAGAGCCTTGGAAAGACGGTCTGCATAGTGCCAAGCCACTGCGCTGAAGTCAGGAGCGGTCTCAGGAGATGGAACCGCCCATGAGGCGGCAACAGTGTCGAGAGGAGTATAACTCTGCGAGAGCGGGACATTAAAGAAGCGTATGCGCCCGGCCTTGTCACCGGCCTCTGTGATTTCATCATAGCCTCCCTCCACACAGCATCCGGGGAACCCTTTTAGTGGCATCTCCATATTGGACTGACCCGATGCAAGCCATACTTCGCCGACGAGAACATCTGAAAACGTTACGGGATCGCCGTCTGAAATGGTGATGGAGTAAGGAGTGAAAGAACCCTCCGGAGTCTCGACCGCAAGCGACCACGAGCCTGTGCGGTCGGTAGTGGCGGTGTAATGTTTACCGTTCCACGAGGGTGTTACGGTGATTGCAGAGCCCGGGTCGGCTGTGCCATAGATGCGGGCATTGGTGTTCTGTTGCAGCACCATGTGGTCGCCTATGAGCGAAGAGGGAACCACTTTTGCTCCTGCGGCAAGAGTTCCGGTGAGGAGGAAAGAGAGGATGACGGGTATAGTTTTCATGTCAATCGGTATGTTCAGATTAATTAAATTTAGCAGATGCCTATCCTACAGTGGGGATGCGATGTTACAAAGATAATATAATTAAATGAATTATTGACTATTTCCAATGATTTTTTACAAATCACATGTCTGTTGATAATAGCATTGATTATAACTTCAGTGTAATACTGTATAAAGCTGAAAGACTAATTTCCTTTTTGACACAAATGATTTGGCATAATTTCAGTTTTTATTGTATCTTCGTCAATTACAGTGTATCCTAAAAAATCATTTCACAATATATGGAAAATAACAATAACAAAAGATTGCTTTCACTCGACGTTTTCCGAGGTTTCGACATGATGTTCATAATGGGTGTGGAGGGAATTATTGTCACGCTTTGTTCTTTATTCCCCGGAACGGATTCGATAACCCGAGAATCTGCAGCGTGCATGGGCGCATAGGTCTCGATTTCATTTCGTCATCCCGCCCGCTGCGTCATGACTTAATCAAATCAAGTTTACGGCGTGGCGCTCGCTATGTCGAAAGTAATCATCTTGTCATTATCCCCGGACTTGGCAACATAGAAAGAACCGTCGAATCGTGGAATCAGATCCGATTGCTTCTTCTCATAGCATATTCTTTTGAAAGTATTGAACTTCTCAAAACCCTCGGGGGTAGATTCAATCGAGTCGATATATTCTGTCTTTGGTGAATAGAACTTCGATTGGCACCCATCTGTATGAAGTATATATTGATTGGTTACATCCGGCTCCGCGCTTCTCATCGTCTGCACAGGGTGGGAATATCTATAGCAGACCTCTATGCCGGCCTTACTTTGTGCCGTTGCTGCTGTCGCCACAACGCAGAGGATGATTGAAGTTATTAGCCTGTTCATTATCTTGAGGATATTGAGATCACCATTGCAGAAGATATTTTGAGACTTTACCATTATGCCGCCTGATGTAGATGCCTGAAGACAGAGCATTAATATCATTCGTTACTTTGCGTCCATGTAAGTCATATATAACATCGTTGGAATCATCGTCAACTCTGATTGTTTCTATTGCAGCGGAATCCATGACTGCGATTTTTTTGCCCCGCCCCATCGGTATCCATATATCGCCGTATGAATTACGCATACTTAGACACAAGACGTAATCACCGGCATGAGAAACGCTTTCGTCTTTCCAAGTCCACTTATCAGCTTTCAGTTCAAAGTCAATTAGTTCCTCCGGCTCAAAAGTAGAATTAATCCATGGAGACCATCCTTTCACTATTCCATTCTGTATGAGCTCGACGCGCACATGACGCTCTACATGACGGGATATGGGATTGCGCAATTTTGAATGAATTATAACTGGTGTGTTGAGGTCGAGTTTATCGGATACATCAGCAGATACTATTTCAGGAGTACAAATGGATTCGACAAACTGTATGTCGGAGCCGTTGTTCCCCACTAAAGCGCAATATCTTGTAGAACCGGGCATAAGAATGCATTGACCCCAACCTGAAGAGTTGATATAAAGATCATTTTCAAGCGAATAGAGTCCGTCATGCAGTCCGTCAGGAACAATTTTCACATCACTGTCAAAACTGCCGTAGACACTCAGCTCAGATTCAAGTTCTACAATATTGGACTGGATTGCTGTTCCGTCGTAAAGGGATGTGAATACCGTTGCGAATTCCGAACCGGCAGGAATGGCAAATGGGCCGTAATTCTGACATTCACACCTCATTCTGAAACTGTCGCCAGGATGAAGTGTATGGGAAGAATCGTCACCATATCCTGTTGCGGGATTGACATAATATGAATCTAACCATACGGTATAAATCGGTGTTCCGGGATTTTCAGTCGAACGTGGATGAATGTTCAATACAGCACTTTGGCTTCCGTTATAGCCGGTCTTCCACGGCTCTTCCTCTACAACCGGATTGAGAAAATCAATAGCAAAGTAGCCGTCGGCCTTGCCGTCCCAGCCCCAATTGAAATGGAACATTCCCTCGCCGTCGTAGCCGTCGCAGACAAATGCATGTGCAGACGACATAGAAAAACCGCCATATAATATAGGGCCATAGTTCTTCAATGCGTCATAAAGTAACTGTGACCAGTCCCGGAGAGAGAACCAGCTACGGCGCATATATCTGATGTCGTCGCTATAGTCCCAATACTTCAGCAGAGCCTGAGTGGCATCGTTTACATCCGCACCGGATGCTGTGGGGAAATAGTTCATCCTAACACTTCCTCCCACACCACGCAATAAGTGTGCCACAGCCTGTTTTTGCAGATCGGAGGCTGTTTGATTGGAATAGTCATCAAGCATATTTTCCCAATCAGGCGTATATTGAGAAAAGTCTGTATAGATATCAACACCGATTTTTGCAGCGCGGTATTCAAGTTCTCCTTTACCTTGTGCAGGCCAGTTGTGATATTTCATCACTTGGGCCATTGCGGTAGCCACGCAGCCCGAAAGGCATTTTTCACCATTATACTCCGGACATTCCGTATTGAACGGCTCTCCCTGCCCCCATGCAGTCGTGCATAGCGGAGCAATAGCTTCGCCCACTGAGGAAGCGACAGCCATGCCATTTCCCAAGACTGCAGCCTCCGATACACGTTGGCTCATATATTGAAGCCACTCACGGAAACCTATTGGCAAATTACCGGCTGAATCATACATCCGGCCGTCGCCATAACCCAGCAATGCAGGAAAAGCGTCATCCGCAGGCGTCACGACAAACCCATCTTTGGAATCAAAAATATAAACGGTATTGTTGCCGCAACTGTCGGTTATAACTTCAGAAATGCTGTAGTGCCGTGCATGGAGCGGACCTCGTAGCCGGAACACGTTCCGACCTTGCAATCTATTCAGTGCGGCATCCGGAGTTATTGGGGCTGCCAAAACCGGAATTGTAAATGATAATAGCAAAAGTATGTAAATATATCTCATAAACATTTGACTGCTTGCTTTTCAAATAGAACTATCATCATTCAGTCTTTATTGTCCAAGAGCAGCATTTAATAATCCGCTCCGAAACCAACACTGCTGCCGGACTTGAATAAAATCTTCTTGCCGGACTGTATGTAGATACTTCCCGGTTGAGGATTCTTGACTTTCCTGCCGCTTAAATCATATAGCGGGGCTTCTCCATCCTTTTCGTCGCCGGTTATTGTTACGTTGTAGATACCCGCCGAAGGAAAGTCATCGGTTTCTATGAAATTCGTGAAGTAATTCCAGCCCCACGCACTGCGGTATAATTCTGCAGAACCAATAGGAACATATACAAGAGTCTCCTGAGGGGTTCGGTTGACAAAGTCATCACCATAATCCCCAAATGGCGTCGAGCCGGGATTTATCTCGCTGTCTATGCAGACCGGCGGTATTTTGGCTGCACAATAGATACTCTTTACGTTTTTCCAGTATTCGCAACTTTCTGCTCCCAAAGTTTCTAATGTGGAAGGGAAATAGATAGTTCCCAATCCCTTGCAATAAGTTGCACTCATTGATTCAGCATAAGCTGAGAAACCAAGAAGCGAAATAATTAAATAGAAAAAATTTTTTATCATAAATTAAAGTTTTTACTGAAGGTCCAAGTCCATTATATTGTAATCTGAAACTAATAAAACATATATTCGGCATCTCAAAATTTTTGATATGTCTTATTCCCAACCCCAATTTATTGCACCAAGTGAAACCCACATTTGTGTTTTAGCTTCTTTAGGCAACTTTTTGACTAATATAGCGTATCGAGTAAAATACCATGTTTCCGTATTGTCATCCGGAATAGAGGATGTTCCAATGCAAATAGCCCATTCATAGATTTTATCTATGTTGTTAAGGTAATACCGATTACGATATGTATCAATATTCCAATTATGCAGATTATATGTAATTAGCAAAGTATACTCTTTAAAATCGACACTTGTATAGGAATCTGAAAAACCTAAGGGGTCATTGGGAAGTTCAGATAAATCATTTACAACATATTTTTTTTCTGCCCATTCCTTAATCTTATCTACCCATTCTGTGTCCCTGATGTTGAATTCTGAGGTACATGGCTGATAATGTTTGGAAATTGGCAGAACTGTTTCAGTCTGCGGCTCATCATTGCTGTTACTGCACGCGCATAGCAACAACAATGGCAGTATGAATACTGTCAGATTCTTCATTTGCAAAAAGTTATTTTCCGCAAAGTTCAGCAAAAAAAATGATTTCGGGATAAAACAAGTTTTATTCATCGGATTTTTTTGCGAGATTTTTTCGGATTCGGCTAAGATATACCGGAGTTACAAGCAAGTATGAGGCTACTTCCCTCATTGTGACGATGTCAAATATTCCTGGATGATGGTTGAGCAATTCAATGTATCTTTCCGTTGGCGACTTCCTATATATTTCCAAATGACGATGATATATCTCCCTGAATAACACATCCATAATACTGTCATAAAGACCTTTTAACCTACTAATAATATCTTTTATTGAATTGAAATTCACCTGCCAAACGGCGGTTTCGCAACCTGCCACAATAGCGACTTCCGAAGAGACACCACGAAAAGAGTTATTGAAATCACATACACACTCTCCTTCAAAAGCAAATCCGACAACAGCTTCTGCCCCATCAGTAGTTATAGTGGTATATTTAAAGTACCCGGATTCTACGACTCCAAAATATTTTCCTACTAAACCCTGCCCGACTATTGCCTCTCCTTTAGCGTAATGACATAGTTTACCATTGTCACGACAAAAACCAATTAATGCCGTGAGATCTATCATATCTTTATACTCATTGAAGTTTCCGGGCTTCACTTAAGACAATTGCATTATTTTCACATTTATAACGAATCCAATTCGTCAATATTACAAAATGCGGATAAGCAGAAAAAACAATGTAATACTAAGAGAATAAAAGCAAAACCCGCCAACTGCTTCAAAATCGAAATGGCAACGCAAAATAAAACAACCTGTAAGTGCGTTTTTATGGGAGGTTTATAATTGCATAAAATAAACGAGATGTCTATATGAGAGTCATAATAGCAGGTGAAGGAGATACTGGCACACATCTTGCCTATACATTATCAATAGAAAATCAGGATATTGTATTGATCGGTTCAGACAAGGCACATCTGTCGGAACTTGAAAGCACATACAATATCATCACTTATGCCGGAAGCCCTGTCTCATATACAGATTTGTCTCGGTGTGGAATATCCGAGGCTGACCTTTTTGTCGCAGTGACAAGTGATGAAAATCTAAATCTTATTGCTGCCCAGACTGCAAAAGCCTGTGGCGCGAAAAAATGTGTGGCCCGTGTTGACAATCCCGCTTTTCTTTACTCTAAAGTAACTGAAATTTTCAACAAAAACGGAATAGATGCTCTTATATATCCTGAAAGGCTTGCTGCTAAAGAGATACATAATTATATACGTCACAACTGGGTCCGCGAATGGCTTGATGTGAATGACGGCAAGTTGATAGTGGCAGGAGTTAAAATTGGACGTAGCTCCACTATCGTCGGCAGACAACTGAAAGAAACAGCATCAAGTCCACGATATTTTCATGTATCCGCTATAAAACGCGATGACGAGACGGTGATTCCACATGGCGATACCGTCATATTGGAGGGTGATGTCCTTTATTTTTCCGTTCTGCCCAACAATATTGACAAACTATATGAAATATGCGGTAACACACAGACCAATATAAGCAAAATCATGATTTCGGGCGGTGGCCGTGTCACTGAAAACCTTCTTGAAAAAATAAAGTCAGATTATGATATTACTGTGATTGAATCTGACACTGAACGATGCAATTATATTGCCGGAAAGTTTCAGGATATTACCGTAGTCAACACTAAGGCAAACGATGTAACAACTCTCAAAGATGAAGGATTAGAGCATTGCGACTTATTCCTTGCACTGACAGGCAGCTCGGAAAAAAACATCGTCTCTTGTATGGTCGCTCGCGAACATGGCATAAAAAAAACTCTTGCCCGTATAGAAGAACTACAATTCATACCTGAAGCAGAAAGCCTCTCGATAGACAAAATCATCAACAAAAAACTGCTCAATGTGAGCAAAATACTTGATTCTCTTGTGGAAACGCATTTTGACGAGGCACAGTGTGTGCTGCTTGATCGTGCTGAAATAATAAAACTCACGGCAAAACAAGGATCAAAGATTGTATCAAAACCGGTTTGCGAACTTTCATTACCAACAGGAATTACTATTGGAGGGATTATCCGGGATGGAGAAGGAATGCTTGTAGAGGGACGCACTTGTATCAAGCCTGGTGACAATGTGTTGGTATTCTGCAATATCGGCTCACTTCCTAAAATAGAAAAACTATTTAGATGACATGAAAACGACGTTGCAGATCAGGTCAATTGTAAATGTGCTGGGAAAGCTCGTTGTCATTGAGGCAGTAATGATGCTTGTCCCACTTGTCATATGCCTGATATATGGCGAAAACGACTGGAAGAGTTTTGCCCTGGCCTCGATGACCGCTTTGTTTGCGGGAGGAATTGCGGCATATGCCACTCAAGGGCAAAAGCCTTTGATAAAGACTCGTGAAGGATTCGTTATTACCGCCTTGATATGGATTGTATATGGCTTATTCGGAATGATTCCTTATATGTTATGCGACAGGCCACTCTCATTAACCGATGCGATGTTCGAGACAATTTCCGGATTCACCACAACCGGAGTCAGCTCTATTATGGATGTTGATGTCTACTCACACGGAATCCTGTTTTGGAGAGCCTTGACGCAATGGATTGGCGGACTTGGCATTATTCTCTTTTTATTGGCCTTGATGCCGGAATTGAATAAGTCCGCCGGAATATCAATGTATTACGCTGAATCCTCCGGCATAACACATGATAAACTTCATCCAAGAATCAGGCAGACTGTGCTGTCGTTATGGAAAATCTATATCGTTGTCACCGCTGTCTCAATAATATTGCTATGGATCGGGCCAATGACCCTTTTCGACAGCGTTTGTCAGTCTTTTGCGGCAATAGCTACCGGAGGTTTTTCTACTCATAACGAGGGAATCTCTTTCTGGCAGTCCAATTACGTTTATTCAGTTCTCATTCTTGTGATGACAGTTGGAGGCATAAATTTTATGGTCATATACTCTGCCTGGACTATGGGAATAAAGCGTTTGATAAGCAATGACGTGACTAAAATCTTCTTTATGGTATTAATTACGTCATACTTTTTGCTTGTTGTGTCAATCTTGCTGCGTGGTTATGACTTTAATATCGATAACTGCCTTTTTATTCCATTGTTTCATGTGGTTTCAGCGATAACATCCACAGGATTTTCAATTTCAGAGGCTGAGAACTGGGGGCAGTTTTCGTTGTTTCTGACAATAATGCTGATGCTTTGCGGGTCATGTGCCGGCTCAACCGCAGGTGGCATCAAGATAGACCGGCTTATTGTAATGTGCAGAAATCTGAAGAATGAAATTAAGAAATCAGTATTTCCTAAACGCATATACGTAGTAAATCTTAACGGCACATTTCTTCAAAGCAGTCTTATTTCACGCGTATCCGCGTTTGTCTCGCTTTATATCATTATTGTTCTTGTCTCGGCCGCAATTATTACTCTATATGGATATTCATTTTCAGATTCTATTTTCATGACAAGTTCTTGCATTGGCTGCAATGGACTGGGATATGGAGCGACCGGCATAAATAGTTCTTACGCACTACTTCAGGACTCAATAAAATGGCTATTGACTACAACGATGATAATCGGACGACTGGAATTATTTACGTTTATTTCATTGTTGCTACCTTCTTTCTGGAAAAAATGAAGTTGTCTAAGCTAATTTGATTTGTGAAAATTTTTAAGGAAAATCACGATAAATGCAAGAAAGTTCCAACCTTTCCAACTGGAGACGGAGATGTCGAAGCGGTTAAGGACAGCTTTGAAACCATCCAAGCGTTCGTCCGCTCGATTTTCCATCTCCCCTTATACATCTCCTCATCATACAGCCAATCCTCTTTCGCTTCACCACCGTTTCTTGGATTAGGACATACATTCGGGATAATGCTGTGGGAAAACATGGCACTTCTGAGTTCTTTTCCGTCAAAGCCTGCGTCAATATTACAGAAGAAGGCTGCCATGCCGGAAGCCGAGGGCTTTTCCGGCATGATCTGCAATACATGAAGAAGATGTATCTTCTTTATAGTGAAGGCTCTGTAAATTGCCAACAACTTGTAGGCAATTCTGAATCTGAAATATGCCCACAAGCTGTGGGCGATTTTTTTCTGTTCCTTGGGGACATCATAGAACACTGATAGATAAGTATTATGAAACAGGAGAATGTGAAACCGCATTATTCTACGCACATAAAGTGGTTGAAGGGGGTTGGTCACGGAATGTATTGAAATCATTTATCGACACGAGTCTGCATCTGCGCCAAGGCAAAGCATTGACAAGTTTCTCCCGCCTGTTGCCCGCTCCTGATAGTGACCTTGCACAGGAATACGGTAAGACCGGGATGGCGGCTCAGCCATAGTTTGAAATCATCTGGTAAAGGATTACCATTGGAGAAATCGTCCTGCGACTGTGGTGTTCCAGCGGCTGAAACATGGGAAATGCGGAGAGGCGTGGCGGCTCGTGTTGGTGTCGTAGTGCCGTCAAGAGGTGACGGACTGCGCCTGACACCCATTATTGTCCGCACTCCGGCTATGGGAGCAGGCTAAACACCGACTGCCTCATACGCCTTGCGAGATTGATTTATGTTTTATTCGTCAGATGTGTCTTGTTTCGACCTTACCTTGTCGCTAAAATATGAAACATTTACACGATATACAATAATGGCGACAAGCACAACAAATATTAGCGCAAACAATCCGGCACAACCGCGCATAAATAATATAGCGGACGTATTATTTAAGTCAACAAAGCCGATAGCCATTGTCAACATAAGTATTATAGAAACACCGATTAAAATCAGGGCTGCATATTTCAATCGTGTGTTAGTTTTCTCACGATAATACTTTTCTCGCTCTTGTTGAAATCTATTCCTCTTTTCAAAGCAATTAGCCATCACTCAAAATATTAGAGCTTGTTTTTTAACAAATGTGAATTATGCCTGAGCATCCGTCAAATTTTCAGGCATTTATGCTTTGATGATTGTTTAAATAAATGAAAAACCATAAACAAACTCAAAGAATTATGTATCTGACAGATTTGGCCGATGCTCAGAAGGAGTATATAAAAGGAACAATTCCCATAGATAATTGGCGTAGCAAATATGATTTTTTCTCATACTTGACGCGATAATCTACATAGATGTCAGCGGTTGCCAATGGCGAATGCTTCCCGAGGAATACCCGAAGTGATAGTATAATTGACTATTGAGTCGGGATTGTCGCAGCCAAGCACATATTGTTTTCCGTTGTTTAGCCGTACAATAAAACAATCAGCCTCATTGCCATAGACGGTTGCTTTGGTCATTTTAGAATCGGTATTGGATGGAGGCAAGGATGCTTCTTTGCCTGATTCCGAAGTGATGTTCTGAACGCGAGAGGGTGCCATAGCTGATGTATTGATAAGTGCCGCTATTCAGAAGATTGTTGGCTGTCAGCGACAGACGCACATTGCCGTTGACTCTCCATACAGCCGACGCATCAAGAAGCACCAGACCGGAGGTATTCCCCTCGGGGAATCGGGTCAGGAAATGCTCCGCTCCTATAGTAAACTGCACATAATCATTTGGAATTATGGTAGCAAAGACGTTTTGCCTGAAGTTATGGCAATTGTTGGCAATAGAGTTTAGTTTCAGTTTTGAGAATCCATAGCTTGCCTCATAGTTGGCAGATAGCCATCTTGTGATGCATCCTTTGAAATATGGTTTCACTCCTGCTGTAATCTGTCTGTAGGGTACCACCTCATTATCGCGCATGGATGAAGCTGATGTGGCCGAGGCATCAATATCACAGCCTACTACCATTTTGCTGTGGCCGAGACCTTTGCTGAATCCTCCTTTGGCATACCATGAATCACTGTTGTTCAGGCGGTCAGCATAGGTCAATACAATGAAATCATCGATGAATAACTGACTTGACATTATTGAACTGCGACTATGATTATAGGTCACTGAAAGGTTGAAGAACAGAGACTTCAACGGATTGCGATAACGATATGAGAGTGTGGCGGCAACATTCTGCGAATAATTGTCGTGATTTTCGGCAATGAAAAGATTGCGATAGTCGGAAAGCACCGGAACCGAAATGTTAAGATATGGCTGCGGCGAACCAAGACTATAGGCCGCAGAAGCGGATATGTCTGATTTTGCTGTCAGTTGCCGTCTGACATAAAGACGTGGCGAAGCATTGATATAGTCATGCTGACCTGCTATCGAATAGTGAAGCCATTTCAGCGGCACACTGAACGAGGCACGCCAGACGTTGCGCTCGTAGTCCACTTGTGGTGTGGCATAAAGATTAGAGAGGAATGCTTCGTGGATTCCGTTGTTGTCAAATTCGGCAAGTCCGGAAAGTGCATTGTTCATGCGGTGATAGTTTAAATCAAGTTCGCCGGATACATAATATTTCCAAAAACGGGTCATCTTTCCGAATTTGGTTTCAGTAGTGCTTCGGAAATCTGTTGTGCCAAGGCTCTGCTCTGCATTTTCAACCCCTGCTACAATCAACCGATCAGGACGATGTTCAAAAGTATTACGCGAAATAAGCGTGAATAGTTTTTTCTCGTTGCGCTTCACAAGCTTCAGATCGTTGTTGGCAGAGAAACTCTTACGGTTAACACGCTGGGCGAGGTCAAACGAACCTGTTATCTTGGAGTTTGACTTGTCCCATACTCCGGCCACTGTCAATTTCTCCTTCAGGTAGTATCCTCGCTTGTTTGTCTGGCTGAAAAACTGCGCCGACAGATCGTGAGTCTGTGTACGCTGTGAATTATTCTGAACAAACTGAGGAATATGAGAACTGAAATAGTCGGTTGTGACACCCGAATTGTAATCAAGGCGGTCACCCATATAATTCAGTTTAAGGCGCATCGAAGTGTCTCCGGTCTTCCATGCTGTTATTGCGTTCGCCAGCCACGACAGATTGTCGCGGGTTCGCTTCTCCGACAGTGGAGCGTTCACAATATCGGCAGATATGTATTCAGGCCATAGGTTTGATGAGTAATCCGAAGAAAACATATCATCGAAATCATGCTCCTGTATTTCATTGACAGGATTCCATCCGGTATTGTCGGCTTTGAGGGTTATGATATTCTGACTCTTCGGGGCGATGCGCATTGTGTAAAGCGAACCGTCATATAGAAACGGCTGAGCACCGGCGGCAGCCTGTGTCACGCCCACCCATCGGCTTCGTGCATCCTCCTTCAGCTTGAGGTTTATGCCAGCCTCCTCCGGGAACTCAATGCCCTCGAGAGCCTTGACCGGCTGATGATTCTCCATCACCTCTACAGATGCCACATCCTTGTGCGAGATGTTGTTGGTGGCAAGACCGTACTGACCGCCAATAAAATCATTGCCGTCAAGATAGAACTTATTAATCGGCCTACCCTGATACTTTATCGTCCCGTCCTCCTCTACTTTGATACCCGGAAGCCGCTTGATGACATCTATGATGGCATTATCCTTGGCATTGGCATATTTAGCAACGTTGAATACAAGAGTATCCCCTTTGGCATATATGTCAGGAGCCTCCACTATCACATCGTTGAGTTGTGTTGCCTTTGGCGTAAGGCGTACACAAGAAAAATCGGCTGTAACAGGAAGTGAACGAGATTCATAACCCATGAAACGAAACGATATGGAGTCTGCACCGGCTTTAGGGCTAATAATGAAGCGACCTTCTTTATCGGTTGATGCAAAAGCACCTTTCGATTTCACGATGCAACCGACAACAGGCTCATCAGTATCGGCATCAATAACTATGCCGCGCAGTTCTCCCGAATCTGCCGCCGAAGCCGACAGCAGACCGAGGAAAACGCAAATTATGAAAAAACTGTATCTGTTCATTTCTTCCAGTCAAGTTCAAGGTAATCATATGGCAGTTCAATCGGGTCGTATGCACCGAGAGAGGGGTTGCCGTTTGCATCAAGAACCGTGACACTTTCGCCGGTCGTCGCCTCATAATAGGCATACGGGTTTATCTCATAGCGATGTTTTGCATCGTAATAACCCTTGCGGTCAGTCTTGTTAAAAGGCACCTTGTAGACAGTGATGGGGCGGTCGGCGTTCGACTTGATACCGATGCACTCAAATGTATAGTGCCCCATCTCGTCTGAAGCCTTCATGATAAGACCGGGGAGGCCATGTAGTTTCCACGGCCCATCCATCAGTGGAATATCCTCTGTGTAGAACACCGTCCACTCGCGACCACGAAACTTACACCGGGCACTCTGACATTCGTAACCGAGCACAGTAGCGACCGAATCAGTAAGTTCCCAGTCAAGTGACGGCATCTCTTCATCGTAGCGAAACCAGTCCTGACAGATTTTCTCGGTGTGGGTAAGACGTCCCGCAGGGTAATTCTTGTAGATGGTCATGAACTCGCCGTTGCTGAGTTTCCCTTCTATGGCGGCCTCAGCAATCTGCTCTTGAGTAGAACGCATGAGTAAGGAATCGACTGTAAGATTCTTGTAACTCGAGAATTTCGAGAGTCCGTCAGGCCCTATTTGAAGAAGCATGTTGTCTGAGTCATAGTCTTCTTTCAGCGAGCCCGTGGTGTCAACGCAGCAGCGGTAGTCATACACGAACTCCATGTTTTCGGGAGCGAGGGTTTCAGTCTCAGGCACCGAAGCCTGAAAGATGCTGAGTTGACGGCGAAGGATTTTGCCTGAGGCGATTGTTGTCGCAATGGCAACAACGACGAGTATCAAAAATGTTTTCTTCATATTGTTTGAGATTTGTTGTTTCTGATTTACGCTGCAAAGTTACCACAGCACAAAACCCCACACCGAAAATAATCATTACTCAAACATTAAGGAATTATTACTAAATTATTACTGTCTGACAAATGGCTTGATACAGAGGCCCTGTAGCCGACAATTATTTTGTAATTTTGCATCATGGAAAAACGGATAAAGACACTATATATAGTCACCATCATAGCGATTCTTACATTCTTAGGGATGCAGGTCTATTGGCTGTATGGTCGTTACGAATATTCACTGCGAGAATATGAACATCATGCCGAAACAGTAATTGCTGATGTATTGGTTGAGTATAATAAGGAAAGAGACAAAAAAGGAGTTGGCAAGATCAACACGTCTTACAGCCTGAGCCATGGAGTCGACTCTATCGGTAATGCGTCACGAAAGGTAACGGTATCGTCTTCAGTATTTAACGGGCGCAAACTTTTAGGTATTAATGAAGAACGCAATCTTACTTCAGTAGATGACAAAAATTGAATTTATGCTGTTAAACATCTAATCTTTAGGCGATTAAATTTGTAAAAGTCCTTG
>VSPM01000048.1 GCA_009775365.1 Muribaculaceae bacterium
GATTCGAACTCGTGGATAGGATTGCTCCCATCGTCGGTTTAGCAAACCGGTGGTTTCAGCCACTCACCCATCTCTCCATGGTTTGTCTGAATTGAATATCACCTTTCGGCAATTATCTTATCTTTCTTGAAGTCTCTTCCTCCAAGCGACTGCAAAGTTAGAAACTTTTTACTTCATATGCAAATGTTTTGTCTAAAAATTTATTCCTCGACGTTATTTTTTATTTTATCAATCTATTTTATGCCTAAATATCACCTCTTTTCAAAGTTTTTATTAACTTTGGGGAATGGTTGCGACATAACAGCAAAACCATTACACAAGCTTAAATATCATCTGAAATGAAATACAACCGCATTCTTCTTAAACTATCCGGCGAGTCGCTTATGGGCAAGCAGGGATACGGAATAGACAACGACCGTCTTAACTCTTACGCTCTCCAGATAAAAGAAGCCGTTGAAAACGGCGTGCAGGTGGGAATAGTGATTGGCGGCGGCAATATTTTCCGTGGCCTATCAGGAGCCGCCAAAGGTTTCGACCGCGTAAAAGGTGACCACATGGGCATGCTTGCCACCGTAATCAACTCTCTTGCGCTAAGCTCCGCGCTCGAGGCCATAGGCCAGCCGGCAAAAGTGCTTACGGCAATTCCGATGTTCCCTATCGGATATCCTTATTCAAAATGGGAGGCTATAAAAACCATGAAAGAGGGTGGAGTGGCGATAATGAGCTGCGGCACCGGATCCCCATACTTCACCACCGACACCGGCTCCGCTCTACGCGCTATTGAAATAGAGGCCGACGTCATGCTCAAAGGCACAAGAGTTGACGGCGTCTATACCGCAGACCCGGAGAAGGACCCCACAGCCACCAAGTTCGACCACATCACCTATGAAGAGGTGATCGCCCGCAATCTTAAAGTGATGGACATAACTGCCACAGCCCTCTGCAAAGAGAATAAAATGCCGATCTATGTTTTCAACATGGACAAGGAGGGAAACCTTGCAAAAATGCTTGGCGGCGACAATGTAGGCACCTTGGTTGACTGACAGGCGAAGCTGCGAGAGAACTGCAGCAAACAACTGAATCTTGAACATTAAAACTGATATAAAATGGAAGTAAAGGAATATCTTGACAACGCGAAAGACAACATGGATCTCGCCGTTGAATATCTCGACGACACTCTGTCGCACATCAGGGCCGGAAAGGCTTCAGCCCGTCTTCTCGACGGGATACGCGTAGACTATTACGGCTCGCAGGCTCCTATCTCAAATGTGGCAAACGTGTCGGTGCCCGACGCACGCACCATTGCCATAACTCCGTGGGAAAAATCCATGTTCAAAGAGATTGAGAAGGCTATTATCAACTCTGAACTCGGCATAACTCCCGAAAACAACGGCGAGGTGATCCGCCTCTCTATCCCGCCTCTCACTGAAGACCGCCGCAAGCAGCTCGTGAAGCAGAGCAAGGCCGAGGCTGAGAATGCCAAAGTGTCTATCCGCAACGCCCGCCGCGAAGCAATAGAAGGTCTCAAGAAGGAAATAAAGAAAGGCTTGAGCGAAGACACGGAGAAGGATGCTGAAAATGAAGTGCAGAAACTCCATGACAAGTATATGAAGAAAATCGACGAACTTTTCGCCGCTAAAGAGAAGGAGATCCTTACTGTCTGAGATTTCCTGTATATTTAAAGACTGTCGCGGGGATACGGGATGTCGTGTCCCCGCGATCATTAATATTCCACACAGAATGGTTTCTATAATAGTGCCGGCCTACAATGTAGAGAATTATCTTGATGCCGCTGTCAATTCCGTGCTTGCACAGACGTGTGGCGACTGGGAACTTATTCTCGTAGACGACGGCTCTACCGATTCGTCAGGGAGCATGTGCGACGCAGCAGCCTCTCGTTCAAAAAAAATAAGGGTGATACATAAAGCCAACGGCGGCCTCTCTTCAGCCCGCAACGCCGGGCTTGACATCGCTTCGGGCCACTTCATTCTCTTCCTTGATGCAGACGACATTCTCAGCCCTATAGCCCTTGAAACTTTTTTAAGCATTGCTATAAGCAGCAATGCAGATATAGTGTGTGCGGATATTCATAAATTCAATAGCCCCGAATCCCTGATAAGCACCACAAGGGGGATGCGCCCTTCATATCTGCGAAAGAAAAACATTCGTTCAAAGGAGTTCTCTCCGGAGGGTGCCGTGAAGGAGATTCTATACCAGAAAAGCATCGACAATTCAGCCCCGGGCAAGATCTATAAGAGACGGCTTTGGGAAGGGATCCGGTTCAGAGAGGGGATAGGATATGAAGACCTCGACTTGTTTTATCACATATTCCTCAGAGCCTCCTCGATTGCCGCTGTCGGCACTCCCCTTTATTATTACCGCCAGCATCCGGCAAGCTATCTTCATAAATTTTCATTGCGCAGAGCCGACGTGCTTGACGTGACAAGCAGGCTCTCGGAATTTATGAAAACAAACTACCCCACCCTGCTCGATTCCGCCTTGTCGCGCCAGCTTAGCGCAAATTTCAATATTCTGGGATTAATAACCGCCAACAGCGCGTCTCTCTGTAACGATAAAAAGGCGCGGGACATAGCCGACGAATGCTGGGAAAAAATTAAGGAGCTGCGCGGAAAATGCCTGCGCAACCCCTCTGTGAGATTAAAAAACAAAATAGCGATAGCCCTTTCATACATAGGAGGAAGAGCCCTTATTGAGTCGCTATCGCCTATAATGTATAGATAGTCGCAGATGTATAGATAAACACATCTCTATCGACACACACACTTGCCGGCCATGTGCCACATTGCAATCCCGGCGCTTACCGACACATTCAGCGAATGCTTCACACCCGCCTGTGGAATCTCAAGTATGATGTCGGCTATGTCGACTATGCGCTGGTCCACACCTTTCACCTCATTGCCAACCACCAGCAGATAACGCTCCCCTTCGCGGCATTCAAAGTTCTGTAGGCTCACACTGTTGTGAGCCTGCTCAAGAGCGCACACAATCCAGCCCTCTTCCTTCATTCTCGCCACCTCTTCATAAGCGTCGGCCACATGTCGCCAGCTCACGCTCTCCTCTGCCCCGAGAGCCGTCTTGGCGATTTCCGGATGAGGCGGGATTCCTGTTATGCCGGCCAGCACAATCTCTTTTATAAGGAAAGCGTCGGCTGTGCGGAACATGGCTCCCACATTATACATGGAGCGAACATTGTCGGCCAATAGCGCCAGGGGGAGCTTGTCGGCCTCTCTGTATTGCCTGAGTGTGCAATTTGTGAGCTCGAATATATCTTTCTTCTTATAATCCATTGCCATATGCAGTCACTCCGACATTGCGAGCATTCTCTCTATAGGGCGCAGAGCCTTTTCTGCAATTTCAGGGTCCACGTTTACTTCCGGTTTCCCGTCGCGCAATGCCTCATACACTTTTTTAAGCGTGTTGAGCTTCATGAAATCACACTCGTTGCACTGGCATTCCGAATCCTCAGCAGGAGCGGCAATAAACTTCTTTGAGGGGCATTTCTTCCGCATCTCAAACAGGATGCCGCTTTCGGTCACGACAATGTATTCCGGCGCATCGTCTTTCTCAGCAAAGTCAAGGAGAGCAGCAGTGGAGCCCACTTTGTCGGCAATCAGCTGCAGCGGCCTGCGGCATTCCGGGTGGACAAGTATTTTGGCCTGCGGGCGTTCCTTCTTCATCTTCGATATTTTCTCAAGAGAGAAACGGTCATGCACATGGCAGGCCCCGTTCCAAAGGAGCATATTGCGCCCGGTGACACTATTGATATATTCCCCTAAGTTATGGTCGGGGCCGAAAATGATTCTTTCGTCTTGCGGAAGCTGCTCCACAATCTTTCGGGCATTACCCGAAGTCACCACAATATCGGTGTGGGCTTTCACAGCCGCCGACGTGTTGACATAGCTAATCACAGTGTAGCCGGGATGACTCTTCACAAATTTCTCAAACTCCAACGGGTCGCAGCTGTCGGCAAGCGAACATCCGGCAGCCGTGTCGGGCACAAGCACAGTTTTGTCGGGGCAAAGAATCTTTGCAGTCTCTCCCATGAAATTCACGCCACACATCACAATCACGTCGGCGTCGGTCTTGGCGGCATGACGCGCCAGCGCCAGCGAGTCGCCTATGAAGTCAGCGATCTCCTGAATTTCGTCGCGCTGATAATAATGGGCCATGATGAGCGCGTTCTTTTCCTTTTTAAGCCGGGATATTTCTTCACGCAGCATTTCAGGGGAGAGAGTGGCGGGAGTTGTTGACATATTTTTTTAATTTAATAAATATTTAAATCTTTAAAAAATAAATAAACAACAACAATAATGAGTGTAGATAAAACACAATAACTTTAGGTCAGAAAATTTGGAAAATTGGGTTATTGAAGTTTGCCTCATGCTTGTTGTCAGATTATCTACAGGTGCCATTCTTGATACTCAGTCTTATGTGGCGATTATCTACACCATGTAGATAACTGCAAAGTTAATAAATTTCTATCTTATGAAGTGCTGATAACTGTAGAAAAACCCGTAGAAACCTGTAGATTCATCTGAAGAAAAGATTCAAATAAGATGAAGTGTCGAAATTTGGATTATATAAAATGCACATTCTCAAATTATTTATATAAAATCAAAGTAAAATGCCGGGAAGTTGTAAAACGGTTTTAAACGGCATTTCTACCCCTTTTTAACCGGTTTTTTACAGCTTTTCTACAACTTATCTACAGGTCGGCGCCTATGGCAGGCATGTAATATGAAAGCGGAGGCAGGGATTTTTGGTCGCCGTGCCCCCGCAACATCAAGGTTACGAAAAGGTGATTTCTATAGTATGAATAAACCGGGGATGCCCCTTGCAGCATCGACAGAATCAAGTTTTGATATTAGCACAAAAAAATTGCCCCGGGCTCTTCCGACATCATTGTCTCCACACCTGCTGATTTCATTGGAGCCGGGGCAATACAGTTTCGTTCGTTACTCCTTGTCATTACTTTTAGCGGTGTGGTTTGTAATAATAACTCATCTTCATAAGGGGTGGTTCATGCAAGATGAGAATTTAACGATTACCCTCCTAAAAAATATAAAAAACAGGCGCCCCGATGCAGGGGCGCCTGAACGCTGAGTATTGACAGTTGTGTCACTTCTTGATGATCGAGCGACCTTTTTCGATGGCCTGCTCGTTGAGAGGAATAAGCCCGTGGTGACGTTCCGGGAGAGATTTCTTCAGACCCTTTATCACATTTTCCATCGGGAGCTTGTAGGGCATTGCCTCAAGGAGCGCACCCATCACAACCATGTTGTAGGCTTTCGGGTTTCCGATTTCGAGAGTGGCCTCCATTGCGTTGATGGGGTAGATATTGATGTCGTCGCGCTTGGGCACATTGTGGATGCCATTGGTGTCGAATATCAGCATTCCGCCCGGTTTCACTTTGGGGGCGAATTTGTCGAGACTCTGCTGGTTGAGGGCGATCACAATGTCATAAGAGTCGAGCACGGGAGATGAGATCTTCTCGTCAGAAAGGATTACAGTCACGTTGGCTGTTCCGCCGCGCTGTTCCGGGCCGTAAGAAGGCATCCAAGTCACCTCCTTGTCGTCCATGAGACCTGAATAGGCGAGAATCTTGCCCATCGAGAGCACGCCCTGACCGCCGAATCCCGCTATGATGATTTCTTCTTTCATTTCAAAAATAGAGTTAAGGGGTTAGAGATTCTTGAGGTCGCCGAGAGGATATTTCTCAAACATGTGCTGAGCCATCCATTCGTTAGATTTCTCGGGGCTCATCTTCCATCCGGAGTTGCAGGTTGCCACAACCTCCACCACAGATGTGCCTTTCTTGGCGAGTGCGTTTTCGAAAGCCTTCTTGAGGGCGGCTTTGGTCTTGCGCACAGCGGCGGGAGTGTGAACGGCCTGGCGGGTCACATAGCAAGTGCCGTCGAGGATGGCCATGATGTTGGTTATCTCGAGGGGATGGCCGTTGAGGTCAACGCGGCGCCCGTAAGGAGTGGTGGCTGTTTTCTGGCCCACGAGAGTGGTGGGGGCCATCTGTCCGCCGGTCATGCCGTAGATAGCATTGTTAACAAAGACCATAACAATGTTTTCGCCACGGTTGGCGGCGTGTATACTTTCAGCGGTGCCGATAGCCGACATGTCGCCGTCGCCCTGATATGTGAACACGGTGTTCTCAGGCCAGAGGCGCTTCAGGGCAGTAGCCACAGCGGGGGCGCGTCCGTGGGCGGCCTCCACCCAGTCTACGTCAATATAGTTGTAAGCGAACACGGCGCAACCCACGGGAGAAACGCCTACAGTTGTTTCTGTGAGCCCCAGTTCGCTGATGACCTCGGCAATGAGCTTGTGGATCACACCATGGCTGCATCCGGGGCAATAGTGCATGTGCACCTCTTCAAGAAGTTCAGGTTTGCAATAAACCTTGTTTTCTTCTTTAATTATATCTTGGATTTCCATTGAAGTCGTTGGTTTGTCAGTTCCTGATTATCTTTTTCTCGAGAGCGTCTACAACCTCCTGCGGGCTCGGGATGATGCCGCCGAGGCGTCCGAAGTGTTCCACAGGTATTCTGTCGTGAACGGCGAGACGCACGTCCTCAATCATTTGTCCGGCATTGAGCTCTACGCAGAGAATGCCTTTCTTGCCTTCGGCAGCCTTTTCAATAGCGGCAGTCGGGAAGGGCCAGAGGGTGATGGGGCGGATGATGCCCACCTTGATACCCTTTTCAGCTGCCATTTCCTTAGCCTTGTCGCATATGCGGGCGATAGAGCCGAAAGCCACGATCAGATAATCTGCACCTTCCACGTCGATTTCTTCCCAGCGGGTTTCATTCTTTTCGATTTCGCGGTAGGTGGCCTGGAGCTGATGGTTGATCTCCTCCATGCGGCTCGATTCAAGCTCGAGCGAAGTTATCACGTTGCGTTTGCGTTTGTCGGTGCGTCCGTTGGCAGCCCAGGGGCACTGTTTCTTCACCTCTTCGTCTGTGCGGCGCGGGCGGGGTTCGGGGAGCACGACTTTCTCCATCATCTGGCCCACGATGCCGTCGGCGAGAATCATAGAGGGAGTGCGATATTTGAAAGCCAGGTCAAAGCCGAGGCCAACGAAATCCACCATTTCCTGCACTGTGGAAGGTGCGAGCACGATGAGGTGGTAGTCGCCGTGGCCGCCGCCTTTAGTGGCCTGGAAATAGTCGGCCTGAGAAGGCTGGATTGTGCCGAGGCCCGGGCCGCCGCGCATAACGTTGAGCACGAGGGCCGGGAGCATGGCTCCTGCCAGGTATGATATGCCCTCCTGTTTAAGGCTCACGCCGGGTGATGAGGAAGATGTCATCACGGCTTTTCCGGAAGCGGCGCCTCCGTAAACCATATTGATGGCCGCTACCTCCGATTCTGCCTGAAGCACCACCATGCCTGAGGTTTCCCACGGCATCAGGGCTTCCAGAGTCTCCAGCACTTCCGACTGGGGGGTGATAGGGTATCCGAAATAGCCGTCGCAGCCGTAGCGGATGGCTGCATGGGCTATAGCCTCGTTACCCTTCATAAGTCTTACCTCTTCTTTCATATCTGATTAGATTATGACTTCGTGTTAATCGGCCTGTCCGGCTTTGATGCTGATGATTGAGCCTGTTGATGCCGGCCGGCCGGTATGGTTTAGAAATAAAGTGAATTTACAATCAGTCGATTTTTACACGGTATACCTCGATGCACGCGTCCGGGCAAACCCAGGCGCATGAGCAGCAGCCGGTGCAATTGTCGGGATTGGCCATATAGGCATAATGATATCCCCTGTCGTTCACCTCGTTGGGTTGCAGGGAGAGTGTGTTTGTTGGGCACGCCGCTACACAGAGGTTGCAGCCTTTGCATCTCTCTATGTTGACGGTTATTGCGCCTTTGACTTTTGCCATGTTTATGCTTTAGTTTTTAGGTAGTTGAATAAGTTCGGTTATTAGATTGCCGGTTTTTGTTCTTTTATTTCGCAAAAGTATAAAAAACTTTTGAAAAAAAAATAGATAAAAATATGTTGAACAACATAAAATGTGCCGTGCAGCATGTTTTGCGACGATAAAAAGTCGGTTTATACGATTTTTAACGTTTGCTTTTCAATAATTCTATCAATTTTCTCATACCCTCTGTGGCGGTGGCCTTGATTATTGTCACTCCGGGTGTCATTGTGGCAGAGGCCGCCGGATTCGGGTCGATATAATACACGGGCACTCCGTGGCGTACGCATTGCATAAGGCCGGCTGCGGGATAGACTGCGAGCGATGTGCCTATCACCACGAAAATGTCAGCCTCGTTCACCCATTCCATCGCGAGCTCTATGTTTGGCACCGGCTCCTGGAAAAACACTATGTGCGGGCGCATGAGGTCGCCCCGCTTGCCGCGTGTGGCGGGGGTGGTTTCGAGGTGCTCCATGTCGAGGGTTTCGATATAGTCGGGGTCGCTGACGGAGCGTATTTTCATAAGTTCACCATGGAGGTGGAGCACTTTTGAAGAGCCTGCGCGCTCATGAAGGTCGTCTACGTTCTGGGTGATTACATACACGTCGTAGTCTTTTTCCAGCTCCACGAGAGCCTTGTGTGCGTCGTTAGGCACTTTGGTCACGAGGTCGTGGCGGCGGGCATTGTAGAATTGATGCACAAGCTCAGGGTTGCGCCTGAAGCCGTCGGCCGAAGCCACTTCCATAACGGGATAGTTTTCCCAAAGCCCTCCGGCATCGCGGAAAGTGGTTATACCGCTTTCTGCGCTTATGCCTGCTCCTGAGGAGATTACTAATTTAGGTTTGGCCATGGTCTTATTGTTAAGATGGTTAGAATATGCGAATTTAAATTAAATAATCCGAAAAGCCCTTATAATTGCACTCTAATCGTTCAAAATGTGCAACCTCCTCATAATATAATAAGGACTGCCCTGCGGCAGCCCTTATCCTTATTATAATTATGAATTGGCGGTGAGCTCCTTCTGATAGTGATTGGCCAGGCGAAGATAGATTTTAGTTTTCAATCTGTCAATATGAATTTCTTTCCGTTGCATATATAAAGATTGCCTGGCATAAGGCGGTTGACTTTCCTTCCATATGGGTCATAGATGCATTCATCTTGCGGCGTGACGTCAACTTGAATATTCTCGATTCCGCTATAGGGGAAGTTTTCAGTTTCGATGAAATTAGTCAGATGATCCCAACCCGGTGCAGACATATATTGTTGTTTTGTTCCGATAGGAATATAAACCGGAATTGCCGGGTCAACATCCGGAAAAGGTGCCCCTTCGGATTCGGAGGAATCAGGTGACGGAGGACATTCCGGAGGAACTGTTGCCATGCAATAAATATTTTTTAATTCGTATATGGCAAATGCTCTGTCACCTATTCTTTTAATTGAAGGTGGCAATACCACGCTCTCAAGTTTACTGCATCTTTGAAATGCATCTTGCCCGATTGTTTCCAATGTTGCAGGAAAGTCTATTTGAGATATTGCCGTGAGGTTGTATGCAAACTCTCCTATGGTGATAGTTTTGGATGGCACATTCACTTTTGACAAAAGGATGCAGCTGTCAAATATTGCTGGCGGAACGAAAAGGGAATTATCCGGCAAATGAGCTTCGGTCAATTCCCAGTTGTTGTAAAATTGGCAGCCTTCGGGGCATAGATAGCAATCGTCAGGGAGTATTGCTGTCTTAAATTTTGAGCCTGCGAAGGCAAAACAACCCAGGAATTCAAGATTTTCGGGAATATTTATTTCTGTGATTTCACAACGATAGAAAGCTCCGCACCAGATTTCTTTCAAAGATTGTGGCAACACTATTTTTTCTGTCAATCCATGGCATTGGTAAAATGCCTGCTTGCCAATTTTTTCAAGGCCATCATTCAGTACAAAATTTTCAGAAGGCATTCTGAAGCAGTCAGTGAATGCCGAGGTGCCTATATCTTTCAGAGTGGATGGAAAATTCACATCAGTCAGAGTTGTGGCATAAGCCAAAGCAAAATCTCCAATTTCTGTTATCCCCTCAGGGAGAATTATTTTTTCAAGCCATATGGTGTAAATGTCAAAATTGCTCCAATCCACTTGCTCATCGATGTGGAATAATGCGTAATCCGGAATTTTACCATTCTCTATGATGGCATTTTCAAGATTGATAACTTTAAGATGTCCATTAAAAGAAGATTCCCACAGAGTGTTGAAGTCGTCATCATTCATAGGGCCTTCCACTGAAATAGAATCTAATTCGAGTAGCCTGTCTCCTACTATAGATGCAAGCGTGCCGCTCTCTGACAAAGTGGCATGCATAAATTCACTGTCTTTTGAGTCGCTTCTTGTAGAAATTCGTTTATCTCGGAGATTAAATGCCGGAAAAGGTTGTTCCTCCAATAGTCCATAATCTTCAATAAGTTTGGGATACATTGTGAGACTATTATCACTTGAGACACTATTTGTGTGTCTGTTAATTATAGCTGAACATTCGTAACTATGCATATCAAACTGCCCAATAGTGTGAGCAGATGTAACAACTGGCACTCCGGTGGCCAGACAGATGATAGATTTTATTATTAGATTTTTCATTTCCAAGATTTTTAGTTCATAAAAAGATTGAAAACAATGTTACATAATTCTAAAGTGATTGCATCATAACATATACAAAGACTGACAATGTAGGGACATCGCTTTGCGATGTGGAATTTGCAATGAATTTGTTACATATTTACATTTCAAAGATATGTCCCTACATTATGTCAATTATTAATTTAGTCTGAATTCACTCGGATGGCTATAGGTTAATTCTCTTTTGATCAATTATTTCAGAGTCAACTGAATAAGAAACTATATACAATCCTTTTGAAATATCTGACACATTAATGGACACAGAGGTTGAATTTTCCGGAATATTATATAATATTTTTGTTTCTCCCTCTAACAATGAAACAGCGGATATGGTTGAATTGTTCGGTGCAGGTGCCAGTAAATCTACTATAAGACAGTCTGTCCCTGTAGACGCATTGATTGTCTTTATGCCGTATCCATCTTTCAGAGAGATACTTTCTGTTGCCACATCACCCTCTTCTGTCATGGCTATCACACTATAACTATCGTTGTTAATTTTTGGAGTTACGGTGATAGTCTCTGTATCTCCTAAAGTTTCACCTTTTTCATTAATCCACTTAACTGATTCAAAATTTGGATCATCTACACTAAGCTGTACTTGTCCGTTATCTGTTGGTTCAGATGATATGGTAACAGGTCTGCTGGAAATTCCGGGAGATTCAACTATGAATGTTTCTCCTCCTACTATATTACCGTTTTTATCTCTCTGAATTAAATCAAATGTATAAGTTGAGCTTGTAGATTCATATCTAGTGAAATTGAATTTAAGTTTAACAACATCAAATTCGTTCGCATTAAGAGATATATTCTTTAATTTGCTTTGTGGAGAAATAAATTTGACTGTCCGTAAGGCGGCTCCAGTTGAATTGACTGCCGGAAGTTCCAAAGATTGATATGAACTGCCACCTCTTACCCATGCGGTATGAATTTTGGGACTCATTTCCATTTCAACTTTTGCTTTTGAAAAAAGAAGAGCGTCAGAAGCGGTCTGTGGAACAAGTTCAAGAGTGTATGGACTTGATATGTTGGAAGTATTTCGAACGTACACATTAAATCCTTTTGTTGTATCTTTCTTTCGGATAATAGTTATATTTCTTTGAGCTTGATCATTGCTTCCTGGTAAGTTAAAGTAACGTTTTCCTTCTGTATATCCGTCGTCATAAGGAGTGTCCATTATTTTTGCCAATAGACAGAAATGGAAATTTCCTTCCGGATATGTTTCTAAAAGAGTTGGTAAAGCCCATCTAATTCTAACGGTTGCAGAGTCTCCCGGTTCAATAGCTGGAATAGGAACAGCTTCCATATTACCGCCGGTTGGATATTTATTTTCAAATGTCTCTCTGCCTTTCCATGTTTTTGATGAAAATCCCGTAGAAGCTTGTGCCCAATATACTATAACCCATTGACCTTCTCCTGAAAATTTCTCTTTACCTCTGTTATATACGCGAACATATACAAATGCCATCTGATGATCTGAAGAATATTCAGGATTTTGATGTTCAAATATGCCATCATCTTGATTCCTGACACAAATAGAAGGGCTTTTCCAGAACATATCTGTGGTTGTGTTAGGTTCTTTACCTGTATCTTCAGGGTTATCCTTTACATATATATCAACAGCAGGTGCAAGATGATTGAATGCTAAATCTTCTCCTACAGATATGGGTGTGGATTGGTATTGAGGATTCTCTTGAGTTCGGCGGTCATTTTTCTTTGCGTAATCAAATGCTTCTTTTACAGTTGTTTTTCCATTATTATCCGTATCCGCTTGCACCACCACGCCATTGTGGTTGGCACCATTCATTGCACTTGTCCAATGATATACAAATTCATCATAAGGTATATCAGAACAAGCCCAGGATGGTTCACTTCCCTTTGAGGCAGTTGAAACCACGCATCCCTTCATTTTAAGATTGTCGACAAAACCACCGGAATAGCATTGTCCCAATACTACATTTATATTTACAGATTTATTAGAAAATGGTTTCAACATATTTGCGAGTTCATGGTCGTAGAGATTTTCAGTGCCCCAAAGACATATGTATGAATTTGTATTATTGTCTGTGGTGCCTCCATGGTCAATTACAAAGAAAAATAGATGATCATCTTTTTGCAGTTTGTTCGATAGGTTTGTAAGTGTTGATTTTACATTTTCTTTAGTGGCTGCAAGTTTTATATCAGCCACATTGTCGTTGTCAAGGTCAAGAGGTTGAGATTTAAATCCTCCTGATATAGAGTACATATCGACAGCGGGATTGTCGCCGTCTGCCATTATGGGAAATATGTTTTCTTTGGGTACGCCATATTTGTTCACCAAAGTCTGATAGATGAATGAACAGTCGTTCCAATATCGTTCGTAGTTACTTATTGGACTTATACCTCCGCTTAGAATAACGGCATAAGTTCTTTTAGCCGTTTCTTTTGATTCATTTAGTACAGTTGTTTTTGGCACAGATGGTTTTGAGTTTGAGTTTGTGCCATATCTGTTTTTTACTGACAATGGCTTATAACTTCCGGCTGGCGGTAGTCCGTTTGCTATCAATTTAGGAGGAGTAGGAAGGGTCCCTTGTATAGACGGGTTTTTGGGAATTTTGGCAATGTAGCAATCATGTTTCCATCCTTTCATCGGTTCTGCATCAATGAAAATAGTCCATACAGTCATATTATTGTCGCTAAGGAGATAATAGTCTACGTCCTTGCCATTAAAATAATTTTTTACTATTGCTAAAGCATCTTCTTTTGAGACACTATTCTGTGCGAGCGATGTAGCAAAATATATGCAACAAAGCGACAGTGCAATAAGAAATCTTTTTGCTTTCATGATGATATTGATTTATTATTTTATAGTCTATATTTTAGAAAATATGGAACGTGAAATTGCTATTGTCAGTCAATTGTCACAAATCCTTCGAATTCAGATCCATCGTCGGCAATGCATACTATATTATAGTCTCCCATGTCAAGAGATATATTCCAGATAGGGTTGTTTCTGTCAGCAAAACCATACCATACATTTCCATATTCATTAGTGAGGGTTATAGATATGGAGTTTACAGAGTCGGGAAATTGGAATATACATTTTCCTTGAAGCGAGTCATATGAAAACAATATTGCCTTTGCGTTCGGAGCCCTATGTCTTTTAGGTCGATTATCATCTTTCGTTTTTGGTATTTTTTGTGTACCAGAGTTTGTTGAACTCATTCCGGGAATGTTTTGAGCCGGCAGTGTGGATGCAAAAAGCAATCCGAATAATGAAAATAGTATTAGCTTCGTCATGATAAAAAAATTAGGTTTTTATGATGCAAAAATAGAATATAAGGATGAAAAATCCTTGATGTTTTAAAATTATTTTTCTATGTTTATAAGATATAATAAATTGTTATAATGTAAGTTATGTGTGTAGTGAATTAAAAAATCCTATGTTGGCTATTTTAAAATCTATGTTTGTGTTATTTTGTTGGGAATTTATAGGAATCAGGACTTTCGATAAGTTCAATATTTTATTATATGGGAAATCGGATTATAGATATTGAAGATATTTTTCGGCAATCTCATTGCCGGCTGTTTTAATCTTTTTTTTCAGGGCGTTCTTTCTGTTATAAACGCGGTCGATGGGAATGTCGAGGAAAACACTTATGGATTTTCCGGAGAAGTCAAGCGTGATAAAGAGAAACAACTTCACATCTTTCTCCTGCATTGAAGGTAAATCTTTCCTGAAGTCGGCCATGAGGTTTCCTAATCTGGAATTGACAGTGTTTTCCAATTCCATGAACACCTTGTTATCTTCCTTTATCCTGTCGATTATTTTTTTTACTGATGTGTAAAGCTCTTTTTTACCCAAAGGATGATTCATTGAGTCGTAATAGCCTTTTACCAGCTCGTCGAGAACGCCGAACTGGTCGTGGAGAGAATTCTTCAGGATTTCGTGCGCCTCACGGATTGCCTTCGCTCTGTTCTCTAATGTCCTTTCATTCTCCTTCAGGCGGCTCTCAAGAGTGCTGACCCTCTCCCGTGTTTCATTTATAGTGATTTCCTGTTCTCTCGTTTTTGATTCGAGGTGTCGAATGTTCTCATCTTTTTTGTTTATTTCCATTATTTTTTCTTCCAGCTCACGGTTCTGTCGTTCGGTCTGCGCCCACATTTTATCGAGCGCGCCTTCATTTTTGTCAAGTTCCATTCTCATGTTTTTTGCGAACTCCATATTTTCACGTATTTCGCGTTGCCGTTTTTTTCTCGTATTTCTTGTAACAATCAAGAACACGAGTGACGTTAAAAAAAGAACAGACGCTATGAGCCCAATCCATAGATTCCTGGTCTCCACTTCAAGAGCCGAGTTTATTTCGAGCAGGTTATAATGGTCGAGTATGGCTTTCTCGTCATGGCGGCTTATCCATTTAACATATATCTTAGCGTTATATTCATTACTTGCAAAAAGAGAATCAGCCGCAATTTTGTAGTCACCTTTGTTATAAGCTATCAGATATGAGAGGAAGCTGCAATTATAATTGTGACTTTTTAAAGAGTCAAGACACTCTTGCGCCTTCACGATTTCTCCCAGCATTGCGTATGACGTGCCTAAATTATCCCATACCTGATGATTGAAGGCAGGATAAGATGGATCAAGCTCCATTATCCTGCCTATACATTCGATGGCTTCATGATATTTCCTGCTATCGGCATATGCCGAGCTTTTGAGCCTTTCGGCATCGCATATCATGGATGTGTCGTTCTTCTGCTCTGCAATTTTCAAGGCTTCCAGCAGCACAATCAGGCAGGAGTCATAGTTCACTTTGTTGTAATGTATCCTGGCAATATCAAAGATGGCATCCGTGATATAAACGTTGCCTGGGCCGTCGGCGCAGAACTCCTTATAAGATTTATTGTAGTATGCTATGGCTGTAGTGGGATTGTTCATGTTGTCGAAGCAATCGCCAAAGCCACGGTAAATCAAGCCGAGCATGTTATGGTCGTTCAGCCTTGATGCCGTTTTTTCGGCCTGCATGAAAGCCATCAGCGCGTCGCCATAGTCGCGGGCAAAACGTTTCACCACCCCTTTGTAGTAGAACGCTTTCATACGTTTCGGGTCAGATTCCTTGCCGTTGTAATATTCCGTGGCGACAGATATGAGGGAGTCGTCGGTCTCGTCGGTGCCGTTCCAGTATTCGGCTTCGGTCAGCAGGAGGGCATATCGCGCCTTTTCCTGATCGCCGTCAAGCGAATCGGGGTTTATACTGTTGAGGATTGACAATGACTGCTCCGGGTTGTCGCCCATGTGTTGCTCCGCCAAGGTGAGTTCACTGTCATGCCCGGAATTGCATGCTATTGTGGCAAGAGTCAATACAGCCGCGACAAGTGACAACAGATACATCCTTATAGGTCTGACTGAATTCATACTGAATTTTGATTTGCGTTGCAAAAATAATAAAAAGAGTGATTCATCACAATGATTTTGAAAAAAGGCGCATTAATGTCGCGATTTTTAGTTATTTTTGCACTATGGAAGAGGAAGATTTCGACATTCGCGACCGTCAGATTCGCGACACAGACAAGGATATAGAGAAGGCTTTGCGCCCGCTGGCGTTTGATGATTTCAGCGGGCAGGAGAAGATAATATCAAATCTCAGAATTTTTGTGAAGGCTGCTCGCCTGCGTGGCGAGGCTCTCGACCATACACTTCTCCATGGCCCTCCGGGCCTTGGCAAGACCACTCTTTCAAACATAGTGGCCAATGAGCTCGGCGTGGGGTTCAAGGTCACATCCGGGCCTGTGCTCGACAAGCCCGGCGACCTGGCGGGAATCCTGATGAGCCTCGAAGAGAACGATGTGCTTTTCATCGACGAGATTCATCGCCTTCACCCCATAGTTGAGGAATATCTGTATTCAGCCATGGAGGACTATCGCATAGACATACTGCTCGACAAAGGTCCCGGGGCTAAAAGCGTGCAGCTTTCGCTGCAGCCATTCACTCTCATAGGAGCCACAACCCGCAGCGGACTTCTGACATCGCCGCTGCGTGCGCGATTCGGCATAAACTGCCATCTCGAATATTATGACCATAATATATTAAAAGGAATAGTGAGGCGTTCGGCAAACCTGCTGAGAGTGGGAATAGCCGACGAAGCAGCCATGGAGATTGCCCTTCGCAGCCGTGGCACTCCGCGTATTGCCAATGCCTTGCTTCGCCGTGTGCGCGATTTCGCAATGGTGATGGGAAACGGTTTTATCGACCTCGACATATCGCGCCATGCCCTTGAGGCCCTTAATATCGACCGCTACGGGCTTGACGAGATTGACAACCGTATTCTGCTCACCATAATCGACAAGTTCAAAGGGGGCCCTGTCGGGCTCACCACAATAGCCACCGCTCTCGGGGAGGACGCCGGCACCCTGGAAGAGGTCTACGAGCCTTTCCTTATAAAAGAGGGATTCCTGAAGCGCACGCCGCGTGGCCGCGAGGTCACGGATCTTGCATACACGCATCTTCATCGCCAAAGGGCCAATATGCCGGGAAGCCTTTTTGATGAATAAATACGCGTGGACGCGACGCATCGCATCGCGTCCACGCATATTTATGACACACTATAAACTCTTACTTTTTTCAACATCCTATGTCGGGAATTAAATCCTTAGTGAAAGACACTGCTGTGTATGGACTCAGCAGTATTGTGGGACGCTTCCTTAACTGGTGTCTTGTCCCGCTTTATGTGTACCTCTTTCCCTCGGAAGAGTATGGAATTGTGACCTATCTTTATGGAGCCACTGCTGTGGCGCTGGTGATACTCAACTACGGGATGGAGACCGGTTTTTTCCGCTTTGCCAACAAGGAGAAAGACCCTGAAAGTGTATATACCACATCGCTCATTTCTGTGGGTTTCACGTCGCTGCTCTTTATATTGCTTCTCACGCTGTTTCTGCATCCGGTGGCCGATGTCATGAAGCTTCCGGGCTACTCATTGTTTATATGGCTTATGGGAGTGACTGTGGCTGTTGACGCATTTTCCAATCTTCCTTTCGCCTATCTTCGTTATAAGAACCGTTCATGGCGCTTCGCGGGCATAAAACTTATGAATGTGGCTGTCAACATAGGTCTTAATCTGTTCTTCCTTTTAGGCTGCCCGGCCATCATGAAGCATTCCCCTGATGCCGTCAGCTGGTTTTATGAGCCGGCAGGGGGCAGGGAGTTCGGAATAGGATGGATATTTGTGGCCAACATCATCTCCACATTTGTTGTGCTTCTCACACTTTTGCCCGATGTTTTGGGGCGGCGCTATGTGCTTGTGTGGAGCCTTCTGAAAAAAATGCTGGCCTACAGCTGGCCACTGTTGATTCTGGGAGTGGCAGGAATGCTCAGCCAGAACATGGGGCAGCTTATAATCCCGTATCTTTTCCCGGGGGATGAGGCTATGGCCAGAAGCATGGTGGGAATCTATGGGGCCAACATGAAGATTGCCATAGTCATGGTGATGTTCACTCAGGCATTCCGCTACGCATATGAGCCTTTTATCTTCGCGCAGGCCAAAGGGGAAAACAAGAGCAAGGCATATTGCGACGCCATGAAATATTTCATAATTTTCGGGCTGCTGATATTTCTCGGTGTGATGTATTATCTTCCGGTGCTGAAGCATTTCATTTCCCCCTCATATTGGAGCGGCCTGAGAGTGGTGCCGGTGATGATGATGGCCGAGCTGTGTTTCGGAGTTTTCTTCAATCTTTCATTGTGGTATAAGCTCACCGACCGCACGCAGTGGGGAATGTATTTCTCGCTTATATGTTTTGTTCTGATGCTTGGGCTGAACATATGGCTTGTGCCGGCGATAGGTATTCCCGACGGCTATATGGGTTCTGCCTGGGCGGCATTGATAAGCTACGCGATAGTGATGGTTATGAGTTATTTCGCAGGGCGCAAATATTATCCTCTCCCCTATCAGACCGGGCGCATCGCAATGTATGCGGCAGTGGCGGGGGTGCTGTATGCCGGAGGAATGATGATGGAGTCGTTCTTCCCTTTGTGGATTACATATCTTCTGAGGGGGATGCTTCTTGCAATATATATAGGCACCGTAGGTTTTCTTGAAGAGGTGCCTCTCCTGTCGCCTGTGATAAGGCGTGTGCTGCGAAAATTTAAAAACAGTTGATATGGCATAAAAAAGAAATTACCCTTTGACGCTAACGCAAAATTACGGCAGCGCACTGTGTGGCTACATAATTTTTGCACAATTCAGCCGGCTATAAATTTGGTTTGTGGCCGGCTGAATTGTTGCGGTATATTTTCAATGCGAAGAAATTCAGAATGTTTTGAGTGATTAAGAATAATTAAAGACTATTGAAGGTGTTTTAAGAAGGGGGTGTAAAAGTGCCAAAATTAAGCATTTTAACACTTGCGTATAGTTATTTTAACGTTTAAAATTGCCGATTATAATTTATTTATTCTTAAATTTGCATAATTCCCGAAAGAAATTTTTATTCCGGAGGGAATTCTGGAATTCAAGTATAATAAAAGTACCTACAAATAAAAGTTGATAACTGCTTTAGAAAAGCGATTTAGTCATAGAAAGTTGTGAAACTAAAGATTATAATTGCTTTTTCAGAAACATTATCATCCGGCTTGTGAAAGAAGGAGGATAGTTCTTGCATTTGCCCTTCGCAGGGGCGAATAAGAGGATGAGTTTCAAAATATTTATACTTGAATTTTGGTTATGGGGGGATGGCATCTTTGTGAAAAGGTGTCATCCTTTTCCTTATATTGAAGGAATAACATTATTGAAAGATGTCGGGAAGTGTAATGTCATGATAAACAATACGGCAGCCACAGTTTCTTGGGGAACCATGGCTGCCGTATTGCTTATTTGCAGATTTATGTTGCTTATTCGTCTATTTCAACATCGAAGTCGTCAGAGAAGAGGTCGTCGGTTTCAGCCTCGCGCTCGTCGCCGAAATCATCAGAATCCGGCTCCGGGGTGTCGTCGGAATCAGAATCTGCGCGCACTGTCTCTTTCCCGGGGAGGAAAGGGTTGACACTCTTGTTGCGAGCTGCTGCGCGTTTTGTCTCAAGCGCCTCTTTGATTTTTTTCTCCAGTTCGGCGGAGAGTTCCTGATTGTCTTTGATAACCTTTTTGACGGCATCGCGCCCTTGTCCGAGTTTGTTGCCGTTGTATGAGAACCATGCCCCGCTCTTCTTTACGATTCCATATTCCACGGCCATGTCGATTATCTCTCCTGCCTTGGATATTCCTTCGCCAAACATGAGTTCAAACTCTGCTTTCATGAATGGGGGCGCCACTTTGTTTTTCACGACTTTCACTTTGGCGAGGCGTCCTATTGCCTGGTCGCCGTCTTTAATGAAAGATGAGGGGCGAATCTCGATGCGCACGGAAGAATAGAACTTCAGGGCGTTGCCGCCGGTGGTTGTTTCCGGATTGCCGAACATCATTCCGATTTTCTCACGAATCTGGTTGATGAAGATGCAGCAGGTGCGTGTGCGAGAAATAGCTCCTGTGAGTTTTCTCATAGCCTGGCTCATGAGGCGCGCGTGGAGGCCCACGTTTTTGTCGCCCATCTCTCCTTCTATTTCTGCTTTGGGAGTAAGCGCGGCCACGGAGTCTACCACAAGCACATCTATCGCGCCTGAATTGATAAGCTGCTCGGCAATTTCAAGAGCCTGTTCGCCATTGTCGGGCTGTGCTATCCAAAGATTGTTTACATCCACTCCGAGTTTCTCGGCATAGAAACGGTCGAAGGCATGTTCGGCGTCGATTATGGCGCATATGCCACCTTGCTTCTGGGCTTCCGCGATCACATGAATGGCGAGAGTGGTCTTGCCGGATGATTCAGGGCCATATATTTCTGTTACTCTCCCGCGCGGCAGCCCACCCACTCCGAGTGCGAAGTCAAGGCCGATTGAGCCGGTTGAGATGGTCTCCACATCTTGCACTGCGTCATCACCCAGGCGCATCACTGTGCCGCTGCCGAAGTCTTTTTCAAGATGAGCCATTGCCACTTCAAGAGCTTTCTTCTTTTCGTCGGCTCCGCTGATGCGTCCCACGCTTGGGGTGGATGCTGATTTTTTCTTTGCCATTTCTATATGATGTTTTTAATTATTTTATCGTTGGTTATTTTTCTTCTGCAAAGTTATAAATTGCAATGCTAAAGTCATAATTTTTTGCCATTTAATTGACCTTTCTCCACATTAAATAATCTTAACAGACAGGCATAAACTGCAAAATGTTTGCAGTGAAACCGTATAATCGGCTAAGAATGTAGCAGATTAAGAAATGAGTCGTCAGGCATAGTCATAACACCCTCCGCCCCCCATAATACCCTTTGATCATATTTGCATCCATACCCTCTCTTGAGATTCCTTATTTAAAAAGTAATATGAATATTACTTATATTTGGTAAATTTTTGTAACTTTGTCGAACATATGCTTGTCGATATGACGGGCTCAAGATTAGAATATGACCTTAAAAGAGATAACCGCAACTCCGTTTGCTCTGCCTGAAGATGTTCTCGCTGTTCTTGAAGAGAATTCAAGAGTGGTGGGTTTTAAAAAGAATGAATTGATAATAAGAGCCGGTGATGTAGACGTTCCTTTCTATTTTATAAAATCCGGTCTCGCACGCATTTTCTACACCCCTTTATCT
>VSPM01000049.1:0-16812 GCA_009775365.1 Muribaculaceae bacterium
ATGTAGGCGTCATCAAAAGGTGCCGAAATTGCGCTTATAGGGCGTTTTGCATATAGATACGAGCATCTTCACCAATTCCTCGCAGTCATCGTGAAGGTCTGCTATTCGCTCTTTTGGAACCAAGCCTGACGACATCAATAATCGAATCCAATATAGACTTTCGGCAGCCTCTTTTTTTGCTATAGACATTTTAGTATGGAAATCGGGACCGCTCTGTGCGTATTGACCTTCAGTTATATTGGCTCCTATACTGGCAGATGACCGTAACAACTGTTTGGACAAAACATACTCGTTTTTTTCTTGCATATATTTTTTTCTTGCATATAATGGTAGAGTCTCAAAATTCTGAGAGAGAACGAGAAACTCTTCTGCATGATAATGTTCTCCCAAGTCGAACCGGAGCAGTCAGACCCTTTGAATTCATCATTCATCATTCGTAATTTATCATTAATAAAGGATTGCTATTGTTCGGTCATCATGGTTGCCGGGGTTCCAGAAGTCAAGCCAGCCTAAAAGCTGGTCTTTTGCGGCCTCGTTGTCATCGGAGAGGTCAACGCCACCAATCTCGTCCTCGGGGAAGCCGTTTTTCAGATTGTTATAGAACTCTTCCCATTTGGCATAGTCATTGAGATTCTTGTCGGTCTCAAACATCGGGTCGGACACGCCGTCGCTCATGAGGAACAGCGCGGTAAAATCCGGTACTATTGCCATGCGGAGACGCTTTGCAACCACTTCAGGGTCTCTGAAAATTTCAGGCATTGTCAGGAATCTTGTCTGACCTGAGAACTCACCTTCGTCCGGAGTGCCAAGAAGTTTTGCCGTCTTATTGTTTTCATCGAACAGGCACATCGCACCGTCACCAACCCAGAAAGATGCAATGAACCAACCGAAGTCGTATTTCTTGCAGACTGCGAACATGAGTGTAGTGGCAAAGTCTTTAATCTTTGACTCCTCATTGGCTTCGGCTACTTTCTTTACAGCCTCGTGTGCTTTCATCGCACCTTTATAAATGATGTCTATGACGTGGCGGGTAACGTTTGTTCGTTTTTCCTGATTGTCTCTCTCTGCCTCGTATTCACGAATTGATGTCTCGAAATCGGGATTGTCAAGAAGAAGATTTTTGCAGTGGTCAATGACGGTTTTGCAGGCAACCTCAGAACCTTTGCGGGAGTATTTTGCAGATCCTGCACCATCGGCGACAGCGATTATATACCAGTCAGATTCATCACAATGGAAAAGGCTGAAATGGTCATCGCGAGCTTTTCCCTCCTGAGCGTGGCTTCTGCCTCGCTGACTTGCAGCTACAATATCTTTGTTGGGTGAGCCATCCTTTCCGGCCTCAACCTTGAGGTATTCTTTATCACAGTCAGGCTTGTAATATGGAATATTGGGATCGGTCGGCACGTTTCTCCACAAGTCGCGAGGACTGGGGTTGAATGCGATGGGAATATTCAGTTCTGATGCAGGTTCTCCTTCCACGGTTGTGTAGCGGAGTTTCAAGGTGAAATCTCCCGCTTTCTGAGGCTTGCCGAAAAGGAAAAACTCACCCGGTTTACCCATCTCAAGTGTGAGGCCGAGTTCGTCCATTCCCGACAGCTCAATCACATCTATCTTATCTACAGGAAGTTGGAAACTGTGGTAATATTCCTTTTTTACGGTTCCGTTTGGGAAACGAAGTCCGAGCTGACGAACCTCATTTTCTATCATTATTCGTTGATTCATACGTTCTTCTTTGAATGTGTTCCACAACGAACTGATAGCCCAATTGAGGAACGATTCCTTGTCGGCGGAAGAAACTCCAGCGTTCTGCATTGCCTTATCAAGAGCCCTTGCGGAGTCATTAAGTCTGCATACTGTCAGATTCTTTCGTGTTGCCATTCGTTGTTTTCTGTCCATATCTGTTTTATTTAGCCTAAGCCGCGTGTAATATCCATGCCGTTAGGGTCACCTTTGCCAAGGGTGCCTCTCATGCCACACCAAGGGCATTCATTTGTATTACTTTCTCCTACGCAGAAGATGTTGCCACACTCGCATACAACCGCACCAAGTTGATTGCCACAGCAGGGACACGCGGGGGCACCGACAAGTTCCATAGTGTTGATCTTTGTCTGTTTGCCGGCTGAAAGGCTCGCGTATGTTTCCTTGTCGATAGGGTAGGCCCCAACGAGCTTAAAGTCGGTTGAGTTGAACATTTCAAGGCCTTCCCGAGGCTGATTGCGGCGAGCATATTTGATAAGGTAATCCTGCTTTGTGTTCTGACAGCGTCCATGAAGAACCACAAAATTCTCATCAGGGGTGTCACGATGTTCACGCGGGTCAACCTTTTCAAGATTAATTCCTGTTGTAGGCGCGAGTTTTATCTCATCAGTGTTTTGCTCGCTGACAGACATACTTGAGGTCTTGATTGAGGCCGTCACCCATTTGAAGAACTTGCTGAATGATTCGGCGTCAGTCTCTTTCAGCAGGAGTATATCATTTGTAATCTGTGCAAGCGTCAGTACATTGACATTGTCTCCGATTGACACTGCAACGAGGTTGCAATGTTTGCGATACTTATCATTCCAGCGACGGAAAGCGGCATTATATTCATCTGTCGGGTTGCCATCGGTGAAAAGAAAGATGATGGGTTTCCAGTCGCCTTTCTGCTCCAATGTAGTTTTCTGAATGCTCTTGTCCATATCATTCATCAGGCATTCGAGTCCCTTTCCTAAGGAAGTTCCACCGCCAATGGGGAATGTGGGAGGATAGAACTTGTAAAGTTCTGTGAGAGGCGAAAGAACCGTGGCTTTGCCGGCAAATGCGATTATTGAAACGAACACTGTTTCAAGCGCATAAGGATCGACACGAAGATTCTGAATAATCGTGCGCATACCCTCTTGTACCTGCTCTATGGGGGTACCCACCATCGACTCAGATATATCTACAAGGAAATAAATCGGTAATCTACGCATATGTGATGTTATTTTTGTTTTTCGGAAGATATTTGTTGTCAGCGGCCAACTGCTGTCGAGGAGAGTTGATTACATCTGTATAGATTTCAAAAATAGCGTTGAGATTATAGCCTAAATATTATTGTGCCACAGGCGGCATAAATTTACTCGGGGAAAGATATACAGTTCCGGGTCCCGTCACACGCATCATGCTTAATCCTTCGCCTCCCAATAGGTTTCCAAGCGACCAGTTGGACTGCATCTGATTCTCGGCTATGTTTAACAATGCGATAATGTGGTCTTCGTCAACTTCAATAGTCTCTCCGTATTGAAGATTCATTGTGATTGGAGTTCCTTTTGTGTCAAGGAATACAGTTGAACTGCCCTGTATCTTTTGCAGGAGTAGTCCCATGCCACCTGTAAGACCGGCAATCGACAGTTTCGTTGTCACGTTTACCTTGTTGTTTGAACCGACATAAACTCCGCGATGACAAATCATAGTATCACCATTAATCTTTACAGGAAGAAGACCGAACCGACTACCGATAACGACTTTGCGGGGCATGTTGGAGACGTTGTAAAGGCGTAATATAAACAGCGATTCTCCAGAAAGCTTTGCTCCGAGGATTCGCCCAAGTCCGGAGCCATTGAAGCTAAGTTCTTTTTCAATCCCGGCTTCAAGATAGATTACAGAACCTTTTTCTGCATAGAAATTTTCACCGGGAGACAATGTCACCTCCAAGTGCTGGACAAATTGACCTACAAGTTTACAGTTCATTCTGCTGATGAATTAATGAATTATATGATGACGTTAACTTCTGCCGGCGGCGGAGGCAGAACGAGGTCTTCAGTCGCACCTATACTGCGGTTTCCGACACCGATTGAATCCGATACCCATTTGAAGAATTTCTTGAAAGCCGTGCTGTCAACCGTATCAAGAGAATATACCTCGTTGGTCAACTCTTTAAGAGGCTCTGTCTTAGCACTCATTCCGGCGGCACAGGCTATGATGCTGGCAAAATGACGCTTCTTCACTTCGGGAATCATTTCTTTATAAAGCTGACTATCCGATGGTTTTCCGTCTGTCATAAGGAACAATAACGGCATCCAGTCTCCTTTCTGGTCAGGGGTGCTCAGTCGCACTTCCTGATCTATTTTCTCGCAAAGAAGCTTCAGAGCCTGTCCGGTATGGGTGGGCCCGCTTTCAGGAGTGGTTATCTCCGGGAGCTGAAGCTCATCAAGGGGAGTGAGCGGAAGTATCTGTTTTACTTCACGATCATAAGTGATAATGCTGATATTCACAGATTCCAATGCGAATGGATCCTGACGAAGGCTTGAAACCATAGCTTCAAGACCAACCTTTACCGACTCAATCGGTTCACCACGCATTGAACCGGAGGTGTCTATAAGAAGATATACTGGAAGACGTCTCATTATTTATCTATGTTTTGGGCGGGATGAAATATTTGTATGTTTTCGGGAAGAGGCGGCAATGAAGACAGCCCTTCACCTTCTTGATTTCTTTCGTTGACCATCATGCTCGAAGTGCTTACCGAACTTGACACCCATTTGAAAATGATTTGATGTCTCCGGCATTGGCAGAGGAGATGACGATTATATTTTCTGTGAGTTTTCTGAGCAGGTCAAAGTGGGAGCTCATTCATTATGACGATATATACAGGAAGTCTGCGCATAATCAGTTTTATTGTTTCTGCCCACCTCCTTCCCAAAACGGGAAGGAGGGAGTGCAGAATGTGAGAATTAGAGTAGTGCTTCGAGACCGGCGGGGAAAGTCTTGGCCCGAGCCTTGATTGCACGGAGAAGAGCCTTTTCAGCCTCATCCACCTGACCATCGCTGTTGACCTTGGCTATGAGCCATGCTTCTTCATCAGCGTCAATTTCGCCGGGCGAAACTTCATCTTTGAAGAGGAAGTCGCAGATTGCCTGAGTAAAGAATTCTGCCCATTCGGGAGCATTTTCTTTGCCACTTACGGCATCGTTGAGTTCAAAGAGGAAATCGGCCTCTTCCTTATCGATTACGCCATCAGCATAAAGCACTTCTTTAAGCTGTGCCACTTCTGCTGAGTCGATAACGCCGTCAGCGAGAAGCTCTTTCTTGAGTTCTTCAAGTGTTGCCATTGTATTTGATGTTTGTTGTTGAATGTTAGACTACAATATTGACTTCTGGCGGTGGCGGCGGAAGCTCGCTGAGTGTAGTGGCTTCTGCACCGGTCTCTTCGACCTTCATGCTGCCGGAGCTGACTGAAGCGGAAACCCACTTGAAGAAAGCCTTGATAGTAGCACTGTCCGCTGTGTCAAGTGACACTACGCATTCGGTGATTTTCTTCAGCGTATTGGTGTTGGCGCCAGCACCGGCAGCGCATGCTACTGCCATACCCCATTTGCGTTTCTTGAACTCGGCAAGACCTTTGTTGAGGTCATCTGTCGGCTCACCGTCAGTCATAATGAAAACGAGTGGCTTCCAGTCGCCTTTCTGCTCGGCTGTAGTTTTGGTCACTTCCTGATCAGCCTTCTGAGCTAAAAGCGCAAGAGCCTCACCAAGAGCGGTACAGCCACTTGCCTGAATATTGGGTTGCTGAAAAGCTGAAAGCTCTGTCAGGGGAGAGACCTGCTGAGCACTGCTGTCAAAAGTGATGATGCTGAGGTATGCGGTTTCAAGTGCGTAGGGATCCTGACGCAGAGTAGAAACTAATACCTGCACCCCATTTTTTACTGCCTCGATGGGTTCTCCATACATTGAACCGGAGCAGTCAAGGAGGAGATACACTGGTAATCTTCTCATGATTATTTTGCGTAATTGGTTACTATGCGTTTGATTGTCTCACAGAAGTTGGCATCGGGATAAGCGTCACCTATTGCCGAGAACTTCCAGTCGCCATTACGACGATAAATCTTGCCCATGATAAGTGCGGTCATTCCCTTGTACTGAGGCTCTGCAGCAACATCATACGATGCAAAAATTTCTTTAACTCGCTTGGGAGTCCCTTCATACATGCGGATTGATGCGTAAGGAATCTGAGAGAAGTCCTCATGGCCACAGTTGTTGAGGAAGAAGAAAATCTGATTGACGTTGGGGTTCACACGATTGAGATCGACTGTGATGATTTCGTTGTCGAGGCCGTCATCTCCATCCTGATCACCTTTCAGGTCGTCTCCACTGTGATGAAGAGCTCCCTCGTTTGAATCAACTTTGCCAAGAGGCATGCCATAGCGAGCGAGGAACTCTCTCTTGTAGAGCGGAGAATAGATGTGGTCAACAAGATTTCCGTTTGCATCAACCATGACACAAGAGAGGTCAAGGTCAACATCCTGCACTGATTTTCCAAGGCCCAGGAATCCTCCGGCTACAATAGCACCCCAGTTACATCCGACGCAGAAGTCGGTGAGTTTTGAGCCATTGCTCTTTTCGAGGTTAATGCGCTGGCCTTTTTCAAGACGTATTGCCATGATGAGTGGTTTATTTGAGATTAGTTATACTTGTTAAGATATTCACCGAGACCAGCTTTCTGACCTGTGCCGATGGCCTCGAATTTCCACTGTCCGTTGCGTTTATAGAGACGCCCAAACTCGACAGCAGTTTCCACAGAGAAGTCCTCGTCAAGGTCATAGCGAAGTATTTCCTCGCCATTGGCTGCGTTGTATATACGGATGAATGCGTTACGCACCTGCCCGAAATTCTGCTTACGTTCATCAGCCTTATGTATTGTTACAACGAAAGTGATTTCAGTTGCGCGAGGGTCAATCTTAGAAAGGTCGATTTTGATGCTCTCGTCATCTCCTTCTCCCTCTCCGGTGAGGTTGTCTCCTGTGTGCTCTACCGCTCCGTCAGGAGATTTCTGATTGTTGTAGAATACGAAATACTCGTCTTCAAGAATTTTGCCGTTTTCACCAAGAATGAAAGCGGATGCGTCAAGGTCGAAGTCAACGCCAGTGCTGGACTGGTTGGTATCCCAACCGAGGCCGATAGTGAACTTTGGAAGTTCTACGGCTACTCTCTGTCCTTTTTCAAGATTTATTGCCATTGTTGAAATTAGTTTTAATGTTTCTTTGTTGCAAAGTTAGCCACAAGTATCCAAGACGCTAAAAATCTGAAATATTTCAGTGAATTTTGTCTTAATGTCAACCTTGTCTTTTGCAATATTGCAGATGGTTATTCTTTTGAGCCGGGAGCATAGTTGAATCCCCAGCCATATCTGCGGTCACAGTCGGAATGACCATCATGGAATGTCACAAGTTTCTGGACTTCCAACGAATTGTCATCTCCGATTTCGATAGACGCTATAGCACAGAACTTTTTGTTGGTGTTCTGTTCTCCCATCTTGACTATGATGTCTTCATTGCCGGGAACCGACACCTTGACAACAGCATCTGTCTGAGCCCATTGCGCTACACCTTCGTATATGAAAGTGTAAACAATGATTCTCTTGATGTTGGAAGCGCCTGCGGGGTTAACAAGTATTGTCTCTCCAGACTCAGCACTTCCGCCACGGTCATCGCCCATGTGCCATATAAAAGGCTTCTGGGTATAGCACCCCTGACGTGTTGCCTGATCTCGGCGACCTCCACGGCCATGCGAGAACTGAAGCCCGTCGATGAGCATCTTTGTTCCGTCTTTAAGCTCGTAGAAACAACCGAGGTCAAGGTCAATGGCTCCGCCAAACAGTTTTTTCATAAAACCGCCCTTGCTCCAGTCAAGATTGATTTTAATCTCGCCGGGGAAAGCTTTTGTTTTTTCAAGATTGATGCGGTGCTTGTCACCTGTTTTTCTTAATTCTATAGCCATGACTTACATGAATTTTGATGCGTATTTACGGCAGATAGGTTCCAGGCCGTCAGCATATGAAGTTCCCACTGCCTCAAACTTCCATGCTCCATTTCTACGATACAGACGACCAAACTCGACACCCTTCTCAGTGGAGAAATCCTCGTCAAGGTCATAACGACATATCTCTTCACCAGAAATTGCATTCTTAATGAGGATGTAAGCGTTTCGCACTTGCCCGAAATTATACTTCTCGCTTGGTGAGCCTTTCTCCCAATAGATACTTGCAGTAAAGATGATTTGATCAATCAGTGCATTTGTTTTGGAAAGGTCAACTTCAATTTCCTCGTTGCCTTCGCCTGTATTGTCGTCATCATCTCCGAGGTCATCGACAGATCCTAAAACACTGCCATCGTTGGATACCGGGCGTTTCCCGTCAGGAGTTTCGATGGTCTTGCATGAACCATAGAACACAAAATCCTCTTCAACGCCAATTTCTCCGTTTGCACGAAGCAGGAAAGTTGAGGCATCGAGGTCGTAAGGAGGTTGGGCATTCGGGTTGACTTTCCAGCCCACCTCAACAATGAGCCTGGAAAGTCCTATCTCAACACGCTGGCCTTTTACAAGATTGATTGCCATAATCAGCCAACGTATTTGTCAACGAAGAACTGAAGACCACCCTTGTAGCCATTTCCCATAGCCTCAAACTTCCATTCACCGTTACGCTTGTAAAGACGACCGAACTCTACGGCTGTTTCAACAGAGAAGTCTTCATCAAGATCGTACTTGGCAATCTCCTCGTTGGTCAAAGCATTGTAAATGCGAATGTAGGAGTTGTGGACTTGTCCGAAGTTCTGGCGACGCTTTTCCGCATCGTGAATGGTTACGGTGAAGATAATTTCTTGAATGCGGGGGTCAACCTTGGAGAGATCTACTGTCAGAGTCTCATCGTCACCGCCATCGCTGTTCCCTCCTGTCAGGTCATCGCCTGACGATTCCACAGCCTTGTCTGGAGAAATCTGGTTGTTGTAGAAGACAAAGAACTCGTCCTTAGGGAGTTTCTTGTTTTCACCGAGCATAAATGCAGATGCGTCAAGGTCAAAATCGTACCCCGTGCTTGTGTTGGGGTCCCAGCCAAGACCGACTCCGACCTTTTGGAGTCCAATCTCAATGCGCTGGCCTTTTTGAAGATTGATTGCCATTTTAGATGATGTTATTTATAGTTGAGTTTTCTTTCGATACAAAATTAGTTGAGTTCTCCTTCTTGCGTCTAAATCCTGTAACATTTTCAATCCAATTTTCATTTTCATGGTTTCTAAGGTTGCAAGGTTTTAGCGTAAGTTAACGCGGATGCCTGAAAAATAGGATAATACGCAATTGCAAATTTAATGAAAATTCTCTAATATGCCATTTATTTTTTGAAAAAAACTCAACCCAGAGTAAGATTATATAGGCAATATCCAACCTTATATTTATTATTTGTGGAGTATCGACTTTAAAATTGTCTGTAAATTAAAATATTATGGAATAGCTGGAAGCAATCGACACCATCAAAGGAAAATCCGGATTATCTGAAATCATAACATTTACGGAAACGAGCGCATGCGTTTGTTTCTGTGCAGAGCAACTATGCACGTGAACTCGCACCGCCTCCGGAATCATGCCTTTACCCCAATAAGATTTTCCAATCCAGTATCCTGTTTCCGCTTCATTCAGCCCTTTGGCTGCTTTGTCAACATTGTTTGAGAACACTATTCCGCAGCAGCCGACAGGCTCGCCTGTTGCTTTCGGCACTACTGCATATATTTCCGGGGCAGAAAAAACAGTGCGTATTATTTCAAGGCTGTTCTCCACAGAAGTATGCGGAGGCCAGCCGGCAACAGGCCCTATATCCGGGTCGCTTGCAAGTTTAAAAAGAGTCTCTGCATCCGAATCTCTCCAATGACGCAAAATCAATCTGTCGGTTTCAATCATATAATAAATGCCTTCAAGTTATTATAGCATAACATAGCCTGCGTTGACTCTGCAGCCATACAACCGGCTATGCCATTATGAGGAATGAGCATGTGCAAGCAATAGCGGCTTTTAATATTCCGCTATAGCTTGCACATGATTGTGGTGCTTGATTACACGGCCACAAAGGTAACTAAAAATTTAAAACCATAGAATTAATCGCGTGCCGATGTTCTTCCCTCGTAGTAATTGACGAAGGCTTTGTTAACAAGACGTATGCCTCCGGGGGTAGGATAGTCACCTGAAAAGTACCAGTCGCCACGATGGTCAGGAATAGCCTTATGCATGTCATTTACTGATTGAAACACAATCTTTACTTCCGCTTTTACAAATGATGGAGTGAGCATTTCTGAAATTTTGTCGGCAATTTCTTCATCAGAGAAAGGGGCATAAATCGCTTTGACATAATTTTCTGCCTTGCCAGATTTAACCGAGTCCTGATTTTTGCATTTTTCATAAACGTCATCAATAACGTGTTGCATATTTCGCTCGGCAAGCAGCGACATCGCTGCTTTGAATGCAATAAATTCACCCATTCTCGACATGTCTATTCCGTAGCAATCCGGGAAACGAACTTGAGGAGAGCTTGACACGACTACGATTTTGCCGGGATGGAGGCGGTCGAGAATGCCGAGAATTGAGCTGCGCAGTGTTGTCCCGCGGACGATGCTGTCGTCGATTACTACAAGATTGTCGCCACTGTTTATAGATCCATATGTGATGTCGTAGACATGGGATGCAAGGTCATTGCGAACTTCGCTCTCCGCGATAAATGTGCGAAGTTTTATGTCTTTTATTGCAACCTTTTCTCTTCGCACATGACGATGCAGTATCCGGGAAATATTATCATCAGTAAGCAAACCGGTATGAGCCAACCTCTGAATGTCTTTTATCTTATGCGTTATCAGCCAGTCTTCTATGCCGTTGATGAGGCCATAGAAAGCCGCCTCGGCGGTGTTGGGTATAAACGAAAACACTGTGTGGTCTAAGTCATAATCCACGGCTTTCGTCACCTGCTCCACGAGCATTTTGCCGAGCATTTTACGTTCGCGATAAATGTCAAGGTCCGATCCGCGTGAAAAATATATACGCTCAAAACTACATGCCAGATATCTGCTTTCGGGCAGGATTCTCTCTGTGCGCGACGATCCGTTTCGGTCAACTATAAGGGCAGTTCCCGGCTTGAGTTCCTTTACATCGTCTGTTTCGAGATTAAAGGCAGTCTGTATAACAGGCCGTTCGCTTGCCACCACAACAATCTCGTCGTTGATATAGTAAAAAGCCGGGCGTATTCCATTGGGGTCGCGCATTGTCCACATATCGCCATTTCCAACAATTCCGCAGATCACGTAGCCTCCGTCCCATGCAGGAGAGCATTGCTTAAGAATGTTTGCAACATTCAAGTCGCGTGATATGGCTTCAGAAAGTTCCATGGCCGATAGCCCTTCGCTGTGGAACTGCTCATACAAGCGTTCATTTTCCCGGTCAAGAGAGTGGCCGAGTTGTTCAAGAAGGATGAAAGTATCTGCGTAGAGCCGGGGATGCTGGCCTTTCGACACGATTTTGTTGAAAATCTCGTCGACATTTGTCATATTGAAATTGCCGCAGAGCAGCATGTTGCGCGAGCACCAGTTGTTGCGACGCATGAAAGGATGAACATAGTTTATTCCGGACCTTCCGGTTGTGCTGTAGCGTAGATGTCCCATATATACTTCTCCTGCAAAAGATGCGTCTTCCACATCTACACCTTCGTCAAGTTCCAGCCTTATACGGTCATGCACGTTGGCGAATATCTCGGAAATTGCACCCGAGCCTTGTGCTCGCTCCCTGAAGATATATTCCTTGCCTGGGGGCACATTCAGTTTTACACATCCGATCCCTGCAGCTTCCTGTCCGCGATTATGCTCTTTCTCCATAATGAGATAAAGCCGGTCGAGGCCATAGAGTGCAGTGCCGTATTTTTCTTTATAATATGATAATGGCTTCAGCAGACGAATCATAGCCACGCCACACTCATGCTTTATTGGTTCCATTGTTTATTTATGATTTGAGTATTCTACAGCCGCCTTCATAAAAGACATGAAAAGCGGGTTAGGATGAAGCACGGTGGAACGATATTCAGGGTGATACTGAGTGCCTACAAACCACTTGAGCCTTGGGAGCTCTACAATCTCCACCAATCCTGTTTCGGGGTTTTCGCCTGTGCACATGAGTCCGGCACTTTCAAAAAGAGAGCGGTACTTATTGTTGAATTCATATCTGTGGCGATGTCGTTCGCGAATAATGCCGGTTCCATACGCCTTTTGGGCAACACTGCCGTCGGCAAGGCGACATGAGTATGCACCAAGCCTCATGGTGCCACCTTTGTCTGTTATGTTCTTCTGGCTTTCCATCATGTCGATTACATTGTTCGGTGTGGAAGGATCCATCTCGGTGGAGTTTGCCTCGGTCATGCCAAGAACATTTCTCGCATACTCGATAACCATACATTGCATCCCAAGACAAATTCCGAATGCAGGGACATCATTTTCACGGCACCATTTTATAGCGGATAGTTTCCCGTCTATTCCTCTGTTCCCAAATCCTGGAGCAATGACAACTCCGTCAAGTTCTGATAATGTTTTTTCCACATTATCATCGTTTACATTCTCGGAATTGATGTAAACAAGGTCTAATTTATGGTCGCAGTAAGTGGCGGCATGTATAAGCGACTCACTGATTGACTTGTAAGCATCCTGAAGCTGCACATATTTCCCTACGAGCCCTATTCTGACAGTCCGGTGTGCCGTCTCGAGTTTCTGAAGGAATAGATTCCATGCAGAGTGGTCCGGCTCGTTTATATGGTCAGTGCGGGTAATGTCAAGCACTAAACCGTCGAGGTTTTGTTCATGCATCATGCCCGGCACATGATAAATTGAAGATGCGTCGACGCTTTGGATAACAGCCTCTGAAGACACGTTGCAGAATTGCGCAACCTTTTCCCTCATATGCTGCGGAATCGGCAATTCAGAGCGTAAAATCAATATGTCAGGCTGAATGCCTATTGATTGGAGTTGCTTTACGGAGTGTTGGGTCGGCTTTGTTTTAAGTTCCTTTGCCGCCTTGAGATATGGCACATAAGTGAGATGCAGGCTCAAGGCTCTTTTATCGAGTTCCCATTTTAATTGTCTGACGGCTTCAAGAAAAGGAGTTGACTCAATGTCGCCGACAGTGCCGCCTATTTCGGTTATTATAAAATCAAAATCCCCCGTTTCACCTAAGTTGACGATGTTGCGTTTTATTTCGTCGGTGATATTGGGGATTATTTGTACTGTCTTTCCGAGATAGTCGCCTTTACGTTCCTTGTCGATTACTGCCTGATAGATTCGTCCGGTGGTAATGCTGTTGGCCCGTGTGGTGATAATGTCGGTGAAGCGCTCATAATGTCCGAGGTCGAGGTCGGTTTCAAATCCGTCGTCGGTGACGTAGCACTCTCCATGTTCGTATGGATTGAGTGTGCCGGGATCTATATTCAGATATGGGTCAAATTTTTGGATAGTGACTCTAAATCCTCTTGACAAGAGTAATCGTGCAAGAGATGAGGAGATTATGCCCTTTCCGAGCGATGAAACGACTCCTCCCGTAACAAAAATGTATCTTGTGTCCACGAATGAAAAAGTTTGATTACGGGATGCAAAGTTACAAAAAAAATCAATGCAGTTATGCAAAAGTTAATAAAATAGTTTGAGGAGATTTGATTTCGTTTGCAAAATGGGGGTAAGTCGTTGCATTCGCTCGTAAGGGATTGGCAGCGGGGTCAGTTTTTGGGAGAGAAAGTAATGGCCTGACCGCCGGATGCCGCCATCTCGATTGTTAAAGTGTCGGATGAAGTCACCTCTTTTCCCGAGATCACAACTTTTGTGGGGTCGGAAGGGTGGTCGGCATAGACCACGGCTGTGTATCTCACATTCTCTTTAAGGAAATCGAGGGGGAGGTCGAGGGAGCGCGGTTTGCTGTCTGCGCCGGCTCCAAGATAGAAGTTTTCGCCTGCACGCCTTGCCACCACGACGTATTTCCCAATCTCTCCCTGAAGAGCATTCGACCAGTCGCAATCTGCATTGAAATCGCGGAAGAAGCGGAACGCCTCGTGCCCTTCATAGTTTTCTATCAGGTCGGCGGCCATCTGGAGAGGGGAGTAGATTATTACCCAGTTTGCTATCTGACGCGCCAGTGTGGTGCGTATCTTGCAATAATCGTTCGGCCCGTTCCATTCTATGCGCCCCGGGTCGGCTTTCGCGCGTTCGTAATTGATGTCGAAAATGCCGGGCGTGTAGTCCATAGGCCCTGAAAGCAATCTCACGAAGGGGAGTGTGCAAAGATATTCGGGTGTGTTGCCTGCCGACCAAGCGTTCCACTCCATTCCGCGTGCGCCCTCGCGAGTCATCATGTTAGGCCATGTGCGGCGAATGCCGGTCTCTTTTATCGGCTCATGCGCGTCGATCATCAGCTGATATTTAGCGGCGGTCTCCACTACTTTCTGATAATGCTTCACTCCATATTGCTAGTGATGATACTCTCCGCCGGCGAATCCGCCTGCATATCCGGTCTTCACGGTGTGTATTCCGAGTGATTTGTAGTAAGCGAATGTGCTGTCGAGGGCGGCCTCATATTCGGGGATGTTTCCGCCGGTCTCATTGTGCGCCCAAAGCTCTATGCCTTTGGAGGCGGCATAAGAGGCTATGGAGTCGATGTCGAAATCGGCATAAGCCTTGGCATAGTTGAAATGCTGGTCGCCGCCCCAGGTTTACCAACCTTCGTTCCATCCTTCAAACAGCACGCCCTGAATATTGTTGGCCGCCGCGAAGTCTATGTATTTGATCGCGTTCTCAGTTGTGGCTCCATGTCGCGGCCCCATGGTACATGTCATGGTGCCGAGGTGCATTCCCCACCATATCCCCACATATTTCTGAGGTTTTATCCATGACGTGTCGGCAATTTTCGAGGGCTCGTTAAGATTGAGTATGAGGCCGGAGTTAATGAGGTCGCAGGCTGATTTGCCAATCTGGATTGTGCGCCAGGGGGTGACGAAACTTGCCGGAAGGTATGCTTTCACACCATCGGGGAGCGAGGCAAGGTTGGCTTTAAGGGTGCGCCCCTCGGTGCGCAGAAGAGTCATTTCTGGATAATCATACAAGGCCGCTTCGTGGATCGAGCCGAAAACGGCATCGGTCTCAGTAGCAAAAGTGAAAGGCGTGTTGGCATCTGTCACGCTGTCGACAGGCAGGTTTTTGTATTCCAGCTCGTAAGAATCGAAATTTGCAGGAATTGCCCATGTGGATGCGTTGTCGGCAAAGCGGAACTCTGTGAGAGAGGGAGAAGCCGAGATAGTCGGCGGCCTCCTGCGAGTTGAGTAATTTTCGTTTTGTCTGCATCGGTTCTTTAATTTATGTGTTTGTATTCTTTGATTATGGAATGTGCTGATTGATAGACTTGTCAACCTTTGTATTTACGGGGTTCTCCGCCTTGAACGCCATTCCTCGATGGCTCCGTCTATGGATTTTCGGTAGTTCCGGTTGTCCTCTGTGGCATAATCGGCGCAGATGTCGGAGCGGTGCTTGTCATAGTAAGACTTGGCGATGCCGCAGCGTTGGAGGAACAACCGCGCCCATGTCTCCGCCTCCTTCCTCGGGCTGATGTTCCTCGCCACGGCAAAGACCATGTAGCATACCCGCAGTTTCTCTTTCGGCAACACGGCTATGGATTTTGTCACTTCCCTCACGTTCAGGAAATTTGCAAAATCGAGAGGGGTGCAGTTCTCAAACTGGCTGTCGTTGCATACATCGTGGATCGCCATGCACAGCCCTAATTCAACCACGTCACGCCACTTGGCGGTTTCAAGCAGCAGGCTTCCGCTCATCGGTTTTCCCCTTTCTCCATGCGGTCAAGGTCGTTGAGTATGCTCCCGGCAATGCCGTCAAGTCTGGCGGCAAGCGCATACAGGTGTGGGGCTTTAAGGGGAAAGACATCCCCGGCGCGCCGGTTCTCATGCTCATATTCGGCATAAATCCTCTTTACATCGACTTGCCGTCTATCATGCTCAGCCTTTGCAGCATCGCACTCCTTATCCACCTCGGCATACTCCTTTGAGTCGAGAGGTAAGTAGTCAAGACGGTTGTTCAGTTCGCAGTACCTCTTCCAGTATGGATTAAGCTTGTCGGAAGCCTCTTGGAATATGTCATGGTAACGCCGTGAATGAGCGTTTGCAATCTCTCGGAAATCAACGCCGTCAAGCTTCCCTATATTATTATTAAGGAGTGTCGCGGTCTCGGCTTTGAGGGAAAGAGCAATCTCTTTCAGCTGTTCCGGATTTTCACCGACCATCGCCTCAGCATCGGCTATAAGCGCGTTGGTGTCCTGAAAGTCATAATAGAACCGTGCAAGCGCATACGCCTGTTCAAAAGGTATAGCACCACCGTCATAACCGCTGACAATTCCGTTGACCTCTGCGAGCCGTGTTGTTATTTCCTTCATAATGTTTATCATCGCCAAATTATTTCAACACTTTCCATAGCCCTTTTCGGTCGCTGCCGAGACGTATAATGATTTCCGTTTCTTTGAGGTGTTCGATATGCTTTTGAATGGCTGACGGGGATATACCTATTATATCGGCAAGCTCCCGACGTGAAATTTCAGGCTTTTTCCGCATCGCCTCAACAATCCTGGCTCTCGTTTCCTCCCCTTGGTTCTGACCACTGTTTCTGACCACCTCTTTCTGACCACCTTTGTCATGCGTATTACATTGATTATCGGCGTAAATACTTTCAGTGTCTATATTTATCTGACCACCTTTCTGACCACCTTTTTGTGATGGCAACGGGTAGGTAATAGTCGATGATGTTATATCGCTTTCAAAATCAACTTCAAGCCCGGTGAGTTTAGTCCAACGCATTATTTTGTCAATACCATATCCGGCATTTTCGCCTTGTCGTGCGTAGCGGAAGAAGGCTATGATATTGGGATTACGCGGCACTGATTTCACCTTACCGGGCTTGTCGGAGATACGCACGGCGAAGCGTCCGGGATTTTGGAATTCGATTCTGTCATTGA
>VSPM01000049.1:16822-21186 GCA_009775365.1 Muribaculaceae bacterium
GACAATACAACTGGGAATTATCTTCCGGCGAAAAACCGTCCGGCCCCGCCATAAATGGATTGTCAACATACAGGCGTAGCCGTTGCAAGAGCACCTTGAAATATTCCCAGATATTTTCCTGCTCAGGCATACGGTATGTATAACGGCAGTCAGCATCAGAATATGTTGTGCCCGGAATCTCAATGTAATCAATCCAAAAGTGAGGTACATATTCTTGCACGATTTCTCCTTTTCCAAGCATAAGCAAGCCACCGTAAGTCAGCTTCCCACGACTGATTATCCCGGTCTTTATGCAGAACTGCTCGTCATCGAGATCATTATAACGGAAATCGGGGTTGTAGTCCTTTATTCGGCGGCGGTATGTCTGGAGCGACTGCGTGTTGAGGTCTCCGAACACTGTACCGTCAACCTCCATTTCCGATTTCATGCCGAATGTCTTTTCACGCATCAGTATGTCTATCTCAATGTCGGTTGCCCGCTGGTCGCCGCTGCCGACACGGACAAACGTATTGTTCAGGTTGTTGCCGAAATAGACGGGTTTGTTGGCCGACACGGGGATATGGAAGGCAAGAACAGCCTTGCCGTCAAAGTCAAGGAACTGTGCGGTGGCAAGAATCGGCACGTTGAACTTATAGACGGAACGCAGGGTGTTTATGATGTCCTGCTCCATCTTCTCTGCCTTTTAGACGCCCGTAATCTCGTATGTTGACACGCCCTTGGCCTTCGTCTCCCTTACGCCGAGGATTATCCATCCTCCTGCGGTGTTGGAGAATGCCCCTACGGTTTCCCACATGGATTTGGGAATACCACCGGACGCTTCCTTTACCTCGAAGTCGTCCCATTCTATATCATTGAGCCTTGCGAGCAGTTCTTCTTTTGTCATTTTTGCGCTGTTTTAGAATGCAAATTTACAAAATTATCGGCAATAATCCGCTGAATTCCAAAGATTATGATTAACTTTGCAGTCGGATTGGAGAAGTCCGGTCCACGACATTTTGGAAAATAAGAAGCGTTATGCGTCTTGCAAACTGAAAACCTGAGAAACTTTTAGTTTTGATGCAAGAGATAGCATAGTGGTTCTCACGCGCATAGCGTGGGCTACTATTGTTACATCTGCATCATTGGTTTTCTCAGGACCATCAGTTTGGACGTGCATAGTTGGCTCGCGCTTTTCATATCATATAGTAGCCGTTTGGAGCTGACGGCGGCGTTTTTGAAATAAATTGGCAGAAATATTCAATTCTTATATGTCGCAGGTCAATCTCGCCGGTCTCATAGAGCTTTGCGAGAGGGAGGGTAAGCATGTAATTTATGAGAAAGGGGAATACCTACTTCATCAGGGTGATACTGAGAGGCATATATCGCTTGTAAAATCGGGCTATTGTCGATATACCTGCCTGAAATCTGATGGCAGTGAGGCTGTAGTGGGACTTGCAATGACAGGAGAATTTGTTACCGACTTCAATAATGGCATAAGGAAGATTCCGGCATTAGCATCACAAGTGGCTTCCGTGCGGACTGAAGTGCTTCAACTTCCATTCGTATATGCGTTGGAAAAGTTGTGTCAAACAGAGCCAAATTTCCTTTACACAGCATCAGATGCCCTTTTCAGAATGTGTTATACCTGGTTGCTTGATTTGTATATACTCTCTCCGGCAGAACGATATTGCAAATTCATTGATGCTTACCCCGATATCGCCTCGACAATCAAGGCCAAGGAACTGGCTTCATATCTCCAAATCTCTCATCAGCACCTTCTGCGCATCAAAAAATCGCAGGGAAAAGGAGATAAAAGCGACTGAATTGAACATTTGTTCAATTCCAAGTGGTAGATTATGGCGAAATTTGCACCTCAAACTGTATTGAATATGCAAAACCGAATCATCACATCAATATTCTGCGCAACACTTACGATTGCGGTGATGGCACAGACCGAAGTACCAGACAGCATCAAGACACAGGGTCTTGACGAGGTTGTTGTGGAGGCGCAAATGCAACGCACTTCACCGACCTCTACAACCTTTATCCCGACCGTCAAGCAAAAGAACGCCTCGCAAAATGCAGTCGATCTTTTGCGTCAGATGGCTATACCCCAAATTAAAATAAGTTCTGTCAATGAAGTCGTTACCGACAATGCCGGTGGAGAGGTGGCTATTTTTATAAATTTCCTCGAAGCATCAAAGGAGGAAATGGAAGGGCTGCGGACTCCCGACGTGAAAAAAGTCGAGTATCTTGAATTTCCTACCGACCCTCGTTTCCGAGGTGCGCAGCGTGTAATTAATATTATTGTTCAGGAATATGCTTATGGTGGTTACACAAAGCTGACAACAAACGAAAACTTCCTTGTCGGCTTTTCAAGCCGCAACAACATTTTCTCAAAGTTCTCCTACAAGAAAATGACTTACGACCTTTATGTTGGAGCCAACAATTGGAATAACCACAATATCGGAAACAACGTAAAAGGGATCTATTCACTCAAAGATGCAGACGGTAAGGATTATCAACTAACCCGAACAGAAACACTTGACGGTTCGCATTATAAACAGAACCAATATCCTCTTACTTTTAGAGCCACTTACTCTTCCGAAAAGATACAGATACGCAATACAGTAGGTTTTACACATTTGAGCGTTCCTGTCTATGACCAGCGAGGTAATCTATCCTATCATCCGGGTAGTGAGCAAAACTATACTTTCAACAGGAGCAATCCAAACCGTAACAACTCTCTCGCATATCAAGGCTCTTTCTTCTTCTCATTGCCTAATCAGTTTTCGATAGATATTTCTCCGCGTTTCAATTATATGCACAGCAATGACTATCTGACATATTCTACCTCTACCACTCCCGAAATTGTCAGAAACGCACGTGAAAACGCCTATAACTATCGCGTCGACGCTTATTTGCAAAAACGTATCGGTCAGAAACACACAGCTATGCTCGGAGTCAATGGCGGTGACAACATCAATCGACTGCGTTATTCCGGTATCAATAGCTACAATGACCGATTCCATAATGCGTTTGTGGCCGGATTACTCGGCTATCAGTTAGCATCACGAGAAGTGAGGCTTTATGCTGATGCGGGTGTATATTGGAGTCAAAGCGATATTAACGGAGTAGTATATACTGACACTTATCCATTTGTTCATCTAAATTTAAGATACTCGCCTAATTCAAAAAACGCATTTTCAGTATTTTTGCAATATGCAAACGCAACGCCCGGTATTAGCCAGAAATCTCCAGATGTCTTGCAAGATAATGAATATATGTTTGTAACGGGCAATCCTCTATTGGAAAATAGCCGGAACCTCATGTTTAATCTTGGATACACATGGATGCCTAATAATACTTTTGGCTTAAACGCTTTTAGTAATTTCAACTCATTTTTTAATCGTCAGATGTTGACTTATGAGCCTTACAATAACGGTATGGCTATCATTAAAAATTATCGCAATAGTGGTAACTTTCTCAACGGAGAATTAGGTTTTGCAGCAAATTGGAAACTGCTCGGAGGAAAACTTCAACTCTATGCAAGCCCCAAACAATCTTTCTACAAATCTACCGGCATATATAATAAGTCGTATAATCCCTTAACTATAACAGCCCAAGCGACATATTATCTCAACAGTTTCTACTTTCAGGCATATTATCAGTCGCCCGGTAAGCAGATGTTCACCTCATCACCGCAAATTTACAAAGATAGAAACTTTCACAGCCTTACAGTGGGCTGGGCTAACTCCGACTGGAATGTCAGGGTAATGGCGGCAAACTTTTTTAATAAAGGTTGGAACAGTGCAGATATAGTTACAGAATCGCCGCTATACACTGAATATAGAGAAAACATCGGTACATCATCCCACTTTCGTATCAATATAACTGCGACTTATACATTTGGTTACGGCAAAAAAGTGCAGCGTGGCAATGAAGTCGGCGAACAGTCAGGCGCGAACTCCGCGATAATTAAATAGGAATATGAATATTCTAATTATAGGAGCAACATCCGGCATTGGACATAATCTATGGAAGCATTATGTTTCATCGGGGCATAACGTCATAGTTGTCGGCAGAAGGAGAGAATTGTTGGACGATATGGAACGAAGTTGTCCTGAACATACGTTGCTTGTTCCGTGTGATATTTCTCAAGTGGACTCATTTGATAACGCTTTGGAATCTATCATTCGCAAACATCGACACATTGATTTGGCTATTATATGTGCAGGAATCGGAGAACTTAATCCGAAGTTGGATGTCGAGACAGAGTTATCCACGGTTTCTGTAAACGTAATGGGTTGGGCTAATACCGTAGCATCAATTTACAGGCTCTTTGAACGGCAGAAATCAGGTCATCTTGTTACCATCACCTCTGT
>VSPM01000005.1 GCA_009775365.1 Muribaculaceae bacterium
ATTTACCCGATTCGTACTGAATCGGGTAAGGGGGCTTTTGTCGTTATTTTGTGCTTAAATGAAAGAGCCGTGAAAAAAAGGTTGAAATTTACTACCTATCAAATAAAAACGATGGCGTGATTGATGAATGTGAATTTGTTGATACTCAATGTGGTGTAGCGAAATAGGTAGTTTGTAGTTATACCTATCCGGGTGGATATGTATCAAATAGGAAGCTGTAAGATTGCGGAAATTGATTATAATAAATAAATTTGCGCAAACTTCAAACTAATTGATATGAAAAAAACGTTACTGGTTGCAGCCGGAATGATTGCCGGCACATTTATGGTGGCAGAGGCCGAAATGTATGAGACCCGCGCCACAAGATTGCATAATCCCTCGGGTATAGTTCCCGTCTCGGAAGAAGTTGCAAGAATCTACGGGAATCCCTTTATGAACAATTTAGGTCGTAGGGCCAAGAAAAACGTAGCATTCAAAGAGGATGCCGTGGATGGTGTGGACGTTAACTTCAAGCTCACCCCCTCGGGCGACGGCTTTTATAAGCCTGCTTATGTGGTGGCAGTGTCTGGCAACGAGAATATAGACAATGAGGTTGACGCCGACACCGGAGAGGCAACACTGTCGCTTCCGGAGTGGACATACGACCTGATGTGTCTGTTCCTGTGCGACCAGACAGCAATAGAGTCGCTCTATCTACCTAAATGGGCTGTAGTAATGCGCGAGAATGTGGAAGTGAAAGAGGGTATGACCATCGAGATGGAGGCTGAAGAGGCTTGCAACCGTATATCGTTCCGTCAGCAGCTTCCCGACGGGTCGGAATTTCTGCCGCCGGAGATAATCGGCCTCGATGACGAGGGGTGGCCTATATGGAATGAGGACGAAGACTCATATAACGTGATTCAGATGTATGTCACTAACTATCTTGTGAACGACAAAGGAGGAAAACTTGCGTTCAGCCTGTCGGCGTCATACCGCCTCACGTCAGGTGAGACAGAGGAGTGGACCTGCGACTTAATTGTGAACGAAATAAGCGACCGCTGGACACTCCTTCAGGAGCGCACATCGCTTGGCTGCGACTTGCCCCACTATATGATAATGGCCTCGAAGGGTATGGGTGAGCAGGAGGTCATGGCAAAAGGTGAAGAGTTCTATCATTACGCCCTCCCATATTGTCACACCCCGATGGCTGAAAATATTTCTGACGAGGACAAGGGCAACGGTTCGGTGGAGAGCTTTGTCTGGAACGGCTCAAAAATATCCGACAGCCTTATGCGCTCGCAGCACAACGGACCCGATTGTGAATATCCCGACCGCTATTTCTATTCTGCGGCCGATGAAAGAGTGTCGGTGATGCTTTACCCGTATATCTGCGACGGGAAAGAGGATGTGTATGGCGAAGAGATTGTGGGCTATATGTTTGGCGCACCCTTCGGAATGAAAGATAACAAAGGGTTTAATGCCATATCCGGCTCGGAGTTCATGAACATTGACTCCGGCGACCTGCTTCCGTTCATGTATCTTCCTGACGGGTCGATGTCTCCTCTTTTCCCCGGCCACGCAGGTTTCTCACACTTCTCTGACGATATGCCCTATGCGTTCGGAAATTCTGCCCCTGTGCTCACCACCTATTCCTCCGACGCGGCTGTATGGTTTGAGATGCCCGAAGCAAGAATGATATCAGTGTCGCCCCTCTATCTTGGCCGTCTTGGCGAGAACCGTTTGTCGGACAACGTGAAGGTTGGATTTGAAGTGGAGTTTAACGGCGAAGTTAAGCTTAAAGACTATAATTCCGACTGGTATCAATTCAATTTCCAGAAACTTTTTGAGCCGTGGCTTGACGGCAACGGTGAGTTTGGCGAATGGGCCATACGTTTCAGCAACCACAACATTATGGTTGACGGCATAGCCGGCAAGAACGAGGCGGAAATCCGTTATAACGACAGCAATGACGACCCGTTTCCTCCGACTGTTAGATTCATGCAGTTCCGCGATGTCAACAACGTGCTGACCGACAGATTTGCAAAAGGCGCAGATGGTGTCATCAATGTGGCGGTTGCCGACTATGACAACATCGTTCATGAGAATTTCTGGTATAACTGGAATGAACTAAGACCGGTTGAACTGAAAGTGGAGTATGCTCCCTACGGCACAGACGACTTTGCCGAGCTCGAGCTTGCAGAAGACCCCGCGCAATTCGGCGACGCCCCGTTGGGATATTACTATTCGGGAAGCCTGTCGGCTGTTGACAAATTTTCGGCTAACGGATGGTTTGACGTGCGTCTTACAGTCATAGACGAGGCCGGCAATAGCCAGACACAGGTTGTGTCGCCGGCATTCCGGATTGAGACTTTGAGCGGAATTGAGTCTGTGAACTCAGAACTTGGAGTAAAGGTGGAGGGTGGCAGGATTATCGCTCCCGAGGGAAGCATGATCTACACATCTGCAGGTCAGAAATGCGGTGCCGACAATTGCCATCCGGGCGTGTATGTTGTCAAGACCGCTAAAGGGGTTGCAAAGGTAATTGTGAAGTAAAATGTGTAAATCATTGGCGGGCATGGCTTGCCGATGAGAGAAAACACAAGCGCGGCTTCGTGAGGAGTCGCGCTTGCGTTTTTCTGGCGAGAGATGCAACCGGGATGAAGACGCTGTGAGTGCAGGCTGGCGCATAAAGGGTTATAATTGTTTTTGAAAAAATTTGCCGGAGAGAGGAAAATGTGTTAAATTTGCGGAAGTTCGGTGCGGCGGCGTTTGAGAGACGCCAACGCTTAAAAAGGGAACCGGGTGAGAATCCCGGGCAGTCCCGCTGCTGTAAGTTTCATGCAACGGTTTGCCGAAAACATCGTCACTGTGGCGCCGCAACGCGGGCGCTGTGGGAAGGCGGCGCAAACCGGAAACGAGCCAGAAAACCTGCCGAGCTGATTTGTCTGTTTGATGGCCCGCGAGGACGAGACCTGACAGAAGTATGACGAAGGGATTCTTGTTTGATATAGAATGGCTGTCGCTGCGCAGGGATTGCACGGCGGCTGCAGGAAAAAGGCTCTTAGAAAGATAGTCCCCGGTCATAGTCTGCCTGTCTGTTCCTCCGGGCTTTCCTTTTTTACAATCTAAATGTTTGCAATTTGAATATAATTTGCTAATTTTGGCGCTTATTTTTTTCATTTTGTAGTTTTATCGTATGAAGGTATTGAAGTTTGGAGGCACATCTGTCGGCACAATCGAGAGCCTGTTGAATGTGAAGAAAATAGTGGAGTCTACACCCGGAAAGAAGATTGTGGTGGTGTCGGCGCTCGGAGGCATAACCGACCTTTTGATTTCAACGGCCAGGCTTGCGGTTGCAGACGACATCTCATATCTTGACTCTTATTCCAAGATAGTGGCCCGCCACATATCGGTTGTGAACGGTGTTGTTCCGGTGTCGCGACGCGACGCCACGGAGGCTCTGATAAAGATGATGCTTGACGAACTTGGAAATATCTTCAAGGGGGTGATGCTGCTTCATGACCTGTCGCCTCGCGCCTTAGACATAATAGTGAGCTATGGCGAACGCATGTCGAGTGTGATAGTGGCCAATATAATAAAGGGGGCCACTCATTTCGATTCGCGTGCTTTCATACGGACCACAAGGGGTCCGCAGCGGCAGAATGTGCTCGACTCGGATCTTACAAACCGTCTTATAGATGAGAAAGTGAAGAAATATGACTGGGAAACGGCTGTGATCGGCGGTTTTCTGGCCACAGACCAGAATGGAGAGGTGACCAACCTCGGGCGGGGCGGCAGCGACTACACAGCCGCCATCATGGCCGCCGCATTTGATGCCGAGGCGCTTGAGATATGGACAGATGTGGACGGATTCATGACGGCCGACCCAAAGGTGATAGACAATGCCTATGTCATAGACGAACTTTCATTCATGGAGGCGATGGAGCTGTGCAACTTCGGGGCAAAGGTGATATATCCACCGACAATTTACCCCGTGTATCACAAGAATATACCGATTCTTGTGAAGAACACGTTCAATCCGTCGGCACGAGGCACCCTCATAAGCGGAAATCCCGGGAAGGGTGGAAAGGCAATCAAGGGAATCTCTTCAATCAACGACACTTGCCTGGTGACCATCACGAGCCTTTGTATGGTGGGGGTCATCGGCGTGAATTCCCGTATTTTCAATGCGCTGACGGAGAGAGGCGTGAGCGTGTTCCTTGTGTCGCAGGCGGCCAGCGAGAACAATACCACCATAGCCGTCAGAAACTGCGACGCGGCTTTGGCCGTGCGCACACTCAAAGAGGAGTTCTCCGCAGAGCTGGCGTCGGGCATGTTTAATGAAATCAAGGCTGAAGGGAATCTCGCCACGGTGGCAATCGTGGGGGAGAATATGAAAAAGACCACCGGCATTGCCGGAAAGCTTTTCAACACGATAGGGAGAAACGGCATCAACGTGATAGCGTGTGCGCAGGGCGCCTCACAGATCAACATATCGTTTGTGATAGAGAAGAAGAGCCTCAGGAAGGCCCTGGGTGTGATTCATGATTCGTTCTTCCTGTCGGAAAATCAAGTGCTTAACTTATTCCTCGCCGGAGTGGGGAACGTTGGCGGCAGCTTGCTGAAGCAGATATGCAAGCAGCAGGATAAATTGCTCAGGGAGAAAAGGCTCAGGCTTAACGTGGTGGGTATCGCGTCGAGTAAAAAAGCGGTGTTTAATGCCGACGGCATTGACGTGACGCGCTATCGCGAGCTGCTTGAGAAGGAGGGTATCGACGCCACGCCCGCAATCATAAAAAAGGAGATTCTGAAAATGAATATCTTCAACTCCGTGTTTGTGGATTGCACGGCGTCGGCCGAGATTGCCGGTCTTTATCTCGACCTGCTGTCGCACAATGTGAACGTTGTTACGGCCAATAAGATTGCCGCATCTGGCGACTATAAATCATATCAGGCGCTTAAAGAGATGGCGCGAAAGAAAGATGTGAAATATCTTTTCGAGACAAACGTGGGAGCCGGGCTGCCGATTATCAACACAATCAATTCGCTTATAAACTCAGGCGACAACATATTGAAGATAGAGGCAGTAGTGTCGGGCACTCTCAATTATATTTTCAATGTGCTCAGCTCGGATGTGACTCTGAGCAAGGCTGTTGAGATGGCCAGAGAGGAGGGTTACACGGAGCCGGATCCGCGCATAGACCTTTCGGGAAAGGATGTGGTGAGGAAACTTGTGATACTCGCAAGGGAGGCCGGCTACATGCTGAGCCAGGAGGATGTGGAGAAGCGCCTGTTTATTCCCCAGGATATGCTTGAAGGGGAGCCGGAGGGATTTATTGGAAAGCTTTCCTCGCTTGACGGCGAGTTTGAGAAGAAACGTGCTGAAGCAGAGGAGGCCCGGGAGCATTTCCGTTTTGTTGCGTCGTTTGCAGACGGCAAAGGGAGCGTGGGGCTTCGCAGGGTAGGGGCCGGCCACCCCTTCTATAATCTTGCCGGGAGCAACAACGTGATTCTTCTCACCACAGAGCGTTATATGGAGTATCCGATGATAATCAAAGGTTACGGGGCCGGGGCTGAGGTTACTGCGGCGGGAGTCTTTGCCGATATAATCAGCATAGCCAATATACGTTGACACCGGGAATAGACAGGAGATATGAAGCATGTGATAATCCTTGGCGACGGCATGGCCGACGAGCCTTGCGCCTCACTCGGGGGGCTCACTCCTCTGGAGGCGGCTTTCACGCCCACACTTGACGAACTGGCCTTTCGCGGCAGATGCGGAATGCTTTCAACGGTGCCACCCGGATTCAGTCCCGGCAGCGAGGTGTCTCATCTGTCGCTTTTCGGCTATGACGTGGCCTCGGTGTTTGAAGGGAGGGGAGTGCTTGAGGCTGCGGGGAGGGGAGTGGAAGTCATGCCCGGCGACATGGTGATGCGCTGCAATCTGATAAGCGTATCCCCCGGCGGCATAATCAAAAGCCACACGGCGGGGCGCATATCAAGCGAGGAGGCCGGAGAATTGATAGATTCGCTCAATTCCTCTCTTGCCGACGGAATGGTTGAATTTCACAAGGGGGAGCGATACAGGCATCTTCTCAAAATCCGGGGTGGCGACAAGCGGGTTATATGTGCGCCCCCACATGATGTGGTCGGGAGCAGGGTCTCAGATGTGATGGCCGTGGCAGAGTCGGAATCGGGTGTGGCTACTGCGGAATGCGTCAATCGCCTTGTGTCAAGGTCGCAAGAAATACTGTCGGAGCATCCGGTGAATCTGAGGAGAGTGGCTGAGGGCAAGGACCCGGCCAACTTCATATGGCCTTGGAGTCCCGGCTACAAGCCGGCCATGCCCACTCTGAGGGAGATGTATGGCATAAGGCATGGATGTGTGATTACTGCTGTAGATATAATCAGAGGGCTTGGCCTGTATGCCGGATTGAAACCCATACATGTGGATGGTGCCACAGGTCTCGCCGACACTAATTATGAAGGGAAGGCGGAGGCCGCGCTGAAGGCATTGCGCGACGGGGCGGATTTTGTGTTCCTTCATGTAGAGGCCAGCGATGAAGCCGGCCATGAAGGTGATGTGATGCTAAAAAAACTCATTGTTGAGAACCTCGACAGGCGCGTTGTGCGACCGTTGATGAAAGGGATTGAGGAGATGAAGGAGGATGTGGCTCTGGCCGTGCTGCCTGATCATCCCACTCCGTGCCGCACCCGCACCCATTCGCGGGAGGCGGTGCCGTTTGTGATGTGGCACAGGGGGATGCATCCCGATTCTGTCAGGGAATACTCTGAGAGAGCTTGTGAGAGTGGCGGCATGGGGCATCTGTCCGGAGCCGGATTTATCGAGGAGTTTTTGGAAATGCACGCCAAGAAGCCGTTAACAAGCCCTAAGAGTTCGTTAACAAGCCCTAAGATGCTGTGAACGCACTCCGGCAGTGCGTCAGCATCAGAGCAATGAGCGCAGATAAGACTCGGTAGACGTGCCGCTGTCAAGGCCAAGCCTTTTGTGGAGGCGATATTTGATAGAGTCAATTGTCCTGACAGAGCGGTTTGTGAGAGAGGCTATCTCTTTTGTTGACATGTTCATAATTATAAACGCGCACATTCTTGATTCGCCGGGCGACAGATATGGGTGGCGGTAATAGAGGGATCTGAAGAAGTCAGGATGCACCTTCTCGAAACTGATTGTGAAGAGTTCCCAGAAATCTTTCACCGATGAGCGTGATTTAAGAATGTCGGCAATCTGCTTTCTGCGAGAGTCATTGTCGACAGACATGTCGCAGGCTATTGCGGAGATTTCATCTATAATCTTGTTGGCATGAATAAGTTTCAGCGAAATCGACACAGGTTCTGTGCTAAGTTCGCTCTGCGATGACGGGTCTTCGTTCTCAGCGGCATCCGCGCCGTTGCCGCTGTTCCCTTTGCCTCGGTTCCGCTTTGATGCAGTCATTGAGGGAATAAATGCAAGCGATATGATGCAGGCCAGGGCAATCGCCGCCGCTATCGCCATCCCTGTGATGAAATCTTGTTTATGATTATATACGAAATAGTCGGTTGAAGGTCTGTTCTTTCCCGACAGAGCCATTCTCTTTTCAAAATCATCGGTCAGGTTAGTGCCTGTCTGCCAAAGCACGGAATCCATGATGCTATAGAATGTGGAATGGGCTTCATAAGCGTCCTTATACAGCCCTAAGGAGTACAACGCTTTTGAAAGCACTTCATATGCAGCCCCTTTCACATGATTTATGCCGTCATTTTCAGTGTATTCTATTAGTTTTCGGCAAGAGTCGGCCGCCTCTTCATGGCGCCCTATTGATTCGAGAAGCTTCGCGTAATTATATAGGGCATATATGCGGTTGATCGACGGGCCGGCTTTCCTCAGATAAGACTTGTAATAGTCTTCGGCAATATCCGGCTTGTCCATCTCGTTGTAGAGTTCGGCCATCCCCATCTCTATTAGCAGTTCGGTCTCCCTGTTCATCTTGTAATTCGACGCCATTTTAAGTTGCTCGAGCGACTCTTTGTGCTGTTGGTTGTCAAGATATGCCGAACTCCTTTCAATGTGATACCTTGCCGCGAGGTCGTCTTTGCGGCTCTTGCTTGTTTTCAGTTTTTTTATCTGCTGTCTTACTTCCTTGAAGATAGAGTCGCTTCGGTAGTAGTTTCCTGATATTCTGTAGATTCTTGCAAGCAGGAACTTGCAATCTATTTTGTGTTGCTCCAAAGAGTCGGGCACTTGCAGCAGTAGGGTAGACGCAATATTGTCGAGAGCCTTTGAATAGTCGCCTGTGGCCTGATGGCAGTAGGCGAGATTGTATAAGATGTCGATTTTTTCGAGTGGCGAGACCACCTCCTTGTCGATTTTCATCAAGGCGGAAATCGCCTCCTTGAATCTTCCGGAGTTGATTAGTATTTTCGCTTTCTGCTCCATAATACGGCCTGATTTTTCAGGCGCGAGCAGCAGGAGGGAGTCCATATATGCGAATTTTTTGATGTCGGGAATTTCACGACTGTTGATTTTCTTGGTGAAATATTCCTCCATCATGTATTTTGCGAGAGGCTCGTTATCTGTTTCCTGCTTAGAAGAAAAATTACAGGAGCCAAATAATAAGATTGCCGATGCAACAACCGCACATATGATCATGAGTGAAGATACTTTCATGAGACAAAGATAACAATTATTGTTAACGTAGACTAAAAAAACAAGGAAATTTTAAATATTATTACTACTGCATATATTGTTTTTATGGCGTGTCAAGAATTTATAATAAATTTATAAATAGATTATTAACAAAAATGCAGTATATTTGAAGCATACTTAAAATTGAAAATAATTAGAGTTTGAGTATGGGAGTGTTTTGCAGAAGCCTCCATATGGTTTAATTTTGTGGCCGTCATACCTGACGAACGGGCATCCCTCCATTTGCGCTATGGGCAAATATATGGCAGGAGAAACTCCTTGCCTAAGAACAAACGCCGAATTAAGGAGATTTATAGGCAAAAAAAGATGAAATATGAATACAAGACAGGCTTACTTATCTACAGCATTTGCGGCTGCTTTATTCCCGGCCGCCGTTGTGAATGCTTATGTAGTCCCTGCGGGGCTTGATGTCGCCCCGGAGCAGAAAAAAGAGTTGACTGCCGATGCGGCGGTTGCAGACGGTGATGTTGCGTCTGACTTGCTCATGAAACTTAACGGCAAGAAACTACCGTATGCGGCTAACGGCGCGGGTGTGACAGTCAGCATCAATATTGATTATTCTGAAGAGGAATACGCACCCAAAAATTTCTGTATATATAATCACGACACATTTTTGAGTGGCAAGATCTCAACCTATGCCGATTCCTCACAGAAGGTGATAAAGCTTGAGGATATCTCCCCCGGCGTCTACACCATCTTTTTAAGTTTTGAGGAGAAAACAAGCCACCCGGGAGTTCAGTGGACAAAGTGCTACGTGTTTGATGAAGACCGTAACATCGACGGCGATATTGAACTGACATTAAGTCCGGCGGATGCCAAGAATCAGTTCACCGGCAGGACTTATCTTCCCGGAGGCGAAGTGGCGCGTCTTGACAATAAAGGATATGATGACAACATGGATCCGCAGTCGATTCCGGGCAATGTCAACAGCAAGTTTGTGCAGACCACTATATATGATGAGAAATATGATGCCTACATCGTGTCGTCTATTCTTGGATGCGGCTCGTATGATATGGACAACGCCTATGGCCCGGGCATACACTGGCGTCTTGAAACCAAGGAAGATTTCTTTATCAACGACATCTCCGATCGGTTTGTGATATGCCAGCAGAGAGACAACTGCACCGACGAGGGGCTTGTGTCGACAACGGCTTTCTCAAGGGGCCTTTCAAATATGGCTCTGGAGAATGACTGGAATTCATACACAGAGACAACCCAGTTTTTCGAGCACACTCCGGCATATGACGAGTATTGGGTGCTGGAGTCGATTTCCAGAATCACAGGATATGGCTATGGCGACGTGTTCTATTTCCCATATGAATTGCTCTGGTGGAACATGGGCGAGATTGCCACTTCCATCCTCTATTCCACATCGGCGAATGTGGCAGATTTCCCGGACGCATATCCCGGTTATCGCCTCTTGATGCTCGATGCCTCGGATGGCACCAGGGACTATAACATGAGTGGGCAAAGGATAGTGTTCGCAGGCATGGATGGGGCTTATGAGTTTACAAACTTCTCGGCTTCTCCCGATGCCACCGGCATTCATGCCATTGATTCCAACGGTGAGGAGGTTTATTATGATTATCCCGGACATCCGGCTTTGCGCATCCCATTGAAAGATGGCCCTGCTGGATATGTGTATGGCAACTCCGCTCCGATAAACACGGTCAATGTCCAGATTTATGCAAGAGAAGATGGTTTTGTGACTATGTTCACTCCTGAATATAGAGGCCTGATGGGTGAAATCAGGGAGGCGGACTTGCTTTATTTGAATGCGACAGCCTATCTCAACGGCGAATTTGCCGCTGACATGACAACATGGAATGATTTCTGGAGCGGCGTGCCGGGAGAGGATTCTTCAGATGTTTACACTGCGGTTATTTCCAATAATAAGAATGTGGTGGTCGACGGCAATGCCGGATATAATGTCACTTCCCTTGAGTTCAGCTATGGGCGTGAAGACAAATGTCCCCCCGTGATTCAGATTCTGCGTGTGAACGACAGCCAGGGCAGGTTCTCGCAATATTTCGGCTCCATGTCGGAAATGAAGGCGTATGTGTGTGTCGGGGATTACAACTGGAGCGAAACTTCGGAGGGCACTTTTTATAATTATGAGTCGAATCCTGTGGATCTGAAGGTAGAGATTATGCGCCACGGCATAGAGGGTGCCCCCTGGATTGAACTTGAGACAAGCCATGTGGCGGAAAATGACAACATTGCCGGCTATGGACTTTTCTTCGAGTGCAAGGCGCCAGAATCGGAGGCTTATGAGACAGGATGGTATGACATGCGAATCACAGCCAAAGATAATGCCGGAAACCGCAATATTCAAGAGTTTGGGCCTGTGTTTAATATCTCGAGTGAAACAGGAGTCGGGTCGGTTGATTCGGGCAATGCGATAGAGTGTATCGGTGCCGGCATATATGTTGCGCAGGATGACGCTGCCGAATGGAAGGTATATGCCATAGATGGCAGTGTGGTCTACGAGTCAATCGGCAGGAGAGTGGATCTGTCGTCGCTCCCGTCGGGCGTATATTTGCTGCGCACATTTATTGACGGCAAGGCAAATGCCATGAAAATTGTCAGATAACCGGCAAAGGCAACCTCTTGCCGTTAGGAGGAAGAGTTAATAGTTATGCGATAAATGGGCTTACTGAAGATCCGTACAGCCCGGTTAGGTGAGTGGTGCGCGTCAAGTTCGCGCACCACATTTTTATGCCTGAGTGGTTGCAGCCTTTTGCCGGCAGCGGCGGAAGACACGGGAAGCATGCGTGTAAAAAAACCGTAACCCATATCATATGGATTACGGCTCGTAAGATTGCGCTGATGCCCCGTCTTTCAAAATACTGATTCGGGGACTGAGTGGGTCATTTCTTTGTGGTTTTCTTGGCAGCCTTTGTGCTTTTCCCCGCCTTGGAGGTTTTGGACGTGCTGCTCTGCGCCTTCATAAGTTTTTGCGCTTCCTCGAATGTGAGCGAGGCTGCGTCGGTGGTCTTCGGAATCTTATAGTTCACGGCTTTCTTGGCGCCTTCAGGTTTATAGGCCATATATGGACCATAACGGCCGTTCAGCACCTCCAGCCCCGGCATTTCGTCGAAAGTCTTGATGAGGCGGTTGGCCTCTTCGTCGCGCTTCTTTTTGATAAGATCGATTGCCTCGTCTATGGTTATGCCTTGCGGGGTGAGAGTTTTCGGAATCGAGACAAACATCTTGCCGTGTTTTACATACGGCCCGAAACGGCCGATTGCGGCAGTCACCGGCTCCCCTTCAAACTCTCCTACCGTGCGCGGGAGATCAAAAAGTTTAAGAGCCTCCTCCAGGGATATAGAAGCCACGCTTTGCCCTGCAAGAAGGCTTGCAAACAGAGGTTTTTCTTCGTCGGTGGCATTCCCGATCTGCACCACAGGCCCGAAACGTCCGATTTTTACCGACACCGGTTTCCCGGTTTCGGGGTGATTGCCGAGAAGGCGTTCACCCACTTTCCGCTCCATGCGCAGCGAGTTTATTTTTTCGATTTCAGGGTGAAAATCTCCGTAGAAATCGGAAATTTCATTTTTCCAGCCCAGTTTTCCGTCGGCAATGTCATCGAATTTTTCTTCCACCTTGGCAGTGAAATTATAGTCGAGAATTTCGGGGAAATACTCTGTAAGGAATTTGTTGACTACCATGCCTACGTCAGTCGGCACTAATCGCCCTTTCTCGCTGCCGGTGTTTTCAGAGAGAGTGGATTCCGATATTTTCCCATTGGCAAGGCGGATCACATCGTAATCCCTTTTCACCCCCTCTTTTTCTCCGCGGCGCACATAGTCGCGGGCCTGGATGGTTGAGATAGTCGGGGCGTAGGTTGACGGGCGCCCGATTCCGAGGTCTTCCATTTTTTTCACGAGCGACGCTTCGGAATATCTTGCAGGTGGCTGCGAGAACCGTTGGGTTGCGGTTATTTCCTCAGCAGAGAGTGAGTCTCCGCATGTCATTTTCGGGAGTTCCACAAATTCCTGCTGGCGTGCGTTTTCAGTTTTCCACACCTTCAGGAATCCTTCGAATTTCACCATTTCACCCTCAGCCTTGAAAGTTTCGGAAGATTTGGATATTGAAATGTCGATATTAGTCTTCTCGATTTCAGCGTCGGCCATTTGTGAAGACACCGCTCTTTTCCATATCAGCTCATAAAGTTTTTGCTCCTGGGGAGAGCCGTCGATAGATCGGTTGACAATATATGTAGGGCGAATTGCTTCGTGAGCCTCCTGCGCTCCTTTTGAGCGGGTGTGGTAGTGTCTTACTTTCAAGAATTTGTCGCCGAGGTCAGAAGTTATAAGTTTTGAGATTTCTGCTATGGCCATGTCTGACAGGTTGGTGGAGTCGGTACGCATGTAGGTGATTTTTCCATCCTCATATAGTTTCTGGGCAATCACCATGGTCTGGTTGACGGAGAATCCAAGTTTTCTTGAAGCCTCCTGCTGCAGAGTGGATGTCGTGAATGGCGGATAAGGGGAGCGTTTGATTGGTTTTACAGCCACATCGGCCACAGAGAAAGATGCTGTCTTGCAATTATCGAGCAAAGCCACGGCTTCATCTTTTTCGGAAAGCCGTCTTGAGAGCTCCGCCTTTACCGGTGAAGATGAATTTCCGGTTGAGAACAGGGCGTTTACACGGAAAAAAGGTTCGGGCTTAAATTCCGCTATCTCGTTTTCGCGCTCGCAGATCAGGCGAACGGCCACGCTCTGCACGCGCCCTGCTGATAGCGACGGCTTTATTTTTTTCCAAAGCACGGGGCTGAGTTCAAAACCCACGATTCTGTCGAGCACGCGCCTTGCCTGCTGGGCGTTAACGCGGTCGATGTCGATTGTGCGGGGATTCTCTATGGCGTTCAGTATAGCGGGTTTCGTGATTTCGTGAAACACGATTCGGCGTGTTGAAGCCGGGTTAAGTTTGAGCACTTCCGCGAGATGCCAGGCAATAGCCTCCCCCTCGCGGTCTTCATCGGAAGCGAGCCACACCACGTCGGCTTCGGAAGCTGCCTTCTTCAGCCGCTTCACGAGCTCCTTTTTATCGTCGGGTATTTCGTAGACGGGAGTGAAATCGTCTTCGACGTCGATGCTGAATCCATGTTTCTGAAGGTCGCGAATATGTCCGTAGCTCGACATGACAGTGAAGTCTTTGCCGAGGAATTTCTCTATGGTTTTTGCCTTTGCAGGCGATTCGACTATTACCAGATTTTTCATCTCGTTTAGATTTTAGTGCCCGGTTTTGCCAGTCCGAACCCGTTAATCGGCTATGGCATTAGTGACTATAAAACAAACTTGGCGAGTTGGGTTTCAGGTCACATCAAAAGCCCGGAATTTTAACTTGGGCGCAAAATTAACACTTTTTTTCATTAACGCATAATTAAGGTGATAAGTTTTCGCTTTTTCGCCTTTCTCGCGCTTCAAAGATTCCACTTTATTCCTTTAAAAATGTTCCTTGAAATTTCTTGATGGCAGGGGTGGAGATTTTTGTGGAAGCAGACTTAATAAATCAGAAACTTGAAGACCATATCTTAAATGCTTTTTCAGATTTAATATAATGAAAATTATTTTGTAATCTTTGTCGAAAAATTTGCATATTAATATTTTTTTACATTACTTTGTGATTGTAATATTTTGTTTGAAAAAATTAAGAAATTATTTTATTTTTGAATTCTGTCATTAATTGAAGTTTCTTAATGTCCCTCCCACTGAATAAGGCTTATAACCTTTTTTACGGCATCCTTCCCCAATTTGGCCTTTGTTGCTAAATTCTGTTTTCTATTTTTTATTAACCTTTAAAAACTCATTTGCATGGTTAAACGATTTCTTTTTGGCATTCTTGCAATAATTGTAAGCACGACGCAAGTTGAAGCTTTCAAACTTGTCACAGGCTCTGAAGAAAACATTCAACCTGTGGTAACATTCACTCCCGATGAAGGTGGCGTTACGGTAACTTATGAGTTCTCAGGGGCTTTACAAGTGGAGGATGAGCTGTTCCCCGGCAAATACTCATTGTCGATTCCCGGCTTTGGCTCCAATATGACATCCGGTGAGCCGGCATGGATTTCTCATTGGGATACTTTTGAGATTCCATATCAGCAAGATGCAAGCATCGAACTGCTTTCTTCTACAGAGACAACATTCTCAATGCACTTGTCTCCTGCGAGAGAGCCTCTTGAGGACAGTGGCATAGAGACATATTCTGTCGACAATGTGGCTCCGATTACTCCTTTCAATGGCTGGCTACCTGCGTCAGTGATTTCTAATGATGGAGTGCAGGTGTATCGAGACAGGAACATACTGTATGTCGGGCTCTCATTGTTGATACCGGAGTTGAAGTATTGCTTGCGAAAGTTGACAATACCACTTCTCAAGTCTTGAATGCTACAGGAAGTAGATTTTCAATTCCCGGAAGTGAATTTTCAAAATATAAGTTCTACATTTCGGCAGACAATATTAAGCCTCAAGAATTATTTAAGCCGACAATTATCTTGCCTTTGCAGGAAGGAGAGATAATGTCGGCCAATCAAGAAGGAGATGTATTAACAGTAAGTTATTCTATTCCGGAAAGTATTGAGAATGCAGATATTTCATTAAAATCAGTTGTCACGGGATATGGTAAGGCAGTTATGTGTGAATCTGATGGTCAGGTTACATTTGATTTGTCAAATAATGAAAATGGAATATATGTGATAGAGTTACGATATGATGGCGTAACGATTGACACTAAAAAAGTGATAATAAAATAATGAGGAAAATGAAAGTGATAAAAAAATTGGCGATGGCCGTACTGGTTTCAGTGTCGTTTTCGGTTTTTGCAACTGATAACAATTACATTGATGGGCCGTTCATGCATCTTGAAGAACAGCCACATGGCGAGCAAGATGATTTGTATTTTATAACTTGGGAAGATGGCGTTGCTTTGTCCACATCAAACTATTATACTGATGACAGGCCTGGTATTGGCGGTATATATGGAGGAGAAGTAACAGTGCCGCCTACAATATTCAGTCACTGGTTCTCAAAGGAGGTTGAGGTAGTTGCCATAGACGGTTTTTACCGCAACGGGGCTACAGTGCTTCGTCTTCCTGAGACAATTCGTGAAATTAATTACACGATTCACGATTGCAAACTGTTGGAGGAGGTATATCTCAATGACAACCTAAAAGAGCTTAATGGGGTTATAGACTGTCCTAAGCTTTCAATATGCCCGTTGCCTCAGTCTCTTGAATATGTCGGCGATCAATTTATGAGTGGTCTGGCTCTGAAAAATATTGAATTCCCACCACTCCTTACAACAATCGGGAACAAGACATTCTCACGCAATTATAGCCTTGAAACGCTCTCCCTCGGGAATCTTGTAGTTGCGGGCGACAGCTGTTTCAACAATCTGCCATTGTTGAAAGAGGTGGTTCTCCCGGAGACATTGGAGGCTCTTGGAGATGGTTGTTTCAATTATTGCTGGCTTCTTGAAAGAATCACTCTGCCGTCTCGCCCGATAGAGATACCTAAGAGTTGCTTTGTGCAATGCCCTAATGTAAGGGAGCTTACTATATATGCGGAAAATCCTTACGATTTCCCGGATTATTTGATTAAATTAATGGGTTTCGGGTATCCTGAAGATGATCCTATTCTGTATGTTCCGGATGGAAGCGTGGATCTTTATAAAGAAGCGCAAGGGTGGAAGAATTTTAATATCCGTCCGATGTCAGAATCCGGAGTTGATTCGGTAGCTGCGATGCCCAAAGGGTGGAGCGCGAATGGAGAGAGCGGGAAGCTGGTTATAAAATCAGACAGCCGCCGCAGGATAGATGTTTACGACCTTTCAGGAGCCGCCATGGCTACGTCTACAAGAGAGGGGAAGTCAGAGTTCCCTCTGCGCCCGGGAGTATACACAGTCACTTCTAATGGAGAGTCAGTGAAAGTGGTTGTGAAATGACAAGTTAATATTTAAAGAGCAGCACCCCCGGTGCTGCTCTTTAAATATGTTCATACGGCAGCATGGCTCACACGGAGCGTGCCATTTCAGATGCTCTCTATATATATTAATGATTAGTAAGATTTATTAAGAAAGATTCTGCGAACTTAGGGTGACGGGGCGGCGTTTATATGTCAAAGCCGGAATTGGCTTGAAACCTTAAATAATTATTGAAAGGAAAACAAGATATAAATGGAACCAATAATCAATCAGCAGGTGCCTGAATTCAAAGTTCAGGCATATCACAACGACAAGTTCATCACTGTCACTAACAAAGACATCGAAGGGAAGTGGGCAATATTCTTCTTCTATCCGGCAGACTTTACATTCGTTTGCCCTACGGAGCTCGAGGATCTTGCCTCCAAATATGAGGAGTTCAAAAAAATGGGTGTGGAGGTTTATTCCGTAAGTACCGACAGCCAGTTTGTGCATAAGGCATGGCATGACACTTCCGACAGAATAAAGAACATAAACTACCCGATGATCGCCGATCCGACCGGCTTCCTGTCCCGCGCTTTCGGAGTTATGATAGAGGATGAAGGAATGGCTTACCGAGGCACTTTTGTGGTTGATCCGGAAGGAAAAATCAAGATTGCCGAAATCCAGGACAATAACATCGGACGAAATGCCGATGAGCTCTTCCGCAAGGTTCAGGCTGCCCAGTTTGTGGCCTCGCATCCCGGGGATGTATGTCCGGCTAAATGGAAAGAGGGAGCAGAGACGCTCAAGCCGAGCATTGACTTGGTGGGCAAACTCTAATTGCAGATTGTGTCGGTAAAACGAAATTATCAGGCCGGAGGGCAGGATGGCGCCAGCAGCGTCCCGCTCCCCCGGCTTTCTTAATGTGTTGGCAGCGGCAGTGCGCCGCATAAATTATAATTGTAAAACATATGCTTGACAAAGATATAATCTCACAGGTGAAAACTGTGTTCGCTTCGCTGGGAAGCGATTTTGTGTTCCGCCTTTCCGGCGACCCTTCTCTTCCTAAGACGAAGGAGATGCTTGAGTTTCTAACAGATGTCGTGTCGTGCTCTCCAAGGCTCGCCGTGGAGATGACCGACATGCCCGAGGTTTCTCCCCGTTTTTCCCTTTGGCGCGATGGCGCTCCCACGGGCATCACTTTCCGCTGCATACCCGGAGGGCATGAGTTCACGTCGCTTCTTTTAGCGGTTCTGAATGCCGACGGAAAAGGTAAGAACCTTCCCGACGAGGCCACGGCCTCCAGAATAAAATCGCTTAAAGGTGAGATAGAGATTTCTGTGTTTGTGTCGCTCGACTGTACCAATTGCCCTGACGTGGTTCAGGCATTAAACGTGATTGCTCTCAATAATCCCGGCCTTGCCGTTGAGATTGTGGACGGCGCCATGAGCCCCGGGGAGGCCAAGGCGCTTCATGTGCAGGCGGTGCCGACAGTGTTTGCCAACGGTGTGTTGCTCCATGTTGGGCGGAGTTCGCTCGGAGAGCTCCTTGCGTTGCTTGAGGAGCGTTTCGGAACGGATGCCGCAGGCGATGTGACACGAGAGGTGGAAGCTGACCTTATCGTGATAGGAGGAGGCCCGGCCGGTGTGGCGTCCGCAGTGTATAGCGCACGCAAGGGCCTGAGAGTGGCTGTGGTGGCCGGCACTATCGGCGGACAGGTGAGAGAGACCAAGGGGATTGAGAACCTTATCTCGTCGGGGGTGACAACGGGGATGGATCTTGCCGGCGGCTTGCGTGTGAATCTTGAAGAGAACGCTGTGCAGATCTATGACCAGCGCGTGGTGGAAGAGGTGGTCCTTACCGGGCCGGAGAAAATAGTGAAGGCCAAGGGAGGGGAAGTGTTTAAAGCCCCGCAGGTGATAATCGCCACAGGCGCAAGCTGGCGCAAACTTAATGTGCCCGGAGAGGCCGACTATATAGGCAGGGGAGTGGCATTCTGCGCACATTGCGACGGGCCGTTCTATGCCGGAAAAGATGTGGCTGTGGTTGGCGGCGGAAACTCCGGCATCGAGGCTGCGATAGATCTTTCCGGCATATGCCGCAACGTGACAGTGTTTGAGTTTCTCGACGAACTGAAAGCCGACACTGTTTTAATAGAGAAGGCGAAGAGTCTTCCGAATGTGGAGATTCACACGTCGTGCGCAGTGAAGGAGATTTCAGGAGACGGCACAAAAGTGACCGGACTTATTGTGGAGAACCGGCAGACGGGAGAGATTGCTGATTATATTGAAGACGGTGTGTTTGTGCAAATCGGCCTGACTCCAAACAGCGGGCTGTTTGCCACGCAGGTACCGGTCACATCTCACGGGGAGATAGTTGTAGACGATTGCTGCCGCACGGCCACAAAAGACGTGTACGCCGCCGGCGATGTCACCACTGTTCCCTACAAGCAGATAGCCATAGCCATAGGAGAGGGCGCCAAGGCCGCGCTCTCCGCCTTCAACGACCGCATCCGCCGCCGGTGACACTGAAAATATTGTTGCCGTTTCTGCTTGCTGATATTTGCCAATGTAAAGGTTAAAGAGGGCGGGATTTTTGGGTGAGACGTAATTTTTTTGTAACTTTGTAACGAAATAGGGCGTAATCGCGCCTTGTTTCGTTATTTTATTGCAAATAACTGACACAGAATAAGATATGGCAGAAGAAGTAGAACTGCAGGAAACCGTACAGAAAGATTATGGGGCAGATAATATCCAGGTGCTTGAAGGCCTGGAGGCTGTTAGAAAACGTCCGGCGATGTATATCGGCGATATATCAGGCCGAGGTCTGCATCATCTTGTGTATGAGGTGGTCGACAATTCCATCGACGAGGCTCTCGCCGGGTTTGCCAACCATATAGACGTGACTATTCAGGCTGACAATTCAATAAAGGTGGTCGATAACGGCCGAGGCATCCCTGTCGACATGCATGAGAAAATGCACAAGCCGGCTCTTGAGGTGGTGCTCACAGTGCTCCATGCGGGAGGAAAGTTCGATAAAGGGTCATATAAAGTGTCGGGAGGTCTGCATGGCGTGGGCGTGAGCTGCGTCAATGCCTTGAGCGACTATCTGCGTGCCGAGATTCATCGCGACGGCAAGATTCATATGCAGGAGTATGCCTATGGCAAGCCTACATGCCAGCTTCAGGTTATAGGGGAGACCGACCATACCGGCACTACAATCATATTCCATCCGGACGCGTCGATATTCACGGAGACAGTCTACGACTATGAGACTCTTGCAAGCCGTCTTCGCGACCTTGCATACTTGAATGCCGGAATCACTCTCACTCTCACCGACATGAGAGAGATGGATGAAAAGGGTGAGTGTCGTAAGGATGTGTTCTATAGCGAAGAGGGCCTGAAGCAGTTTGTAAGGTATCTGGACCAGGGCAAGGAGCCTCTCATAGAGGAGATAATACATCTGAACACTGTGAAGAACGGTGTGCCGGTGGAGGTTGCAATGACCTATAACACATCTTTCAGCGAGAATATATTCTCTTATGTAAATAATATCAACACCATTGAAGGTGGCACACACCTCACCGGCTTCCGGAGGGGATTGACAACGACTCTGAAGAAATATGCTGAAGACAATCATCTGCTTGACAAACTCAAGATAGAGCTCTCGAAAGATGATTTCCGCGACGGGCTCACTGCCGTGGTGTCGGTGAAAGTGGCTGAGCCGCAGTTTGAGGGCCAGACAAAGACGAAGCTTGGCAACAACGAGGTTTCGGGTGTGGTTCAGACAGCTGTGAGCGAGGCGTTGCGCTATTATCTTGAGGAGCATCCTAAGCAGGCGAGGGCTATCGTCGACAAGGTTATGCTTGCCGCGCAGGCTCGCCATGCGGCCTACAATGCCCGCATGAAGGTGCAGAGAAAGTCGCCGCTTTCGGGTGCCGGACTGCCGGGTAAACTTGCCGACTGCAAAAGCCGTGACGCTGCAGTGTGTGAGCTGTTTCTTGTCGAGGGTGACTCCGCAGGCGGTTCAGCCAAGCAGGGACGCAATCCGAACTATCAGGCTATCTTGCCTTTGCGCGGAAAGATTCTGAATGTGGAGAAGGCCATGGATCACAAGGTGTATGAGAGCGAGGAAATCGTGAATATGTTCAAGGCTCTTGGCGTGACTATCGGCACCGAGGAGGATGACAAGGAGCCGAACATGACGAAGCTTCGCTATAATAAGATTATTATCATGACCGATGCCGACGTCGACGGCGCTCATATTGCTACTCTGCTTATGACGTTCTTCTTCCGCCGGATACGCCCGATTATCGAGAATGGTTATCTTTATATAGCGACACCACCGCTTTATAAGTGCAGCACCAAGAATAAGAAGACGCAGGAATATGCGTGGGATGAGATGCAGGTGCAGAGGTTTGTCGACACTTATTGCGACGGGAATCGCGACCGCATGGTGCTTCAGCGCTATAAGGGTCTTGGCGAGATGAACCCTGAGCAGCTCTGGGAAACGACTATGGACCCTGAGAACCGTATGCTCAAGCAGGTGACGCTTCTGAATGCTGCGGAGGCAGACCGCACTTTCTCGATCCTTATGGGTGAGGAGGTAGGGCCTCGCCGCGAGTTTATCGAGGCTCACGCTACTTATGCTAATATCGATGCCTAAGGGCGGATTTGGCTTTGACGGGGCTGGCTCTTGCGGGCTTTGGCTTTGACGGGCGCCCCTCCCTTTGGCCGGGGAACGGGGCAGGATATCGAGGAACGGGACAATAAAACAGCAGCTTCTCTAAAGAGAAGCTGCTGTTTTATTTGGGGGCTTTCTGCTTTCGGGTGGGGCTATCTGAGCTTGAGCATGGTGCCGGGCTGGAGGCGCTCTGACTCGGTGATGAAGTTGAGCTGGCAAAGGCGCAATACGCTGATGCCGGCACGGTCGGCGATGGCTTTTACGGTGTCGCCGTCTCTCACAACGTATGTGGATTTCTGTTTTAGGGAGGTCTTTGTGCCGTTTAAGCCGGTGGCTATCCTTTCTGATGTGGGATAGTCTGTCTTGGATGCCCGTGCATACAGGTTCATGGAACGGCCTGTGAAATCGAACACAGTGGTGGGGTCGATTGCCGTGCCCATGTATCTTGTCTCAAAGTGCAGGTGAGGCCCTGTGGAGTTTCCTGTGTTGCCTCCGAGGGCTATAGGCTCTCCCGCTTCAATCTGCTGGCCGGGATATACAAGCGACTCGCTGAGGTGGGCGTAGCGTGTTTCAACGCCGTTGCTGTGTGCCAAGACAACGTAGTTGCCGTATCCTCCGGGCTCGTAGTTAACTTGCCCTACTATGCCGGGCAATGCCGCTCTCACGGTGTCGCCAACCGACAGGCTGATGTCTACCCCTTTGTGTACGCGGTTGAATTTGGGGCGGAATCCGAATCCGGATGTGATATGCCCCCATGCGGGCCTGTAGAAGTCAGACCTGTCGAACACAGGCATAGGCCCAGTGTAGGATGGTGAACTGTACATGCTGCCGTCTTTGCCCCAGTAGCCTGCCTGATAGAACCCGGTGCCTTCATATGCGTGGGAAAGATAGTTAAGCACGCTCACTGATGACGCTCCCGACATTGCCGAGAGTGTCCCTCCCACCTCTGCCGGACGATTGGCGGAGGTTGCGAGCTGCACAAGCGCGTTTACTGGATTCATTGCGGAGAGCACTCTGCCAATGTCGGCGCTGCCTCCGTCTTGTGTTTTGGGAGAGATTATGTCGAGAGTTTTTGACGTTACGGCATCAAGGGAGTCGGGCTGTTGCTCGATGCGGCCTCCAACGGCCTTTATGAGTCCTGAAAGGTAATCCTCCGATAATGATTGAGCGGAAGCATCGCCACACAGCGATGCCCCCGCAATCATTGCTATAATTAAACTGCTCCTAAAATCCATGTCTGGAATCAATCTTCGTTTTTCTTGACTTTCTTTGATGAATTGTCTTCAATCCTCTTAGTCTCGGGATTCGCTTTCTTGTGCTCCTCGACCATAGGCTGGATGAAGAGAATCCATGCGGCGCAAGCCACGAACGCAAGGAAGATGAACCCTGCAAGAATCAGCACCTTTCTCGGAGCAGCAGGTTTAATTGGCACAGTGGCTGGAGTGACAACGGCATAGACGGGAGTGGTCTCCTGCACTTTTGCCTTGGCCTTCTGCACTTGTTGCGCGGTCTGATTATAGAGGTTAAACGCAAGGGTAGTCTCGTTTTCGAGGCGGTCGCGAGTGATCTGTGCCGAACGGAAAGCCAGACCCTGGTTGCGGTCGAGGTAATCGGCATATCGCTGCTGTGCTCTATAGTATTCCTGCTGCGCTTCCTTGTTAAGTTTCTCCGCGTATTCAAGGTCCTGGCGAGCCTTGTTGGTTCGATAGCTGGTCACATATTCCTGAAGGCGTGTCACCACTGTGTCTGCGAGCATTGCCGACACAAGGGGGTCTTGCATCTTGACGTCGATTGTCACCACAGATGTTTTCTGGTCAACATTCGCTGTCACTCTTTTTGAAAGAGCCTCCACGAGGTCGGCCTCGTCTTTGGTGAGCTGGAAGTTATTGAGCTTATGCCCCTCTTCCACTTCTTCGTCAGCTTTAAGAAGACCGATTATTTTTCCTGGCACACCCAGAATCACGCTCCACCAAGGAGATGATGTCTCGTCTTCCATATATTGCTGCACAGTGAATTTCTCGCCGTCTTCCTTTGTTTCCACCTCTACGTTGAAGAGGCTTGTGATGAAAGGCACTGAGCTCACCACGTCGGGATATAGCTGCGGATATACGGCATCTGCACCGGAAGCCGCGCCGGAAGAAAGACCTGCTATGGAGGCGAGGGCACCGAGTCCTCCGGCTGCGGCTTTTGGATCGCTGATTTCAGGTGCAAGTTTTACAGATGTAGCGTATTCTCTTGGAATACTGAATGCTATCACCAGACCAATCACTGCGCCCCACACGCACCATTTCACAATCTTTTTCTTCTGAGCCCAAAGTTTTGTGGCAAGTTCGAGAAGGTCAATCTCCTTCTCATCGTTGTCATATTCTCTGAAATCCTGTTCTTCCTGCATATTATTAAGATATTACGGCAGAGCCTTGGGTTATTTGAAGATGTTTGTGATAGTTGCAGCCATTGTAGCCACAGAGCTGAAGCTTGTGGCGAATGCCAGAATCTTTGTCCAGTCGGTTCCGGCTGTGTTGGGCTTTGACGGCACGATAATCTGGCAGCCGGGCTCTATAGGTGTGTTTCTCTTGGCTTTCGCCACGGTTCCGTTGAGATAGACGATAAACGCCTTGCCTTTCTTGGCGCGCTGTCCGTAGCCGCCGGCCTGGTCGATGTAATGTTTGAGTTTCTTTCCGGGTTCATACACCACTGTGTTGGGGAACATAACGTCGCCTGCAATCTTCACAGTGCTCTGCTGCTCGGGAATGAAGAGTGCGTCGCCTGGCTGCAGCACAAGGTCGTAGTGGCTGCCGGGATACTGAAGCGCCTTTTCAAGGTTGATTCCGACATTGTAGTTTCTTGACACCTGAATCTTGCTCAACGCGATAGAGTCGCCCTGGCCTGCGGTGCTGTTAGACATTGCAAGGCGTATAGCCTCCTGGCGCGCTAAGTATTCATCTTCAGAAAGGCGGCGTGTGAGGTGGGCGCCTTTGATGTAGGCATCCTCAAGAATGCCGCCCGCGCGGCGCACCACATCGCTTATACGTTCGTTGCGTTTCTCCAATGCGAAGTTGCCACCGAAGAGCACTTCTCCGGTTACGCTCACAAACTCCTGGGCTTCATATCCCGGGCTTGTGCGCACCTGAACCATGTCGTAGGGTTTCAGCACGAACCCTTTCCCCTCGCCGACTGCGAGTCCGTTTTCAATCGACACGCTGTAGATTGTGGAGAGACGCTGTGTAGGCTCTGTGGCAGTCGGGTCGATTATTCGGCGGGCAATGTCGATGCGGGCTGTAGATGCTCCCTGGAGAAGGCCGCCGGCCTGGAAGATAAGGTCTTCGAGAGTGGTGTTGTCGGCAAACGGGTATGTGCCGGGACGGGCAACCTGGCCGGTGATGGTGAGGCTTCCGCGGTCTTCAAGTTCATGCACGCTTGAGATTACGAGCATGTCATTGCGCTTGAGCTGCACGTCGGGGGCGCGTCCTGCAAGAATCTCACCAAGGTCGAGGGCTATGATCTCAAGCTGGAGGTCCGGGCCTTCGCGATAGAGAAGCACACGGTCGGTGTAGGCGTCGTCAGTGAGGCCGTCGGCCTTGCGCACAAGTTCTCCCACAGTGGAGAGGTCATTTCCGATTGCGAACATTCCGGGGCGATATACGGCGCCTTTCAGTTCAACACGGTTTGAATAGCGGTCGAGGATTGTCCCTACAGAGATTATGTCGCCGTCTTTAAGGCGGTATGACGCGAACTCCCCTTGCTCGATGTTGTAGAGTTCGTTTTCAGTGCCCGACTGGCGAGCGAGACGAACCATTTCGGAATATGCGTCTCCTGTGAAGCCGCCGGCATAGTCGAGGATAGTTTTGATAGTCTCCCCAGGTTTGATTTCATAATACATAGGGCGCTTCACATTGCCGTCGATGCTTACGAGCTGCTCATATGGAGGCACGATAATCACGTCGCCTTCCTGGAGGCGTACGTTTCCGGCGGTCTTGCCGTCGAAGAGGTATTCATAGATGTCGACTCCTGCAATTTTCTTTCCGTTGCGCAACACCTGGATGTTACGGAGCGAACCTATGTCGTTGATGCCTCCGGCACGATATAGGGCATGGAACACGGAAGAGAACGGCGACATGCGGAATGTGCCCGGAGTGGCCACCTCGCCCATGATGTCAACCTGGATTGTGCGCACCTGTCCGAGAGTGACTTGAATGTCGGTTTCGGCGTCGGTCATTCCGGCATATTTTTTAGAGAATGCGCTCTTGATGTGCTTGTTGGCCTCGGTTATGGTCTGCCCGTTAAGGTAGACAGGGCCAATCTGCGAAATCATGATGCTGCCTTCGGGAGATATTGTCTGGCGTAGATGGTCTTCCGATGTTCCCCAGATGTCGATAATCACTTCGTCGCCGGGGCCGAGTCGATAGTTCTGCGGAGTGGCAAGGTTCTCGCTGGGTTCAAAAGTCAGAGAGCGAGAATTAAATACTTTGTGCCCGTAGATCTGACGGGCCGACACTTTTCCGTCGCTGCCTTCGTCGACCTCACGGCCGATGTCATCCATTGTTCCGGCGGAAATGTCGTTTGAAACGTCGTGGCTGCGTTCAGTGTTAGCCGCACTCACGCTTTGGCTTGTAACGTTGGTTTCGCTTCCCTGCTGGGCCTCAAAGCGGGCTTTGATTCGTTCGGCCTGTTCGGGAGTGACCCCCTTGGCCAATAGTTCTTTGCCAATTTGTTGCTCAGTTTTTCCGGCAGCAGACTGCTGCTTGATGTAGTCTATCACCTGCTGGTCGGTCAAGGCGAATGCCGACATAGAACATAGCATGAACAGGGATAGTAAAACACGCCTGATTTTCATATATTTTTTTTTAATTACGTAATTAATTGAATCAAACTATAGCGACAGGAAACCGAGAGTAGGGAGCGTTCCCGCCGGTAGGCAAGCCGTCGAGGGCGCTCATTCTGTCAATTGGGTGGGTTCAAGTCAGGTGCAAAGTTAATAAAAATGCGTTAAACACGCAAATACATATGCAGTTTAAGGGTGGTTCGCCAACGCATTAAATGCTTTCAGGGGTGCGCAGGCTTGTGTGGTTGAATAAAAATGCCTATTTTTGCAGTTAACATCACTAAAACCAGAGCAATCACATGAAAACGATATTCATTATAGCCGGCGGCATCGCCGACCTTCCCGACCCTGAGCTTGAGGGCTCTACGCCGCTTGGAATCGCGGAGACGCCGTCACTCGACGCCCTCGCAAAATGCGGCTGCTGCGGGAGTCTGCTTGCCGTGGATGAGGAGGTGCCGCTCACTACGGCAAATGCTATACTCTCTCTTCTCGGCTATGACTTCTCAAGAGGTGTGCCCGATCCCATGGAACTGGAGGAGTTCGGGGCCACGGATGAACGTGTTGCCCCTGCATATGATGAACCCGGAAGAGAAAGCACCCTTCGCTATTTTGTGGTGCCAAAATTTTCCGGCCACGGCGTGGTGATTTCCGCCATGGATTTTGTGAAGGGTATCGGAAAAATGGCTTTGCTTTCTCCATTGGAAGTGGAGGGGGCGACAGGCGACCTCGACTCTGACCTCAGGGCCAAGGCCGAAGCGGCGATTGCGGCCATAGAGGGGCATGAGTTTGTGTTGCTTCATATTGACGCAGCCGAGAGGCGCGGGCGCATGGGAGACCTGAAAGGGAAGATTGAGGCTATAGAGCGCATAGACCGCGATGTCATAAACCCGATTGCGGATTATGTGTGGAATGCAAAGGTGCAGATGAACATGGTTGTTGTCTCCGACCATATCACCTCATGGCGAATGGGGAGGCCGGTGAGGGGAGAGGTGCCTGCAGTGGTGTATTTCAATGATGACCTTCCGTATGACACTCAGTCGTTTGACGAGGCAAGCGTTGTAGACGGGCCACTCGGCACGCCGCTCCCGGGCGACCTGATAAAGAAGCTCATCACGTTTGAACCTTATGTGGAAGACCCTAAAGAGGGAGCTATTGGAATCTGAAAAGAAAGAGAATTAAATCAGCGATTGAGTGGAAAAGAAAAAGGCTGACTCGCGTCAGCCCTGTTTCCTTCAATTAAAACAACAATAACAACTTTTTTTCAGAACGCTTATAGCAGTATATCGTATGAACTTTGTCTAAAGTCCGGGTTATCGATTTCTATCGGCAACCGGGTTATCAACCTGATTACGGTATTATAACATAGGGGGAGAAAGAATGGTTCACAAGAGTTGAAATTTTTTTGAAAAAATTTTTTCAAACAGATAAATCGGGACTGCCGGTGCTGTTTTCTTGTCACATCATGTCTCGATAGATCTCGAGGGCGGCCTCGATGTCGCTTTGTGAGGGTAGGCAGTCTATTTCCGGCTTGCCAGGGGCGAGCAGGAGCGTAAAGTTGGGATGCCCGGCTACTGCGTTCTTCTTGTCGCGGGCCATCAGGGCAATGAGTTCGGGGATGTCGTCGCAGGTGACTTTTATTCGCGGATATTCCGGTTTCAACACTTCGTTGGCATAGCGGTGCACCTCTTCAGAAGGCAGCCCTTTCAGGGTGTGGCTCAATATAAGCTCCACGAGAATGCCGTGGGCCACTGCCTCTCCATGAGCCAGAGGAGCATTGCGCGTGAACGACAGGCTCTCGAATGCATGGCCGGCTGTATGGCCGAAGTTCAAGACTTTGCGCAGCCCTTTCTCCAAGGGATCTTGCTCCACGATTTCCTCTTTGATTTCAACGCAGCGCTTCATCGCTTCTTCCAGTAGCCCGGAGTCGGACAGGACATCTGCCACATGTATTAGCCTGTGGTAAAGGGCGGCATCTGCTATCAGCCCGGTCTTCAGCATCTCCGCATACCCCGACAAGATCTCACGCCGAGAGAGTGTGGAGAGCGGGAGTGAAGATATTACCACCTCCGAGGGGTGATGAAACGCTCCGATTTCGTTTTTCAATCCGTTGAAATTGAAGCCTGTTTTCCCGCCGGTGGCGGCATCTACGGCTCCAAGCAGTGTTGTCGGCAGATTCACAACGCGTATGCCGCGCTTGAATGTGGCGGCCGCGAACCCGCCTATGTCTGTTATCAGCCCGCCCCCTACGTTGACAATCACGCTTTGACGTGTTGCCCCGCCGCTTTCAAGGGCATTCCATATTTTTACGACCGACTCAAGATTTTTATGGTCTTCACCGGGGGCTATCACAACCTTGTCTGCATCCTTCAGCGAGCGGCAGTCGTTAAGCAAGGGAACCACACAGGCATCCACGTTTGAGTCTGTCACCAGAGTGACGGAGGCCGGTCGCAGCGAGGCCACCGCACAGTCAAGCCTTCCTGCAAGTGTGGGGGGCATGTTGCGTTCAAGCCAATCGGCAAAAGCGTCCATTGAAGGAAAAATCAGGTCGGCTCCCTCCTTCACAAATTCCTCGCGAGGTATCGGCCCTGTTGTCACCGCCACCGTGAAACAGCCGGCGGCTTTCCCGGCGCGGACACCGAGGGGAGCATTCTCCACAACTATCGCTTCCTTTGGCGACACGCCGGCTTTGCCGGCGCCAATCAGGTAAGGCTCAGGGTCCGGCTTGCCATGCTTCACATCGTGGGCTGTGACTCGAAGATTTGCCGGAAACGCCCCCGGATAGTCATTGTCGAGGCTATTGAGAAGGCTGCTTTGTGCAGACCCGGTGACAAGCACTCTTGTAATCCCGCTTTTCATAAAGGCCCGCAGCATCCTGTCGGCGCCGGGGATAGGCTCCTTTTTCCCGGAAGCCACAAAAAGTTCGGCTTTGCGGGCATAAAGGTCGCGGCGCTCCTGCTCTGAAGCCGGGCGATTAAGCTCTCTCCGGAAAATCAGGTCTATGGTTGCGCCTCCGGTCATTCCCTCGTATAAGAAAAATTCATCGGGGTCGGTTGTTATCCCCTGTTCTGCAAGCATTTTATGCCAGGCTCTGGCATGGTGGGGCATAGAGTCGTAAAGCACGCCGTCCATGTCGATAAGGGCGGCGCGTATGTTTTTGGGGAAATCAGTGTTCATGTCTATTCAACGTCCGACATGTAAGAATGATTGTTCAGGTGGTCATATTTTGCGGCGTTTTCAATGAACAGTAGCCAGCCGTATTTCAGTTGGCGCATGATGTTGACGTCTGCCGTAGATTCAAGTGGAGATGATATTTCGCGCTCGCGGCCATCTTTCACCCCCGACCCTCCGAAGCGTATGCCGGGATGGTGGTAGTTGCCTACGATGTTGATTCCGAACGGGAGGTGAAACGGGTTGTTCACAAGGCCGAGATGATAATACATCTCCCCTTCGAGATTGTTAACTCCGGCCACAAGCAGCTCGTAGCCTCCGCATTTGATTGTGAACGGGTCAACCTGCAAAAGATTGTCGTGGAACGAGCCGTGAATCTTGAGCGACGGAACTGCCAGTGGGTTGTCACCCTTTATCAGCATCAGATGGGTTATCCCGGCAATTTTCCCTTCACGCTTAAATTCTATGTCCTCCCCATCGATATTGACGTCTCCCTTCATCGACTCTACGTTTAGAAACATGTCGGGAAACATCAGGAACTTGCCGTCGGCTTCAGCCGAGACAGAACCTGAAAGATTGGCCAGTTGTGGATTCTCCTCCGAGAGGGAGGGGAATTGCGTCAGGAAATCCCGGAATTCAAAATTTTTGACGTCGGCGTGGAGCTGCATGAAGATGTCGTTGAGGTCGGCGGTTGAATATGTCCAGTCAACGATAGCAGTGCAATACGGCGCCCCGACAGTGAGATTGTGGAGAGTGGCGACTCCGTTGTCGATTATTATCTGTGTAGAGAGCGGAGAGAATTCCCAGTCCATATATTTTGCACTTTCAGAGCGAAGCCGGATGTCGGCCGCAAGATTGCGGGGAATGAGAATGCAAAGAGAGTCGGCGGCGGTGTATGCCCCTGGTTTCGGCGCCTCATATACAGCGGGTTTTCCTGTAGCTTTCTCTTGACCGCGATAATAGGCTCCGGACAGTTTGTTGATGTCTACGCAATCTAAGTCAGCATCAAGAGAGACAACGAGCAAAGCGGGGGAAGGCGATGTTAGAAATTCTCGCACCCCTTTCACGCTGCCCGAAATTGAGGCTGAAGTGGAGCCGGTCTTTATGCGCAGGCTCTCGATATATACGGAGTCAAGATTTGTGGAGGCGTGGAGGTCTGAAAATGAATTTTGCGCGTCGTATGAATCGGAGATTAATGTGCCGCTTTTTGCCTCAATGTCGGCTTTGATGTTTGCCAGCGAGAGTATGTCGGGCAGTATTCCCGACAGCGATGGCGACAGGTAAAGAGGGGTGTGCGGGGTGCGCGACATGATGATGGAGTCTTCACTTGAAGATGCTTCCTGCCCAAAAGATTTCGTGGGCGCCGACCATGGCGTGTGGCGCATGGAGGCGTTGAGGGCGAGCAACACTCCCTGTGAAGAGAAATGCAGGCCGGGAGATGTTGTCGCCAGGCTATCGGCAATGAGCGTGGCCTTGCCGCCTACAGATGGGTTTGAATGTTTCCCTGCAGCATATATTCGGGCGTTGATAGAGGCATTGTGCAGCGACGTGTCGACAGAGTCTCCCGTGCTGATATTGCCGTGGCCGGCTGATGCCGTCAGCGACAGGTTCGCAGAAGAGAGAGACGATGCGGATATTTCAGGCAGATGTGAGGCCAGGTTCACAGAGAGGTCTGAGAGGCGGGCTGAGAGCTTGCTTGCGGCGTCGGCAAGATAGAACGATGCAATTCTGTATTCACCTTTCACATTGACATCCTTAATGGATTTAGCGTTTATTTCGTTGAGCGGATTCTTGTTGATTAAGGAAAGGCGGCAGCTTACATGAGTGGTTCCGTCAAGATTTCCGGCAATCTTCACAGACTTTGATGGAATAAAGGCAGTTGATGCCTTTTTTAAGTTGGCTTTACAGCTGATGTCGGCATTGATAATGGGGTCGCCGGAGAATAGTTCTGTGGCTTTGGCAGAAAGTGAGAGTTCCGCCCCGTCGGCGACAAGCCGGCATCTTTCTACATTCAGCAGGCTTGCCAGGGGGGTGCACGGATCTATGTTGAGAATAGCTTTCAAGGCAATGCCGGATATTTCGAGAGGTTTGGAACCTCCGAGCGGCAGTGTCAGTTCCCCTTCGGGCACTTCGGCACGGAGCGAGAATGCAGGAATGTCCGGACGGGTGTTGCTCCCGGAGAAATTGTCGAGGGCGTATGGCGCTGAGAGTATGAAGTTTGCTGACAAAGGCAGATGCCCTTCAAAATCGGAGAAATTGTTGATTTTATCTGTTAAATTCTCAGGGATATATTTCAGGAGGTTGGAAATGTCCGGAGTGTTGATGTCTACAGCAAGGCGTCGGATAGACGGAAGAGATTTGCCGTCTTGTTCTGCCTGCATTTCCATGTCGGCAACAGAATGCAGTCCCGGAAGGTCGAGAGAATAATCTGAGAGCCTTATGGAAAGCGGGTCGAAGTCCAGGCCGATGATGCCGTTCATGGCCAGCGGAATGTCTCCCGGCAGCGAGTAGCCGGAGAAGGAGCCTCCGGCGTTTGCCGCGATTTTCACGCGATAGGTGTCGGCTGAGCCTTTGTCAGGCTGACGGGCAATGAGAGCATCGGTTATATTTACGGCGACATCGCAGGGTGCCGAGGCATTGAAATAGTCAACGGTTATAGGGCGGCCTATGACTATGGTGTCGGCCGATATGCGAGGCATCTTCTTTATTTTAAATGAAGAAGGGATTATGCTGAAATTGTTTATATTGTTGTTGAAAGCCACGAGATTTACGGTCGGATTCGCTATCCTTACGCCGGAGAGGCCGATTTCCCCTTTGATTGCTTTGAGGATGTTGACAGAGGCAGACACTCTCCCAGTGGAGGCAAGGGACGATGCGTTTTCGGGAAGCCGGGAGCTAATGGAGTCGGGGAGGCTGTCAAGAGTGCGCGACACTATTCTCACCGAGTCAGCACTTATGCAAAGCCTCGGGAATGTAGACCATAAGGTATAGTCAACGTTTGATGCCTTGACATTGGCATAGAGATACTTGCTGCCCTCTTTATTTACGAGCCGCGTGAGTCGCTCCGGTGTGAGATATATGGTTATTCCAGCCAAGGCTAAAACCGGGAGAATCAGTAGGTGGCCAATGCAGCAGGCTGAGATAATCGCAATGTTGCGTAATGTATGTGAAGACCTTTTTGTTTTGTTAGAATTGCTTGTAGTGTTTTTCATAAGAGCAAAATTTAAAGTGATAAAATACTGTTTCAATTTTATCGCAAAAGTGTTTTTTCCACAGCAGCGGTTTCGGTAGCCGGTTGTGAAATAATAACGCCCGCCGGCTCCTAAAAGTTAGGCAAAATCCTTTGCGATTGCTAGTTTGCCGATTTTGCGGTTCGCGAATCGCAAATAAATTATTAAATTTGCATCATGATGAACAGAGAAATACCGCAGGTTGCAAAAGACCTTTCCGGCAAGGATAAAGTGAGAGTGTTGTTTGTGTGTCTGGGCAACATATGTCGTTCGCCGGCAGCCGAGGGCGTTATGCGCAGCATGGCAGAGGAAAGAGGCGAGGCCGGCCGTTATTCTATTGATTCCGCCGGTCTTTACGGAGGCCATGCCGGCGAGTTGCCCGACAGCCGCATGAGAGTTCACGCATATCAGAGAGGGTATAGGCTTGACCACAGGAGCCGCCCTGTAAGGGTGTCGGATTTTGACGACTTTGACTTGGTTGTGGCGATGGACCACAGCAACTATGACCGTTTGCGCGGCTTTGCCCCTACTGTAGAGACGGAACGGAAAGTCGTGAAAATGATAGATTTTGTGAGGGGGTTCCCTCAATTTGACTGTGTGCCCGACCCTTATTACGATGGCGCGGAAGGATTTGAGAATGTGCTTGACCTTCTTGAAGACGGATGCGCATGTATGCTCGATGTGTTGGACGGCAGGCATTAGTGGAATTTCCGGGCAGTTGTGAGGTGGGGTATTAAACCTTATGGCATAACCGGAGTCAAATAATAAAGAGAATATCTGTATGAAAAAGATAATGATTGCATTGCTCGGCATAGCGGGCATGGTAGCAGGCGCATATGCGTCAGACAAGCCATCTTTCCCCGGAGGCGAAAAGGCATTGAAAGACTATATTTCAACAAATCTCAAATATCCTGCGCCTGCAAAGGCAAACGGAGTGGAGGGAGTTGTGAATGTAGGGTTCATCGTCAAGGCTGACGGGTCGATAGGCTCGATTAAAATAATAAGGATGGTAGACCCCGACCTCGAGCAAGAGGCAATCAGGCTCGTTAAGGATATGCCGGCCTGGACTCCCGCAGATAAAGACGGGGCTCCCGTAGACGCTCCGGCAGAGGTGTCGGTGCCGTTTGTGCTTGAATAAATTTTGTGATTGGATAAAGGGGATTCTGAGAAGGAATCCCTGATAAAAAAATACGCATACATCGATGTATGCGTATTTTTTTATCAGGGATTGTATGGGCTTATTTTACTTTCAATTCTGTGACTTTTCTTGTATTGTCTTTTGCCTCATCGGAGGGAGCTACCGAGGCTTTCATCGTGAAGACCACTGCATCTGCAGGCTTCATGCCGAGCTGCTGGCATCTCTGTCCGAACAATGCCTGTGCGGATGTCACGAATTTGCCGGTTTCTCCTGTCTTCAGGGCTGTGAGTGCGTCGTTGAGAGGAGCCATGATATTGCGTGCGCCTACTTTCCCTCTTGAAGGAAGCGGGGCCTCTATCTCCTTGCCGCCGGCATTGGAAAGCTTGATTTCCATCACAACATTGTCGCCTGTCTTTATCTTGGCACTGTCGTTCTTGGCAGTCACCTCGCCATAAAGCACTTCAGAGATTTTTGCAAGCTTAAGCTTGGCGGCCTCTTGAGTTAGAGCGGCGTCGGCGGCTTCCTTGTCGCGTTTCTCTTTCTGTTCGTTGAATGAGCCCATGATTCGGTAGAACTCTTTCTGCATTTCGCGAGCGTCTTGCACAGAGTCGGCGGAGATGGCGTCGGATAGGCTCTCTACAAAGACTTTCTTGTTGAGTTGCACGTCGTATTCATCCTTGAACTGCTGCATGTTCATGGCCATTTGCATTCCGAGGAACAAGCCCCTGTTGTAAGCCTCGTCGTTGGCCTTTGCTGCGTTAAGTCCGGCCTGCACGCCCTGCACGTAAGCCTTCTTTGCCTGGTCGGTGTCGAGAGTTGTGTCGCGTTCGGCTTCGCGCTGATATTCGGCGCCTCTCATTTGGCCGAAATAGTAGATAAGAGAGTCGGCTGCAGTGGCGTTAGGTATGTCGGCAAGAGATTTGCCACCTTTTTCGCTTGCGCCCTGGCAGGCCGCAAGCATGAGAGCGGCCCCCGCAATTGAAAGATAAGATTTGATTTTCATATTTATTATGAATGTTGAGCCTTTACACAGGCTTGCTGATTTCCGTATGAGCCGCTTAGTTTGCAGAGGAGTCGGCAGGAGCCGGCGTAGAGTCGGTGGCAACCCATGTGGTGTCGGTGATGACCACTTCCACAGTGTCGCCCGTCGGCTCCATGTTCTCAGTCGTGCGTCCCTTGCAGGCCGATAGAGCAAGCAATAAAGCCACGCCCGCCAGCAATACTGTCGGGCGCAGGTTAATATTTTTAGCGTTCACGTTCACTCCACGCTGATGAGTTGCACCTCAAAGATGAGCGGAGCATTGGGGGGGATTGCTCCCGGGGCGCCCTGCTCGCCGTAAGCGAGATTAGAGGGGATGTAGAATATAGTTGTGCCCCCCTCTTTCATGAGCTGCAGACCTTCAGTCCATCCGGGAATCACGCGATTGAGAGGGAATGTGGCGGGTTCACCGCGAGTCACTGAGCTGTCGAAAACAGTGCCGTCGGTGAGCTGGCCTGTGTAGTGCACAGTCACTGCGTCGGTGGCTTTCGGGCTTTTGCCTGTCCCTTCTTTCACAACCACATATTTAAGCCCGCTTTCAGTCACGGCATAAGTTGAGTCGGTTGCATTCTCGCTCTTGTTGTCGAGGTTTGTGAAGAATGCGGCGTCATATTTTCCTGAAGCAGTGGTGTCGGCAGTGGATTCCTGCACTGTGGCCACCATTTCTTCAACAGCCTGGAGAGAATCCTCCTGAGACTGAGAGCCTGTTTTGTCGCTCTTGCAGGAAGCGAGACCGCCTGCGGCAGCGATAACGGCGGCAGCCGCCATTACGCCTGCCGGGATAAGATTTTTTTTCATTCGTTCTGTTGATGTTGAAAGTCGTGCCCGGGTATGCCGAACGCATATCCGGGTGTGACGATTTGTTATATGGCCTGATAGCCCGTTATTTCTTTACAACTTTGATGAGTTCCACGTCGAAAATGAGGGTGGAGTGGGGAGGTATGGCATTGGGCACACCCTGCGGGCCATAGGCAAGGTCTGAGGGGATGAAGAAGGTGTATTTTGCGCCCTCTTTCATGAGCTGCACGCCCTCTGTCCATCCGGGGATTACGCGGTTGAGGGGGAATGTGGCGGGCTCGCCTCTGTTCACTGAGCTGTCGAACACTGTGCCGTCAAGAAGTTTGCCGGTGTAGTGCACTGTCACTTCATCCGTGGCTGAAGGCTGTGCGCCTGTGCCCTCTTTCTCCACAACATATTGCAGGCCGGATGCAGTTTCTTTTACGTTTGCGTTCTTTTTGTTTTCTTCAAGGAACTTCTGTCCTACAGCCTTAATTTCAGCGGCTTTTTTCTCTGTGAGTTCCTGAAGATACTCCTGGATGATTTTGTTGGCGTCTTCAAGAGATAATTTTGTTTCTTTTCCGTCGAAAGCGGCGTGAACGGCTTCGTCGAAATCCTCTTTATTGATGTCTGTCACGCCCATAGCGCGGAGCTGCTGGCCGAGGGCCATGCCCCAGGCATAACTAAGTTTGTCCATAATTGCTATATTTTAGTTATATAAGATTTTTAACAATACAAGTCTATCGTATGCCTTAGAGGCATTGATAAAACCGCATATACTATAAACGCTTCATACTTGAAAATGTTATGATTGTAAAAAAATATATATACCCGGCAGAATCCATTGCCAGATTCTGCCGGGTATATATGGTTGTTAAATCAGATTTTACCTGAAAGGGCTGCACGGCATTACTGATATGTGGTCTCAACATTGACGAAGCCTTCCACTGTGGGCATGCCGAAGTTTATTGCGCCCATGTCGGGGTTGGAGTTTATGGTCACATTATAGATGTAGTAATGTCCCGGTTGCCATCCGGAAAACTCTGATGTGCTTAACGGGAATTCGAGTATGCCGTCTTTGAATGTGCTGCCGGGCACAGTGTTGGACGGAGGGGTGTTTTCATTGGGCCATAGCTGCAATCCTGATTTTGTGTCATAGATGCTGCACATCACTGCCAGATAAGAGTCCCTGTCAGACGACGAGGAATGATATGGCAACTCTTGCGGAATCATATATTTTGCGCCTCCCATCTTATGCCCGATTTCGCTCATGTCGGTAGGGGTGGTGGTGAGGGTGATTCGCTCGGATGGTGTCTGTGACGTGTGGAATATGTATGTGGCGTTGCTTTTGAGGTCTGTCCATGAGCATACTGAATTAGTGTCTGTTGACAATGGCGACGTCGACAGGCTTGGGAAGTGGAATATACCGTCGGTAAGGATATTGACCATAACCACGTTAGACACCTTCACTTCGATATTTTCATCAGAAGAACTTAGGTTGATACAGACTTTGGAGAGCGCGTGGCGGAAATTTAAAATCACCTGCGCATTCTGGCCGTTGGTGTTCCCTGTGTTGTCGCGGCTGACGGCATAAACGAGGTCTGTGTCTCCGGGATAGTCGGTATAAGGGGTCAAAGTCCCGAACGGGCCGTGAGCTCCGGCCCAGTTCCCGGCAGGCGCGAACGCGAAGAAGTCAACCGGCACTGTCGGCCAGTATTCAAGTGGAGAATATGCCCAAGTGTTGGATGATGTCCTGCTTACGGTCACATTGTCCATGAACAAGGTTGGGTTTGTGCCGGTCTCTGTGTATGCGTAGACCTGAAATTTGTCGAGATTTGAAGATGTGATGTCGCCTGAACGTGTGTAAACAGTGTTTGGAGCGAACATGATAGCCTTGCTGTCGGAGACGGCATTGCCGGGATTGTCAGGATTGTCTTGTGTACATCCTGCGAGCGCACTTCCGATAAGGATGGAAATATACGCGAGAGTCATGCATTTTTTCATAGTCGTATTATTTTTATGTTACGTTCGGATTGGTTAATGCTTTTCAGATGACAGGTCGATTATTACAACCGACCAACCGTCGATGCCCACGTCGAGCCCTGAATCTCCTCCGATTGGGTCGTTGCCGGTGTCAGGCACTTTCAGGCCGTTGATTATAATATCAATGTTTTTAGGGTCGTAAGAGTTCGCGATCTGGTCGCTTACATCGCCGGAAAATTCCACAGAGGTGCCATCGGAAAGGGAAAATGAGATGACAAGGGTCTGGGCAACATCAGGATATGCCCCGAAGTTCAGGAAACTTCCGTATGCCTCGTTCTCAGAAGAGGCTTCCATCTGGAATTCCATTTTCGACGCCGGCGGCAGAGGCTGCCCGGAAGATATGTTGCATCCGCTTGCCATGCCACAGATGCGTCCCTTTATAGATTTGGCTGCTGATAGGTTTTCTACATTTTTCAGAATCACGTTATATCGGGAGACCATCTGTTGAGGCCATATCCTGAGCAGGTATTCCCCGCATGTCTTCACTGTATGGTCCGGGGTCAGATATTCTATGCCGCATTCAGTGACACGAAGCCTTTCGGTGATTGCGCCGTAGAGCATATCAGGAATCAGCGCAGTCGGCACTGTCGATGGCTGGCCTGATTGTTCAGGATACAGAGTCGTGGCCGAGAATGAGTGAAAACTGTGGGTCTCTGTGAAGTCTATGCCGCGAGTGTCGGCGTTGTAGCAGATTACGTTGTATATTCCGGTAGGCAGTTCAACCGTCCCCTCTGTCGGGGATGGAATGTTGAAAGTCCAGATGTTCTCATGCTCTCCGGCAGGAAAGAAGTACAGGTTCATCCCGTCCGGCAATGTCTGTACAGACTCTTCCCACATGAATCGGATGTTTACTTTCCGTGTCACGTTGCCGGGGCAGGTCACATCTTTCTGGCATCCTGTGGCCAGGATTGTCAGCGCAGCCAGAGCAGGTCTGACGGCATATAGGGCCTGGCGGATATGTTCGCGGCATCGGTGCAATATGGGATGGTATGAACGCATAGGTGAACTTTTATTAGACATATAATGTCAGGGGTCTTTTATTTTGGGGATGTTACGGTCTCCTTTCCCCGGATACCACACCAGGGATACGCCTAACGCGGTTAAGCTGAAGCGTTGCAGCCTAATATGAGAGTCGCATACATATTTGCCGCATTCGGGATGATATTTTACGATGTTCCCCCATGACGCGCCGACGCTTGCCGACAGGTCGACGTTAAGTCGCTTTGATATCGGTATGGAGTATCCGTATGTCAGTCCTGCCCCCCAGACCGGCCCGTCAGATTGGTGCCCAGTCGCTCCGAATTCAAAATCAAAGCAGTGTACTGATCCGTATATGCCTATATGATGCCCTTTTTGGGTGCGCCGGAAACCATCCGGAACGATCCAGTAACGAGCCTCGGCCGATCCGCCTGCCACACGCCAGTAGCGGTGGCGGGAATCGTTGCTCCACCATGCACACTCTCCTTGGAGTGAAAGCGACCAATGTGGCGAAAAACCAATTTCAAATCCAATGTCCGGGGTGAGGAGAATGTCATTGAACAGGTTGGTCTTTACCATCAGTCTGACCCCTTTGGCTTCTGGCAGTTCGCAAGGGTCGTTTGAATGGCCGGTTATTCCCTTTGGATGGTTGTCTGCTGATATTTCATTGGTGGCCAGACATAGCAGGGCGATGATGATGGATGGAATGACTTTAACCATTGTTGACATATATTTAAAATAATAATGAAAACAAGATTGTGTTTGTTCACACAGCAAGATAGGATTAATAATTTAATTTCCGGGCTTTGAAAATTTGGAGCCTGAACCGGACAGGTTTCTTCGCATTATAGTAATTTTTTTTTGATAGAAAGTTGCGTGAATGGATAAGAATGTTTAACTTTGCACCGACTTTTAGGCCGCGCATGGTTCTGCCGCAAGGATAGATGAAATGCTGCATGGCTTGAAGCCTTAGGATTGTCTAATGGTGTAATGGCAGCACAACAGGTTTTGGTTCTGTTTGTCCAGGTTCGAATCCTGGTTAGACAACTATGATTAGTGCCTCAATTCTTTGTTTACTCAGGGAGTTGAGGCTTATTTGTTTTATAGTGCCTGACTTATGAAACTAAAGACTTTATTTGCCTCGGCGCTGGTGTGTGCTTCTGCTGCCGCTCTCAACGCCGCGTCGCCTCGCTATATATTTGGTCACTGCCGACCACGACACCGGCGGCATGGCCCTCGGCAACCGGCATGTGCATTATAACGCCCATCTGGAATATCTTGATTATCAAAAGATATCCAAAGACCGTTTTTCTGAGTTCTGCGACGATATTCTTAAAAACGACAGCAATTATTCTTGGGATAATATGTGCAGGTTTCTTGAAGACAAGATGGGATTCTGGAAGGGTGTGCCGGTGACTGAGAAGCAGACGGAGGAATTGAAGGACATGTTCAACCGTTGTTTTGTGAAGCATGAGAGCGGAGAGCAGAAAAGCATGTATGCAAGCTATAATGATTTTGTCGTGATGGTGTTTGGGATAATGGACAGTTTCACCGGAATCGGATGGACTGCGACATATCATAGGGGCGGATTTGTGCCTGTCTATGCCATAGGCGTAGAAGCAGGCCGATTTAATAGCCTTAACGACAACACTCAGATACCTGTCAAAATAATGGAGATTGTATCAGGCAAATAATAAACCCGGAGAACAAATCAGGCCGGAGAGTTTCAAATTCTCCGGCCTGATCTGTTTTTGAAAGGATGATTTTTTGGGGATTGAGCCTTATACTTCAGGGTTTTGTGTGCGGAAGAAATCGAATAGATATTCCATATTGTCCTGCACGATTGCTTTGCCGAAGCGTTTCCCTTGCTGTGCCGACATTTCGGCATCCGGAAGAAGTTTGTTTTCCGCTATTATGTGGGCTATATCTTCAGGCACATTCCCGTCGGCAATAACTCCTAATGAGTCTTCTTTTGCTATGCGTTTTTTATAGAACGGGTTGTCTTTGTCTTTGAAACATTCTGCTAAGTTCTGAAGCAAAGCCATTCCTTCACATTCGCTTAACATAAGCACATAATTGTCTGCCGATACATTGTCATTAGGCTTGGTCTTGTCAGGCACGCCTAAAATAGCGGCAACCTCTTCCTTGTTTTTGCAATAGAATATTCTTTTGCCACCGTTGCGCTCAGCTACGCTGTTGGTCCATTCTTTTGATTTTGAGTTTTGGTTATATGAGGTGAATGGCTTGTCTTTGGAAAATGGGTCTTCGGTAAAAACAGATGCTGCCCCGTTTTGCCACCATCTGTCGCCGTATTTAACCAAAGATGTCATATATCCTTTGGTATCTTTAAACCTCGTTCCTGTTTTGAAAGATTCTTTTGTGACGACATATTCATCACCCGACACATCTTCCAGCACTATATCCTTCTGTTTGACCTCTTTCATTCGGAAAACATCCACATTAACCATTTGAATGTTATCAAGCAAGGTTGAAATATTCTCAAAACCTTGTGCCCTGCTCATCTCTGCAAGATATTTTGACGAGCGGCATCCCATGGGCCCGGTGTTGGGTGCCCATGCTCTGATAGATCTTACGAAGTACACTCCCATGCTTTCATCAAATAAATCGTGTGAAGAAGCAAGGCTTTTCCCTTCGTTTATTACCGCCCTCATCATGTTGGGGCAGCTTATGAGCTTATTGCGCATCACGAGCCATTCCGCGAGGTTCCTTAATTCAAAATAATTCCCTTTCTTGAACACTCTCCGGATGTAGTCGCTGACTCTGGATGCTTCCGGGGCTTTCTCAAAACTGTCGATGAGAATGTCGAAAATTAAATTGGAGATTATTTCAACTCCTTGGCTATATGGAGAGTAAATCATGGATTCAGGTTGCCCGCACCTGCAGAATGCTTGCCATACGAGGAATTTAAGGTCTTCTATATTTATGTCGTCGAGAAGATAGTCTTCGTGTTCGGTGTCATAGAAAGGAAGCCATTTGCCATATTTTTTGCGATGGAGAGTCCTGAATGAATGCCATACGCCTAATCCGCTTACAAGATCTTCAAGATAGGCTGCACATGACATTGCCACTTCTTTTTCAAATCCATGGGGAGTGGAAGACGGCAGTTTCAGTGTTGCCATTGCAATAGATATCATGTTGACAAGATTGGCGAAATACTCATCCGACCTGCATTTCATGCCTTCAGGGTGAGTTGCAGCCCAATCCTCTTTAGTGGTTATGAACTCATCAATAAGCATTCTAAGTTCGTCATCAGACATGTCATAGTCATCATCATAATTATCATGACTGCATGTGAGAGGGGGCATGTTGCCTGTGTTTTCTTTGCCTGGAATTATGCTCATTCCCGGCAAGGAAAAATTTTCAAAAGGGTTCTTTCTCTTCATATTGCGTTTTATTTAGATGCAAATATAATGCGTATTTATCATTAAACAATAAAAACAATCAGTTTATTCAGTTTTTGCAAAAAAATAATGCTCGAATACAATGCGCTATGCAAAGTTGAAGCCGGCTGAACCGATAGAGAGGTTTGCGAGTTATGCAATAAGTGACTATATTTGCATAATAATCTTAAAACAAGAGATATGAGCACCCTTAAATTCCCTGTAGGCATAGAAACCTTTTCAGTTGTAAGGGAGGAAGGTTTTGTGTATGTCGACAAAACCGGCTTCATCCATGAATTGATTTCGGGAGGAAAATATTATTTTCTGAGCAGGCCTCGCAGGTTTGGCAAGAGTATCTTCATCTCTACTTTGCAGTCATTTTTTGAAGGGAGGCGCGATCTCTTTGATGCCCTTGCAATATCGTCATATCCTTATGACTGGTAGCCGGGGTGCCCTGATATTTATAATCCGTTCAGTTTGTTTTCTGCATTTGAACTGAAAACGCTGGATAATTTCTGGTTTGCGACTGGCACCCCTACCTTTCTGGTTCGTGCTTTGAGGGATAGTGATGTCTATCTTCCCGATTTGCTCCATGATGAAGCCGATATCACAGAACTTTCTGATATTGACTCCTATCGCACTTCTTCTATAGGACTGCTTTTCCAGACAGGTTATCTCACGATAAAAGGATATAATCCGGACTATGAAACCTATATCTTAGGACTGCCAAACGTAGAGGTGTCTACCGGTTTTTTCAAGGATCTTTTGCCAGAGTATATGGATATGCCTAAGGGTAAAAGCCTGAAGGAGATAAGGGCATTCATAAAAGATGTGCGCGACGGTGATCCGGAATCCTTTCTGGTGCGTCTTCGCAGTTTTTAGCAGATATTCCATACGAGCTTTCTAAATGCAAGCCTGAGATTTATTTTGAAAATAATCTTTACATCATATTCAAACTCATGGGTTTTCTTGTTCATTCAGAATATAGAACAGCATCGGGAAGAATCGATTTGGTTGTTGAGACAGACCGTTTTAGATATGTCATGGAGCTTAAACTTAACGACACGGCTGAGAATGCAATGAATCAGATTGATTCTAAGGATTATTTGGTTCCATTTTTGTGTGACGGGCGTAAAACCTTTAAAATGGGAGTGTCGTTCTCTTCCAAGACTCGAAATATCGACAGATGGATTATAAAAGAGAGCTGAACGACACTAATAAAGGCTAAGATAGTGTTGTTATATGTTAGGGGAATGCGGAGGTTGCTGCTCTGTGTTTGCGGGGACGGGGTATTTGCGGTAGAGGATGAGGAGGGAGATGGCGCCGATGGCGGCGAAGGGGAGTCCGATGAGGGCGGGGGAGGCTATGCCAAGGCCGTGGCGGATTGCCATGCCTCCTATGGAGGCGGAGACGGCGTTCGACACGTTGAAGGCTATCTGTATGCCGGCCCCTCCAAGCATCTCGCCACCTTTGGCGTATTTCACAATTAAGTATTGAAGCGGCCCCCCTATGCCAAACAGACATGCCGGCGCGATGAATGCGAGTATTGCCGACGGAATTTTGAATGGGGAGCAGAAATATATGGCGGGCATCACAACAAGAACTATTGCGGAGATTATGCCTGTGACAAGGGCGGCGGGGTAGCGGTCGGCGAGTTTTCCTGCAAAAGCGTTGCCAATCACCATACCTAATCCGACAGCAATCATAATCCATGTCATGTCGGCCTGTGCGAAGTGAGTCACCTGGGTCATGATGGGCGAGATGTAGCTTAGCCAGCAGTAGACGGCGGCCTGCCCGAAGAATACTCCGGAATATACGAGCCATGGCCCGGGATTGCGGAGGAACCTGAACTGTCCTTTGATTCCGGTGTCGGGCAGCGGCGATATGTAAGGAACCCAAAGTCTTGTACACAGGAAGGCCGCAAGGCCGCAAAGCCCGACGGTGGCAAATGCCAGGCGCCAGTTCAGCGTGTTGGATAGGAATGTTGCCACCGGCACTCCGGCTACGTTGGCGATTGTCATGCCTCCGACCATGACGGCCACGGCTTGTGCTTTCTTGCCTTCAGGGGCAAGACGCTCTGCCACAATGGCGGCGGCCCCGAAGAATGCGCCGTGGGGCAGCCCGGAGAGGAACCTTGAGCAAAGCAGCATGAAATAAGAGGGTGCGAGGGCGGCACATATGTTGCCCGCGCACATTATTGTCACAAGCATCAAGAGCAGCCGCTTCATGGGCCATCTGCGGAGCAAGATAAGACCCGGTGCGCCTATTGCCACTCCCAGCGAATATGCAGAAATGAGATGCCCGGCAGTTACGATGCTGATTTGCAGACTGTCGGCCACGTTTTCAAGAATGCCCATCATTCCGAATTCGGATATGCCGAGACAGAATGTGGTCATAGCCAGTGCAATTAAACTTTTTTTCATAGCCTTAAAACAAACTTTACCTGTAAGCGGATGCAAAATTAGTAAAAATGTAGGAAAGCATGGCCATTTGAGAATGAATGAACCTCGAAACAGGGAGTTTTTTTATGGCGTGTTGTAATTTTTTTCTCTTTTCTCAGTCTATATAAAAAAGAACTGACTGAAATGAGAAAAATATATCTACTATCGCCCGTAGCTTTGTTTTCTGCCGCTCTTTTCTCTTGCGGCGGAGGCGACCATATAGTCCCAACCCCGACTCCCAACCCCGGCCCGAACCCGGGCCCCGTAGTGACCGACTTCTATGTTAGCCCGACATGTAATGATTGCCTTGTGGAAATCAACACGGAATATTGCGACGGCCTTGAAGAGGTGCTCGGCTCCGGTTATGACGTTACAGGCGATTATATGTCTGCCAAATCTTTGCGGGCCACAGTGGTTGACATTTCCAAGCTCTCGTCTGATGCGTTGACGGTGTTTAATGCCCCGGCGAGCAGCACGGGCGAACTTTATTCCGGAATAGACGCCGCTTCCTTCCTTTCCGATCTCAGCGCGAATGTGGGGATCGGCTCTGATGATTCCGAGCCTTATTTTGCAGGCACACTCAATTCGGTGTCATCGCAGGCTTCATACGTCTACAACATTGCCTGGATTCGCGGGCAGATAGGTGGTTTCCCGGCCACAACGTCTACGGTGAGAAGGGCGCTCTCTTCCGGGTTCATACTTGACTTGATGGCGCTGACCCCTGATGACATAGTGAAGAAATATGGCACTCATTTCGTGAGCCATGCTTGCGTGGGATTAGCGGTCAAGACTCTTTACAGCGCGTTTGTTGATGCCCGCGACTCTGAAAAGGTAAGCAAGGCTTACAAAGGGCTCTCTGCTGTGGAGTCATCTCTTGCCGGCCAGCTGGGGCCTGACCTTTCGCTCACTCTTGCCGGCCTGGATAATTATGGAGCCACTTTCACAAAGACGTTCTGTGGCGGCGAGCTCTCTTTATTGGAATATGACAAGGAGACCGGATTGCTGGGCGACATGACGGCATGGCAGGAGTCGGCCGCCCCGTCTAACTATTCTCTTGTGTCGCTTTCTGACGGCGACCTCACTCCGTTGACTGTGGCCATCGACGACATGGAGCTTCGAGATGAGGTGGAGATGGCCATATGGCGCTATATGCAGAACGCAAACCGCAGCAATGTGGCGACAGTGCCTCTGTTGCAGAACAGCAATGGCGTTCTATATCGCTACGTCACAAGCTATGAGGAGTCGGAGGCTTTGGAGAATGAATCGGGGATAAAGGCGTTCGGCGTGCTGGGGAGTCTTTACAAGTCGAGAAGCGGCGACGCGATACCGCTTTATTCCTTCATAAACAGCGACGGATGCCAGATACTTTCGCTTATTCAGCCCACGGATGAGTGGGAGTGCATAGGATATGTGCTGCCTTCCCGCACTAACTCTTCAGTGTCGCTATATGAGATTTCAGACGGCACCCGATATGCCTACACCATCGAGGCTGCCAACAGCTACGGCCCTCGCAGCGAATGGCACCCCACAGGCGCCGTGTTCCATCTTCTCCGCCCGTGATGTGCCGGCGAATTTTAATGACGCCTTTTAAACATAGCCTCCTTTTCAAACATTATAATTATGGGGGCGGGCAATTACTGCACCATAATGTTTAACTAATTAAATTGAAAGGAGAAATTGCCAATGAAAAAGGTGTTTATGGCCATGCTGATGACATTGGCTGTAGCATTCATCTTCTCGGCATGTTGAAAAAAGATTCAGAGCCTGACACGGAAGATGAAGGCGAGATCTTGGTTGATGACGAGGAGGATATCCTGTCGGATGCCGAGTGATGTTTTTCGCTTAGTGTCATTCATAAGAAGAGGGGGCGTGCCTGGGAATAGGCTCGCCCCCTCCTGATGCTTGGAGAGGTTATGCGTTTTTGCGGTATCTGAACAGCAGCCGGAATAATATGCCTGTCGCAAGGGCATAGCAAGAGAATATGAGCCACGGCTCCGACCAGTCACCCATGAAAAGCCTCATCATTCCTTCGCCGGAGCGGGATGGAACCATCTCCCAGTGGCAGAATCTGTTGACAACCGCTCCAGCGGCGATCATGCCGCATGTGGCGCCGATGCCGTTGGTCATCATCATGAGAAGTCCCTGGCCGAACCCTTTTGTCTCCTTGTCGCTCATCTGCTCCATGTAGATATGGCCGGCGATGTTGAAGAAGTTGAATGCAATGCCGTATACGAGCATCGACAATATGAATAGCCACAGCCCGCTGCCGGGATTGCCGATTCCTAACAACAGGAATCTAAGGCTCCACGCGATAAGAGAGAGGAATATCACGCTTTTGAACCCTATCTTTTTCATTGCCACGCCAACAAGCAGGATGCAGGCGGCCTCTGAAATCTGCGACAGAGAGAAGAGTAGCGTGGCGTTTCCGGCTGCCGGGGAGCCTGCATACTCTTCCAATCCCATGAAGTGGTTTATAAACGGGATGGCATATCCGTTTGAGATCTGAAGGCAAACCCCTGTGAAGATGGCAAAAATGAGGAATGTGCGCACTTGTGCTGTCTTGAAAAGCCGGAATGCTTTCAGACCGAATATGTCGGACAATGAGGAGGCTCCGTTTTTGGCCGGGACAGTCATTGAGGGCAGCGAAAGCGTGTAGAGGGAGGTGAGAAGCCCGGCTATGCTGCTTGCAAGGAGCTGCATGGAGGTGTATTGAAACCTGAATCCCGATGCTGGGTGGGAGTCGGAGAGTGTGAACCCGAAATCGTGGTTGAAATAGTAAGCGCTGTTTACAAACCACATTGCAGCCACAAAGCCCAGGGTGCCCCATATCCGGATTACTGGGAAATGGTCAACAGGCATCTGCCCGCGCGATTTAAGAAGCGCGAATGTGGTGGTGTTGGCCAATGCGAGTGTTGGCATGTAGAAAGCAAGAAAGCCCAGGTAGATCAGAAAGAAAGGAGCAAACTCCATCTTTGGGTGGGATGATGCATAGACCCATGCGCCGAACATGGCCGCCGACGCAGCCAGGTGGCAGGCCGCAAGCAGATTGCGCGAAGCGATGAATCTGTCGGCAAAATGCCCCATAAGGGCGGGAGTTATGAGCGACACGATTCCCACGGCGGCATAAAACCATTGAATCTCCGCCCCGAGGCCTCCGGCCCCGAGGAGCTGCCCGAAGCATGAGAGATAGCATCCCCACACTCCGAACTGGAGAAAGTATAATACTGACAGGCGCGCTCTCATGGTCAGAATTTAAATTCAACGCCCCCCATCACTGTAGTGCCCGGCATAGGACAGCCGTAGACCACCTCATAGTGCTTGTCGGTGAGGTTGTCAGCCTTTACGAAGAATGTTACAGGCACGGCGCTTTCGTAGGTGTATGCGGCTCTGAGGTTGAGAAGAGTGTAGTCTTCTGTGCCGTTGGGGTTGCCGTTGTGGAGGCTCCACACGCTGCAGTCTTCAAGAGTGAATTCAAAGGGGCCGGGATTGAAGCTGACGGAGGCGTCGAGCTTGTTTTTAGGGGCATAGATGGTGGTGTTGTCGGTGTGGAGATATGCGTATGCGGCGCTTACGCTCCATTTGTCGCTTATTCTCCAAGCCCCGTCGATTTCAAAGCCTTTGTTCTTGAATTTACCTACGTTCATGTTCTTGGGGCGCCCGTCGATCATCTGGGTCTGTATCATGTCGCGGCCGTCGATGTAGTAGATGGCTGCGCCTACGTTTATTTTCCCGCCGAGGAAATGCTGATGCCATGACAGTTCGTAGTTATACATGTATTCCGGCTTCAGGTCCGGATTGGCGGGCGCGTAGAGATAGAGTTCGCGCAGGTTGGGTGCGCGGAAACCTTTGCTGAACGAGAATTTGATTTCTGACATTGGCGAGGGATGTGCAATCACGCCGGCCTGAGGCACCCACACATTGCCGTATTGTGAGCCATGCTGCAGGCGCACGCCTGCATTGACCGACAATATGTCGTTCAGGAATGCCTGCTGCATCATTATGTAGCCGGCCACCTCGTTCTCGCATTCTTTAAACTCGGCGCTTTTTTTAGAAGGGTCGGCCTTGTCGGTGTTCCAGGAGTGGCCTCCCCAGTGCTGGAAGTCGATTCCTGCAGAGAGGTCGTTGCCTGCCCAGGGGTTTACCGTCTCGAAAATTGTGAACCCCATGTTGTAGTCGGTGGAGTTGAACAGATAGTCGCGTGGGTCGGCTCCGGGCGCGTAGCCGTCGTCGACTTTATGTGTGCCCCAGTTGATGAACGCCTGCACGCCTCCGTTGACATTTTCATATGTGTTGTTGGCATGGACGGATGCCGTGCCTCTGAAAATCTTTGTCCACATGCTCAGAAGGGGGCTTTGGGTTGTGCCCGGGTTATTGGCTTTGCTCTGAGTCATGTCGGCGTTGGCGCCTACGCTCCAATGGCTTGATGCCGACCATTGCAGCTGTGCGAATTCATTTGCGAGCCAGAATTCGCTGCCTTCGCGGTTGCCGTTGCTGCGGTCAACCTGCCCTGCGATTGTGGCCGTGAAGTTCCCTTTGCGTATTCCTGTGGAGAGATTGAATTTCTGAGTGGAGAAGGAGCCGAACATGGCGCGAGCGCGTCCGCTTATTCCCTCGGCCTGCTGGCTGCGGGTTATGATGTTGACAGAGCCTCCCATGGCATTGGAGCCATAGAGCAGAGAGGAGGGCCCTTTCACTACTTCCACACGTTCCACCCCGTTTGCAACATATGTGTCGGGCAGGGAATGTCCGAAAATTCCGGCCCACTGAGGCTGCCCGTCAATCATGAAGAGCACCTTGTTGCCTCCTCCCACGCCACGGATGTTGACGCTGCCGGCTGACCCTCCCGACACTCCGTAGCCTGCAAATCCTCTTTCGGAAACAAACATGCCCGGAATTTTTTGCATCAGAACCGGGAGAAGTGACGATTCTGTGGATCTGTCGATCTCTTCAGCGTTGACCACAGTGACATCGAGCGGGGTGAGTGCCACATTTGTTTTATGAGGCGCAGTAATCAGTATTTCTTGCAGAGAGATGGTGTCGGCTGGATGGCTGTCGGCCAATGCGGGAGCCGCGCAGATGCCGCCGCATAAAAACAAAAGTGAAAATATAGATGTTTTCATTTAAACTAAATTAGGGTTATAGTTAAGTTTGTTTCACAACAATTATGACAAATTATGAAACTGAATTGTTGATTGATGATGCAAATTTAATTAAATATCTTTAATAAATAGTTGGAATATAATTACTAAATTTGTGTAATTTAAAAAGTGAAAATTGAGATATGACAAGTGAAGAATTGAAATTCTTCGACACGATTGCCCCTAAGTGGGATGAAATGGAGGTTTATTCCACCTCCGAAAAAGTCGCTGAATTAATTGATCTGACAGGAATCAGAGAAGGATATGACGTTCTCGATCTCGGCACCGGCACCGGAGTGCTTCTTCCGGAATTGTCGGGGCGCGTGGGACGGAAGGGGACCGTGATGGCGGTGGACTTCAGCGAGGGTATGCTTGCCGAGGCGCGTGGCAAAAACGGAGAACTGAAGAATGTGGACTTTCTCAGGCTTGACTTTGAGAAATCGGATGTGCCGGGGAGATATGACCTTATAATGCTTTACTGCGTTTACCCTCACCTGGCAGAGCCTGTGGAGACATTGAAAAGGTTAAGAAAACATAATCTTAAAGATGGCGGGAAGATAGTGATCGGTTTTCCGAAAGACGAGGGCTGCATCAACAGGATTCATGCCGACAAGGATGTAGACAGCGATTTGCTCCCTCCGGCTCCACAGCTTGCAGGGTGGCTGACGCAAAACGGTCTGGCAAGCAAAGTGATTGCCTACAGCAAAGAGGGATATCTTGTGGGGATAGAATGAACGCAGGCGGCATTGCCGGCTGCGTTCATTCTAAGGGGGGTAATTAAAGCGTGATGTTGTTTTCAATCAGGAGCGATTTCAGCCGGTAGATCTCAGAGCGCAGTGTGTCGATGTCGTTGCGTAATTCATCATTCTTTGAAGCGAGGGCATCGTTTCTTTCCATCATTTTGTCGATTCTGGACAGAAGCGAGGAGTTCTGTTCTTCGAGATTGCTGATTCTCTCGTGATGGTCGCTGTGGTGGCTTTCATTTTCTCGGTTGTGGGCCTGGGAATGAAAGCGCTGCAGAAGCTGATTGAAGAGGTCGCTGTCGGTCATTTCAGCCAGATGGCGCGCGGCTTCTGCTGGCGAGAGGGTTTCAGTGGTGTATTGTTTAAGGTCGGGCAAAGAAAAGATTTCTCGAATGCGTTCCTCTTTTTCCGTAGGCAGAGGGCTTTTGCCGTTCTCTATGGCTGAGAGGAAGCTCTGAGTGATCTGGAGCTGCTGGGCCAGCTCGTTCTGGCTCATGCCGTGGTCTTTTCTAAGTCGAGCAATTTCAATTCGTGCCATATCAATGAAGGATTTTGAACTGAATGGATCAGAATAATTGGTTATGTTATGGGATATAGCGCTGTGGGTAAAACAACGGTTATTCATAGTTGCAAATTTAATTCATTTTTTTGAATAATCATAATTTCCCGGTGAAATGTTTGCATGTTTTGCATATTACATAAATTTTTAATCCGAAAGGAGGGGTGGCGTCATTTCTTCACGGGCCATATCGTGAATCCGTAGGAGTTGTTCGACTGAAGCCCCCAGCCGCATCGCTCTAACGTTTCTTCCGTGTCTCCATTCACCTTGCGATGATCGAAGAAAAGGATGTTGTTCTGTGCCGTAGCATTGTTTCCTATCGAGGTGGTTGCTATATAAGCAATCATCGAGAAGGCAGGCCACGACAATCCATTCAAAGAAGACAGGCTGCCCGAAGGCCCGAAAGGATTTTTTTTCAATTCTCCTTCCGGAACGTTCATATCCCTTACCCCGGTGGCATATATCTTGATTTCCTCGCCCGAGCCGGATTTGTCTGTTTTTATTCGCCAGCAATTCTCCGAACCATCCCACATAGGCTGATTGGAATCTTCTGCGTTATTAGCATCTGGCCCCGCCGACTTATTCAGCATTCCGCTGAACGTAACGGCTGCCGGCACGTGGAAACCGGGCGGACAAGGGTCATATATACTCTTTCCCACATTCCATCCTTCGTCGTCATATTCATTTCCCTTGGCATTATTATATGCCTTTTGCGCTGTGGTATTCCATGCATTATACATGGAGCCTCTGATCTTGACATTATTCACGACTTTGGTCTCCACATAAGGTTCCTTAACATTTGCTTCGTTATGCCAATGTATCCGATAATAATCCCCTTTCCCTAAGACAAAACGATGTGGATGGCTCACTGTCTGTCCGAACGAGGCTCCACTTTGAGATTCGCTCGCAGCAAACTGATACTTCTCGGGATTATCGAATATCTCCTTGTTCATCATAGTGAATTCCTGTGCCCGATTCCCTTCTGTGTAATTATAATATGGATAACCGACTCTTCCGTTGGTTATTCCGTATCTTCCTCCGGGCATAGCGTCCTTGCGTCCCCATTGATAATAAGTATTGTCGCCGCCCAACGATGCCGCCATATACTTCTGTCCAACCTCTTTGAGAAGGTCGTGCTCCTTCCCTTCCGACACAACCTTTGTGCCGGTTATGCTGTTGCCGTTGGCATCCTTGAGGTCGAACCTCACACGCAGCTGCAAATTGCGGGCGGGCGTGCCGGGGCTGTTGTCACACCGTCCAAGCACGGACGGCGCCATTTCATAAGTGTGGCCTTCCTCATCTTTCAGCGTCACTGTCTTGCTGTTCCAGTCCTGATTAGTTACCCATATATGCCAGCTCCAGACTATGTTGCCGTCGCTCGAGCCGTCGGTAAGAGCAATCACCGTATTCCCCTGGGCAATGGTGTGCTTATCCACATAAAACGAGATAAAATCACCATCATCTGAAAGCCTTACATCTTCGACAAGGGAAGGTGAGTCCTGCCACAATACAAAAGCCTTCCCGAGATTGCCTGCCTGAGCCTTGATGCTCGAATTAGTTATCCGGCGGTCAAGATGGTCGACATACCATTTCATTCCGGGGTCATGGTCGTCGCCACCGGTGCGGTTTATGGTGTAAGCAGCGGGATTGTTGTAGCTGTTGCCATAAACAGTGCGGAATTTGTAGTAACCCGGTTTTCCCACCATATAGCAATTGGCGCTTTCTGGCGAAGAGAGGTCTTTAGGATTGCTTTCCGAGCCTTCTGCATCATCCAGCTTCCCCGGGAAATGCTCATCCTGTCTGGATGCAAAAAGGTCCTGTGGCGGCAAATACAAGGTGCCTCTCACAGAGGAAATGACATCAGACTTGTCGGATGTTTCAGCGGCACGGGCCGAGGCTCCTTTATCCGGCTGCCACACATCGCCCCATCTTGCCTTGGATGCCCATGTCTTCCCTCCGTCGGTGGAACATTCCACCGTGTAGGGTATTCCCTTTCTTACCGTAGGCATGCCGGCCTGCGTCACCTCTACATAAGCAGTAAGCTCGACATCGCGCACAACACCCGTAAACGGTATGCTGTCGGCAAATGCGAACGACTCTGTTCCGCATCTTACGATCTTTACCACCGGATTCAGCACTATTCCTGTGGTGGAAAGGGAATAGGAGTAAAGTTTTCCCGCCTCCCATTGGAGTCCGGCCAGGTCGGCCGTGAGAGTGCGGTCGAGCCCGGTAAGCTCATCGGTAAATAGCATGGTGATCTTAGCCCCCTTGGGAAGTTCCTGCGGAATCATGAACAGCGTGAGGTTGTCGTCAACCCCGGCATACTGCTGGTTATTGTCGGTGTAATGGTTGTCTTCCCTATGGTCAGGGTCGGAGTCGGGCGTTTTGTCCTTAATGTCGAATTCCACCACCTTTTCAATCTCATAACTGCCGAGGGGATCACCCGTCGCAGTCCATTCGGCTGTGCCTATCCTGTGTTTCCCCTCCTTATAGACCCCCGACAGGGTAATCTTCTTCACCTTGCCGCCAAGCATGGCGTCGCCCGTCTTGAACTGTATGGCGGCGAGGGCATGGCGGAATTCCAGATTAATGGCGCCCCCGCCGTTTCCGGCCACATCCCTGACCGATGTGAGAAGGTCGGTCTGTTTCTCTACGTCGTCGTTCACCTTAAACGTCAGCTCCGGCGCCCCCTTCTGCGAGGAAGGGGAAACCGACACCCCGTTGTCGGGCGTGGCATATGGCGCATAGGCAAAGAAACGCATCCTGCCCGACCCGGGCCAATACAGAGGCTCTTGGCCCTCCCAGAAGGTGCCTTTTTTTGTTATCTTCCCATTGTGGAGCAGGTTGGGGGCGAGGTCTGACACATCGCTGTCTCCGTTCCCCTGATGGCAGATGCCGGTGAGGCCGAACGATGCATATGCCTTGGTGAAATCCTCTTCGTTCTCCACCTTGCTCCCTCTCGTGGCGGGGCCGATTACCGAGTCATTGACAGCCGCAACCTCGGTCACCAGATATAAGGTCTGTCCCGTGGAGTCACCTTCGAGCGGACTCACTGTCACTCCGGAGCGTGTGGCGTCTTGTCCCGTCTGCCACGATGACGACATGGAGACCCCGAACACCGGACGGTCGGGCAATTCTCCGGGTTTCTCACCAAATGGGGAGTCATCGGCACATCCTGCGGCACATAAGGCGGCTACGGACACCGAGATTCCGGCAAAAAGCACATTCAAGACTTTATATCTGCTATTCATTTCAGTAGGTTTAGAAAGGGGGAGGCATTTTCATGTCTCCCCCTAAGTTTACTTTAGATGAAACAACGGGCAATTTCTCCGGATGTCATCTCGCTTTTTCATTTCCGGATATCCATTCGCCCCATTCATTTACAGAGACGGTGAACTTGATTTCGCTGTCGAGAACAGGGTCGCCGACGTTCTTTATCGGATTATTGTCAGCATCTGTGTCTGTCGGGCGAGTCCCGATGGTAAGATAATCGGCATAGCCGGATGGAAGCAACTTATTATAAATATTCTGGTTGAAATCAGGAGGATAGATGCCGGCGCCGGAAGCGGCTCCGCAGATGTCGAGCGTATATTTGTATTTCGTGCCCATCTGCCATCCCTTCACTTCAATATCATCGACTGTTGTCACTGGAGCCGTTATCGGCACGCAGACAAATCCATACTCCTTCTCGTTGTATTTGTGATCCTTATTCACAGGGAACTGCTGATGATAATGCTTATTGTTGTCATTATCTATAAAGACATCATCATTCGCGCCGTCATCTCCGGAATGAGTCGAACCGTCATGACGAAGCTCAACGCGGCAAAGAAGCATTATATAGACTCCATTGGTGTTTTTGCCAATATTTTCAGCTGACGCTTGGGCGTTCCAAGCCTCGAAATCCTGAGGTATGAGCATCAGCGACGGCTCCTGTTTGGAACCGGCCTTGAGCAAGTCTATCGTTTTCGTTTTATCATCCAGCAACTGTTCATCCTTATAGAACGAGCCATATGCAGTGATGTCATTCGACGAGAAGCTCGCAGTCCAGTCAGGATCTGACGTGGCTTCTTTTTTTAAATTATCCCACTTAAAGTCTCCGGCCAGGTCACCCTTGTCCTTGGCATTGACAATCCATGCTCCCTTGATTTTTACGATACGGTGGTCGCTGGCGCTCTTTTCCGCAGATTTCGCCTCAATAGAAATCTGAGTTAATGCGTGTTGGAAATTTAGCGGTACATTCGAGGCGCTTTGTGTCCTTTTCTGACACGTGAAGGCAAACATCAGGTCTTCCTGATTGACTCCGTCAAAATAGTATGATTCTCCCCCTTTTGTCAAATCTGCTTTCTTGGGAACGAATCCGGAAATCTTGGGGGTATTTCCTATAAAGGAGAATTTGGCGCCTCCGAGCAAATTTCCCTTCATCTGGTCAGATGTGGTGTTTGACGCTGTATATGCCCAGAAAAGCATATTGTCGATCGATGACGGCCAAAGCACATTGTCCTCAAGTGTCCACACCCCTGTAGTGCCCGAAACATTATCAGGTCGTGTGGCAACCTTGCCTCCGTTTTCATCGCCAATCAAGAAATTGGAATATACATCGCCATGAGGATGCACCCCCCTCGCCACCACGGCAAAGTTGCCCAGATTGGAAATCGTTGTCTCTGTCGCTTTTGTGGCACGTCCTACTCTTGGGCTGAACGATATGGCAGAGCCTGTCGGGTCGGTATTTACCTCCACCACTTCTTCATTCGCGCATGACGTGGCAAGCCCTGCCGCCAACATCATAACTGGTATAAATCTGAATTTCATAATATAAATATGTTGTTAATAATTGTTTTACATCTTGATTTCCACATCCTCGGTGTCGCCCCAGTCGCTTACGCCGGGCGACATTCCGTTGCCTCCCTGTGGGTCCGGCAACTTGATTCCGTGTAACATTATCTCTATGTGGTGTGAATCAGGTGCGTTTCTCACCTGGTCCGTTATATCAAAATCATAATAATATTTGTAGGATGTATAGACTCTAAGCTTATGTGGCATGTCATCTCTCTCTTTCACTCCAAAAAGCGTTACCTTCCCTTTAAGGCAGTCGCCGCCGTATTGGCTCAGCGGGAAGGGAACCATGACATCCTCTCCGGACGCGGCCTCGTCGGCATGGCTCCAGCACTCGGCGGCCCCGGTGACAACGCCGCTTGCCTCGACTCCGGGCACAAGATTCTCTATCCCGGTGATTGTTACATTCCATACGCATGTCACCTCTTCCGGCGCAAACCTCACCTCCACGGGAGTCCCGGCACTTGCCGCCACACTCACCACAGAAGGATAGGTGTGCGCGTATAGCGTGCTGGCTTCTGTTTTAACGGGCTGTGTGTCACATCCGTCGGGGCATGGGGCGTTGTCGCTGCGGTTCATCGGCGACAGCAAGACATCGTCGCCGGTATGTATCCTATAGGAGAAGAAGGTGTCGCCATCCTCAAGATTGTTTTCGGTTTCCCCGTTATGGCATATCACACGATAGCTGCCGGGGGCAACCTTCAACACAGTGTTGAACTCACTCCCTCCACGCGAAGTGTCGCCACCGGGGATTATCTCATAGCGTCGTCCCGCGCCTCCCTCGGCCGGGAAGAACCATACCACCATCGTTGCCGGCTCGGCGTCGGGACACCGCGACCAGTCGAATACAACACTGACGGGAGAATAATGGGAATGGTCGTAGCACAGTTCTCGCTGGCGGCATGACGAAAACATGGCAGACAAACATATAAGCCACATCATGACCGATATTATACGGAGTCTCATTTCCCACCCCCTTTCTTTTTCGAAAGATTGAATGTGGAGGGCCCCAGCAGATATGTCAGCGACACCCCGAGGCGCGTGGGGCCGAACCACGACCGGCGGTGGGTGGATTTCCACACGTCATGGTCGTCGATAGGGATGTGTTTCTTAAACTGTCCCCACATATATCCTACACCTGCCGAGAAATCGATGCTGAACTTACGCCCCACAGGGAGCGAGAACATGTAAGACACTCCGGCCGCATAGTTCCATTTGTCGGAAAGCACACCTGTGTGATGGTTGCCAAACTGGAAGTCGTAGCACACCATCGACGCATACAACCCGATATGATGGCCGGAGAACGGGTTAGAGGGCTGTCCGCCCTGGAGGCGGTAACGGAGGTCGATGTCGCCTCCATATATGCGGTAATAGAAATGGTCGGGCTTTCGGCTCCACCACGCGCACATCCAGTCTGCCCCAAGCGAGAGCCTGTCGGACAATGCGACACCGACAGCTATGTTGGGCACACAGGAAAGGTCGTAAAGCATATTGGTGGACAAAGAAACCGGTGGCAAGCGGAAACCGGAGTCGCCGGCCACTACCGTGGCGGGCCCATAATCTTCGTTAACGTCATCGTTGTTAACGTCATCTTCGTTAACTTCATTTTCGCCAGCCACGCAACAATGGTCATCTTCAGCCGGTTTCTCCTCAACCGCCCCGGCGTTGTCCTGACCTTCAGACGCGTCACACGTTGCCGACGATTTTTGAGGCAATTCTTCTTCTATGTGATATTTTTCGTAACTGTCTGGGGGGGTGATAGTTACATAAGTGTATGAAATTTTGGCGTTCCGCAAGCCGGGGTAACTTTCAAGCGGGGCCTTGTCTGGGATTTCCACCGTCACCTCGGGCGATACGCCGATAAGAGTCCCAAGAATACGGCATAAGGCGTGCGCCCTGTCATAAGCCAGGCGAACATTGAATGCGCGCGAACCCTCGGGCGACACAGACCCCGTCACCATAAACCTGAGCGAGCCTACGTCCGCCGAAGGTATGCTGTCAAGAAAACCGCGTATGGATTCCAGCCTCACCGAATTTCCGGAGAATCCGGGGTCATATTCCGAAGATGCAAGAGGGAACAATACAGAGCCTATCACAACCGTATCGGGCGCCTCTCTTTCTGTCCGGCAAAGCGCACCATGCCCGGCTGTGTCAGACACAACATCGACACTGCCGGCGACAGATACCGTGGCCATAGAGAAAGCCAAAAAAATCAACCAGCATCTGAAAATATCATGCAATTCTATTTTTTTGCAAATAAAGAGAGGCATAGATGATATACTACTTCTTTATTTATTCCCGGCATGGACAATGCCGGGAGGCGTTCAAGTTAGTGAAAAATATTAAAGAATCGTCGCCGGTGGGAAATCCACTACACAGCAACGGCAATGACCTTCCCGACATGGTTTCGGTTGCAAATCTTCCTATGCCGGAGTCTTTTACCGCACAAAATTACAACAACGTCAAAAAAAATCCAAATATTTTTTTATTTTTTTAAAATTTTATTATTTTATAGGATTTTTGTCGCCACACAATCCTAAATTCCTTGCGAGTCACTTGCGACAGCATTCAATTCTTGTCAATACTTGTGTCAAACGGTCAAAAAATCCTATTGAAATCCATTTGAGGTAAAATTGGGGAACGGGGTCTTAATTGGGAACTACAGTAAGGACTCAATTTTAAGGGATAATGAGGCGAATGATGGGGAATCAGTGTCGCCATATGCGGCCACAATTATGCCTTGACGGTCTGAAATGTAGATGCGGGGGATTCCTACAGTGGCAAACAGGCTGTAGACTGCGTTGTCGGGCTGTGCCGACCATGGGATGTGGAGATTATTGGCGCTCCAGTATGCGGCTATAGACTCTGCGCTTTCATTCCTCGCTATCGCAAAGGTGACGATATCAGGATTGGCTGAGTATGCTTCCCGGAGTTTGTCGATTTCCGGAAGTTCTTTGCGGCAGTCCTGGCAAGAAGTGTTGAAAAATGTGATTACGGAGATTTTGCCTTTCAGGGAGTCTGTGGCCAGTGTGTGCCCGTTGTTGAGGGTGACGGCAAAGTGTGGAAGCGAGTCACCGACAGCCACTCCGCTGTTGACGGGGTCGCTGTCGGTGACGCATGACACGAGTGGCAGAATCGAGACTGCCACGCTGAATATTTTTGTGAGTCTCACTTTGTTTCGTCAGATTCGGGAGCCTGGTCGATGAGGTCCATGAATTCATCAAGCTTGGGAGTTATGATGATTTCTGTGCGGCGGTTGCGCTGCTTGCCCACATCTGAGGTGTTGTCGGAAATGGGGTTGAACTCTCCTCGGCCTGCTGCGGAAAGACGCTTGGGATTGATGCCGAAATCGTTCTGAAGCACCTGCACCACTGAAGAGGCGCGAAGGGCAGAGAGGTCCCAGTTGTTGCGGATGTTGGTCTTGGAGATAGGCACATTGTCGGTGTTGCCTTCCACGAGCACATCGTAGTCTTTGTAGTCTTTAAGAATCTTGGCTATTTTAGAGAGGGTCTCCATTGCTCGGCTGCTTACTTCATAGCTTCCGCTCTTGAAGAGCATGTTGTCGGCAAGAGAAATGTAGACCACGCCTTTGAGCACTTTCACATCGACGTCTCTGAGCTCGTCGGTGTTGAGCGAGCGTGTGAGCTTGTTGGTGAGGGCAATGTTAAGGGAGTCAGACTTTGACTTGGCGTCGACAAGCTGCTTGATGTATTTGTTTGATGCATTGATCTCGTCAACAAGCTTGGCTATGTTGACGCTTCCCTGCGTGTTGGCGTCCATGCTTTTGTCGAGAGTGTTCTTCAGCTCCTGCATACCTTTCTTGAGCTCGGCGTTGTTCTGGTTTGCGCTCTGGAGCTGCTGCTGGAGGCTGCGGGTGTCGGCGTTGCAGTTGATGAGGTCTTCGCGAGTTGAGCTGTAGGTGGTCTGGAGCTCGTCATACTTGTTTTGAAGCTCTGCGTATTTCTTATTGGTAACACAGCTTGAGGAAACCATTCCTAACAGAGCGATGCCGATAAATAATGCTTTGAATTTCATAAATATAAAATTTGGGTTATTCCCGGCATGCGCCGGAGTGGAGAAATTTTTGCAAAGATAAGGATTTTATTCCGTATCTGTTAACAATATAAACCTTTTTTTGCGCCTTTCGGTTCTTGCTCCTCCGGTCGGCATGGCGTGGAATGCAGGATTATAGGTTTTTTTTTCAGCGTGAGGCTCGCCATCGGTGCATGATTTTGTTGAGTTTCTCATGCTCGATAAGGAAGCCGTCGTGAGCAAAGTCGGATTCCATCACTTCAAGCCGCGAGCCGGGAATGTTGCCGGCCAGCTGCCTGAGGCATTCGGGAGGGAAGAGTATGTCGGAGCTTATCCCTATCACGAGAGTGCGGGCCTTTATTCTTTCGAGGGCTTTTCTGATTCCTCCTCTCCCTCTCCCCACATCGTGGGAGTCGGAACTCTGGCAGATTCTCACATAGGAGTAGACATCGAAGCGGCGGCACAGTTTCTCTCCCTGGTATTCCTGATAGGTCTGCACGCGATGGAAAAAGGGGTCGGCTTTGTCGTCGCTGTCGCGCTGGCTCATGTTGTAGGCAAATGGGCCTCTATAGCTTATCAGGGCGATAGAGCGGGCTGTGGCAAGGCCCTCTTTGGCTGCGTCGAGGCGAGGCTCCCCCCATGTGGGGTCGGTGTGGATGGCCATATACATCGACTGGTTGAACGCGGCGAGCCATGGGCTGCAGGAGGCGTCGGTGGCGCAGAACATCACGTTTTCGGCAATTTCAGGGTCTTCTACCATCCATTCTATAGCCTGGAATCCCCCAAGCGACACTCCGATTATTTCGTGTATTTTTTTGATGCCGAGGTGTCCGGCCAGGAGCCTGTGGGCTTTCACCATGTCGCGTATGGTGATTTTAGGAAAGTGGTTACACCAAGGTTTGCCGGTGGAGGGGCAGACAGACGCGGGGCCGGTGGTGCCATAGCAGGATCCAAGCACATTGGCGCAAATTATAAAATATTTTTCCGGGTCGAGGAATTTTTGCGGGCCTACTGTGCCGGGCCACCAGTCGGCCACGTCGGAGTTGGCTGTCAGCCCGTGCATGACCCAGATAACGTTGCTTTTGTCTGCGTTAAGGGTGCCGAATGTGTGGTATGCAACTGTAATGCCGGGTAGAGAGCCGCCACATTCAAGAGAGAACGGGCCGGGGTAAGAGTAGAATTGTTTCATGACGGATGTGAATGAGTTGCAAAGGTAGCAAGAAATATGGTATCTTGCGTAAAATGGTAAGATAATGATGAAGAGGGCAAGGCTTGTTGTGCTGCCTTGCCCTCTGAGGGTTGTTAAGATGAGAAAATTGTATGATTGCCTGTTATTCTTTGATTTCGATTTCTTGGCTAACCTCTGTCCATTCGTTTACAGTGATAGAGAAACCGATTTGGTAAGAGTCGGATGCTGTCGATTCCGGCTGGTCGATCACGGGAAGTGACGGGTCGGCAATGCCGGAGCCGATGCCGGTTATTGATTTCAGAGTGATGTTGTAGTGATGATTGCGCACAAGTCCGTAGAAGCCCTCTTCTCCTTCAGGGCCCATGTGCTTTATGGGTATTGAGAATACGCATTTGCCGTCGGTGAATTTCTCCATGAGGCGGCATGGCTTGTATAATTTTTTGTTGACGTTGGTTACGTCAGTTGCATCAAGTTGATTCTTATCAGCGTCATAGAATGCGATTATGTTGGATATGGTTGTTATCTGTGGAGTGACAAGGTTGTTTGCAATATCCTCTTCTGCGATTTCTTTGGATGGTGTGATGTCGGTTAAGATGCCTTTTAAGTCATTGGCATCCGGTTTGGATCCATCGAGATTGAATAGTGCTTCCTGGGCTTTTGCAATGGCTTCCCAATATTCGTCGGTGGAGAAAATTTGGTCGCCATATTTATAGAAGGTGGCTGTGGCTCCATCTATTAGATAGTGCCCTGCTATGACTGCTGATGGAAGCGCGTTTGGTGTGTTAAACAGGCTCTTGGGGCGAGTGGATTCGTGTGCATACACTGAGGAGGGAAATGCGTTTGAAATGTCGGAATATGCCACATGCGATGTTATGGCATCGGCAAGATTGTCGCTATATTTCGGGAAAAGGTCAGCGCTACTGTCATGGTTCACGGAATTTGCCCAGTGCATAGTTTTATCGGTAGAGTTGTTCCAGTTAGTCCAGCCTGTTAATGGGTTTTTGAAATCAGTGCCGATCTGCTTTATAATATGGCTTTCCTTGTCTGTTGCGTTTACGCTCCATTTGTCGAGCATAAGGGTAAGTGTCTTGCCGCCTTTGGTAACGGATGACGAGAATCCGTCGGTTTTAGTGAGAGTTACCTTTGCGGCGACTCTTTCGAGGGTGATGCCAACCGGAGACGCTGATATGAAGTTTTTTGGGGACAGGGGAGTGTAGTATATGTCATTCCCGTCTGAGTCGAAATATCGAGTGCTGCTCATGGCAAGATTTCCGGCTGAGCCTAAATCCGACAAAGTTGACGGATTTGACGAGATGGCTGATTGCATTTCTGATTTCATGGCTTCATCATCGGAGAAGTTGGCAAACGCTACAACTATATCCGGGTAATCGCCGGGGGTGAGTTTAAGCTCTGCGGAATATGTGCCGTTAATTTCTCTAGTAGCCTTCAGGAAGTATTTCAGATTAGGGCCTGTGGCATCCGGTGAATAGAAAGCCAAGTGAAGAGTGTTGATTTGTGTCTCTGATTCATCGGCACGTGTGAACTCGTTCTGGGCTACGCGGAAGTAGACTTTAGAGGTTTCAGTCTGGTCGGGGAGTGATGGGTCGTCGGAAACTACAGACGTGGAGCACCCTGCGAGGCCAATGGCGACAATCGGTAGCAACATCTGCCGGAGACTAAGGTTAGCCATAGAGGTATTATTTTAATGGGTTAATATGAGCTATGTTGAAATGAAAGTTTTTACCGATATTCAGAAAGAACAATTTTCTAACACAGATGTGATTCAAGTTGGATCAATGATGATATAACTGAAGCCTGTTTTTTGAAAAGCTGTTATTCGTCTTAGCGTAATCTCTATCAATCGCAAATTTAACTATAATATTTTGATGGGCAAAGAAATAATATAAAATTTGATGAAAAATTCAGCGAGCGGTAATAATTCTTGACCAATTTGTAAAATGTATGCAGGATTTATGTGAAGATTGACATGGAATGGCACTTTGAAGGATGTGTGAAAACTTTGTATATGTTTTTCTCGAAATTCGGTAGGGTAGTAGTGCATCTTCCTTGCCGGCATAGTTGCTTGCCGAGGTTGGAATCTTGCACGGCGCATAACTTTGCAGACGGTGTAGAAGCCTGAGAGAGGAATCGCGCACGACACGTTGCTTCATTGATGACGCAAATGATTACGGAGAGTCCAATCTTGCGTGTTGCGCATCTGTATTTCCGGCACAGATTCTTGTTGATGGTGTGATAATGAATGATGCATTTCTGTATTGATGGCACATGCTTATCGGGGGGCAATCTTGCACGTAGATTGTTTGCGTTGCCGGTGCAGGGCTTATATAGAGAGGCATACTTCAGAATAATGGGAGGATGCACCAAATTGGGCTAATATGCTTCATTATATTCATTTCAATTGAGAAGATGTGAAAAGAAAGGCATAGACATGCTTAATTTATAGTTTGATTTCATTAGCGGGTGCTAAATGAAACCGATTATAGGTTAAAAGATTGAAAACGGCTTAAAGAAAATTGAATTGCTAAAGTTCAATAAATCAGCAACAACTGACAGAGATGATTAAAAATGAATAAAAAAATAAAGAAAAAATTTGGAGGATTCAAAAAAAGTATCTAACTTTGCACTCGCAAACGGCAGGGAAGTGATTGCAAGAGAGCAACGAAGCCGAGCAAGAGGTGCCATAGCTCAGTTGGTAGAGCAAAGGACTGAAAATCCTTGTGTCCCCGGTTCGATTCCTGGTGGCACCACCTT